>NZ_JBSGAW010000027.1:0-128314 GCF_053600955.1 Streptomyces sp. NPDC004838 | reverse complement strand
CCTCATCCGCCAGAACCACCTCGACCGTCGGCCGACCCATACGCGCCATGAGCCCAGCCTACTTCTATAGCGAAATAAAGACTCAGGACACTAGGGGTTCGGGGCAGAGTTCGTGGCGGCCACGGTCGAGGCGTTCAACCTGCTCCGCCGGCCCGGTTGGTGCGGGCCAGCAGCCACAGCAGGTAGGGAGCACCGATGAGGCCGGTGACCACTCCGACGGGGAACTGGCTGGACCACAGCAGGTGCTGCCCGATGAAGTCGGCTGCGGCAACCAGCACTCCCCCGGCAAGGGCCGCGGGTAGCACTGCCGCACCCGCGGCGGGAGCGAGGCGGCGTGCGACAGGCGCGGCGATCAGGGCGACGAAGGCGACCGGACCGGCAGCGGCGGTGGCCACACCCGCAAGGGCGACGGCGCATCCGAGCAGGGCGAGGCGGCTACGGTTTACCGGGGTGCCCAGACCAGCGGCGGTGTCGTCGCCCAGTTCGAGTGCGCCGAGGTGGCGATGGGCCATCGCGGTCAGGGGCAGCAGGACGGCGAGGGCGGCCAGTAGCGGCCAGACCTGGTCGAGGGCACTGCCGTTGAGGCTTCCCGTGAGCCAGACCAGGGCGTCCTGGGCCCTGGTGACCTCCGCGCTGGTCAGGAGGTAGGACACGATGCTCGACAGTGCGGCTCCGACACCGATTCCGATCAACACGAAGCGCTGTCCCGAGACGCCTCGGCGCCAAGCGAGCGCGTAGATGGCGGTCGCGCTGAGGAGGGCGCCGGCCAAGGCGGCGAGCGAGATGCCCATGCCGCTGAGGCCCAGCCCTACGCTGGCGACGACTGCCGCGGCACTGGCACCTTGGCTGACGCCGATGACGTCTGGGCTGGCGAGGGGGTTGCGCAGAAGCGCTTGGAACAGGGCGCCGGAAATTCCGAAGGCGCAGCCCACGAGTAGGGCGAGCAGAGAGCGCGGAAGCCGCAGTTCGATGACGACGAAGCGGGTGCCCCCACCGGCCTGGCCGGTCAGGGCGCGCAGAACTTCGCCAACAGGGGTGGGCACGTCGCCGAAGCACAGTGAGGCGGTGAAGACAACGAGGAGAGCCGCGGCAAGTAGCACGCACACCGCGGTGGTGCGCCGGTGTCGGGCGCGGCGAGTGGCGGTGATGAGGCGGATCGCCTCGTGTCGGCGCCGCAGGGCAGGTGAGGCGGCCTGACCAGTGGCGCCGCGAACAGATTTCATGGTCTGGTCCTCCTGCGCGGTGACAGCACCGGTCGTCTGGGAGATGGTCTGGTCCTCCTGCGCGGTGACAGCACCGGTCGTCTGGGAGGTGGTCACGTCGTGATCGTCTTGCGCCCGCGGACCAAGAGAACGAAGGGGATCGCGCCGATCGCGGCAGTGACGATGCCCGCCTGCACCTCACCGGGTGGAGCGATCACACGGCCGACTACATCGGCGAGGAGAAGCAGAGTGGGGGCGAGCAGTGCGCTGAACAGCAGCAGCCGGCGGTGGTCCGGACCGGCGAGCAGGCGTACGGCGTGGGGCACGACGAGTCCGACGAACGCGATGGGGCCGGCCACGACGGTGGCGATGCCACACAGGAGAACCACCACCGCGCCGGCACCGGCGCGTGCGAGGCCGGTGCGCTGGCCAAGCCCCCGGGCGACATCGTCGCCGAGGGCGAGCGTATTGAGCTGGGAGCTGAGGATGAGGGCGAGCAGAGTACCGACGGCGACGAAGGGGAGGGCCGTCCAGAGGACCTCCGTGTCCCTGCCGGTGAGCGAGCCGACCTGCCAGAGTCGGTACTGGTCGTACGAGCGAGTGTCCTTCAGCAGCATCGCTGTGGTGAGGGAGAGGAGGGCGGCATTGGCGGCGGCTCCGGCAAGCGCGATCTTCACGGGGGTCGCGCCGTCGCGGCCGATGGCGCCGATGCCGTAGACGATCAGTGCCGCGACAAGTGCGCCGGCGAAGCCGAACCAGACGTACTGCTCGGGGGCGGACAGACCGAGAATGCTCAGGGCGAAGACCACAGCGGCGGAAGCACCTGCGTTGATGCCGAGGAGACCGGGATCGGCGAGCGGGTTCCGAGCTACGCCTTGCATGATGGCCCCGGCCAGCCCAAGAGCGACTCCAGCCATAAGACCGGCCACCGTGCGCGGGATACGGACCTCTTGGAGGATGAGCTGCCCCTTGTCGGTGAGGTCTGGGCCGAATACGCCGGACAGGACGTCATCGGTGCCGACCGGTCCCGTGCCAACGGCAAGGCTGAGCCAGATCGCGCCGACGAGTGCGCTGACGAGGATGAGCAGGCCGACCGCGATGGCCGGGACACCTTTGCGCCTGCGTCGCTGCGCGAGCAGCGGTGTAGACGTTCCTCCTTCTGTCGCGCGGCCCAGTGCCCACGGTCTTCCGACCCTCGACAGCCGCGAGTCCCGCACCACCCGATCTCCTCCTGGCCGCCAGGAAGAGATCCTGATCTCAGCCCAAACCTTGTTAGTAAGGTGACCCTAACATCCCACTGGCCTCCCCGTTTCCGTGGCTCTGTTGAGCCCAACTGGTCGCGATGGCCAGGGCTGTCGGCTCTTTCCCGTCCGGCGGGCCTGGCTCGGGCCCGGCGCGTGGCCGGGTGCTCCAGGTCCTCGTGGAGTGGGCGGTCGGGGACGTGTCCACTGGTCAGGTGGCCGGTCTCGGCAGGGCCGCGAGGCAGGCGAAAGCGTTCGTCGGCTTGTGCCGCCATGGCCGGGATGTGACAGCCGGTTCGGCGACCGTCGTCGTACCCGGCCGCCCCGCCCTGTCGCACCTGTTGCGTACGCCCCCGCAGCCCGGCGCGACCGGTGCCGGGCAGCGGCCCCTGACACCGGCCTCTGACACGGACCCCTGACCGTCGGCGCCGCCCGACCGGGGCGTACCGGCACAGCTGGTGAGGGACCCCGCTGATCGGCGCGGTCGCGAGCCCGGCGCCGGTCAGGGCCTGCCGCCTGGACGGCGGTCGGCCGCCGCCTGGACGACCAGCTCGCACCAGGCGAGACCGGCTTGGTCGTCCGCCTCGCGCACGGCGTCCAGCCAGCGCTGCCAGAAGCCGTTCTTGGTCCACGCGGTGAAGCGCCGGTGCGCGGTGGAGTGCGAGACCCCGAAGTGGGCGGGGAGTTGCTGCCAGCCGCAGCCGGAGGTGAGCACATAGACGACGGCGATGAGGGCCGCCCGGTCGTCACCGGGGCCGGCGGGCAGGAGGGGTTCAGCGGCGGCCCACAGCCCGTCGGGGACCAGCCGCCGGGACAGTGCCGGGCCCAGCGCGCCGGAGGAACGGCTCCGCGACTCCTCGGCGGCCACCGTCGCCGCGGCGTCCCGCCGGCCCGTGGACGAGGAGTCGTCCTGCCGGTCGCCGGGAGCGGCCGTCTGCGCCCGGTACGCCTTCCACTGCGTCAGCAGATCGTGGTGGCTGCCCTGGACCCAGCGCATGTAGTCGCGCATATTGCCCAGACGTCGGCGCGGCGTCTCCTCCTCTGGGCCGAGCAGGGCCAGGGCCTGTTCGGCGAGTTGTTCCTGCCGGGCCAGATAGCGCCGTTCACCCGCCAGGAAGCTGCCCCACACATCGTCGTCGACACGGAAGTAGTGGCTGCGCTTCCCGGGCACCGCGTGCCGTCTGATGAACCCCGCCTCGACCAGACGGCGGGTCGCGAGCGAGACGGAACCGGCGCTCACCCGCAGCTCACGGGCCAGCTCCGCCGAGGATACGTACGGCACATCGGTGATGAGGAGGTAGGCGACCACCCGGCCGTCCATCCGGCCGCTGCCGCCCTCCTCCCACACCAGGCCGATCTCCTCCACGAACGCCTCACGGCTCCACGCGCCGCCGCCACCGTGCCCGTTGTGCGCCGCGCCCGACTCGACGTCGCCCATGCTTCCTCCAATTAAACTTTCATCTCATGCTAAAAGTTTCGTACTTTTGCATTGACATGGCACCTGAGCGCGCCCAGGATCACGGTACGCGCCGCATTGAGATCACGGCAGCCCGGTCCGTCTCCCGGTCCGGCCCATGGTGCCCGCCCTTTATCCCTGGGGAGTCGTCTTGCGCAGATCACCCATGCTCACAGCCTCGGCGAGCCTATCGCTGACCCTCGTGCTGACCCTGGCCGGCTGCTCCGGCGGCAGCGACGGCGAAGACGGTGCCGCCGGGTCCGGAGGGTTCTCGGTCGCCGTCGGCGAACCCGACCATCTCACTCCGGGCCGTACCACCATCGGTTACGACCAGGTACGCGTCCTCTTCGCACCCCTGGTCGGAGTCGATGCCAAGGGGAAGATCAGCTACGTCCAGGCCGAGTCGGTCACCTCCCCGGACGCCCGGCACTGGACCATCAAGCTCCGCCCCGGGTGGAAGTTCCACAACGGTGAGCCGGTCACCGCGCAGAGCTACGCCGACGCCTGGAACGCCACCGCCTACGGGCCCAACGGCTGGGCCGGCAACGGCCAGCTCGCGGGAATCGAGGGCTACGCGGCGCTGAACCCGGCCAAGGGCAAGCCGTCCGTCAAGACCCTGTCGGGTGTGAAGGCCGTCGACGCCACCACTCTGGAAGTCACCCTCTCCAGCCCCGACAGTCAGTTCCCGCTCCGTCTCACCCCGAGCCAGACGGGCTTCTATCCGCTGCCGAAGGCGGCGTTCACGGACCTCGAAGCGTTCGACCGCAAGCCCATCGGCAACGGCCCGTACCAGATGGACTCCGCCTGGAAGCCCGACGGGGGCGCCACGGTCACCGCCTACGGCGCGTATCAGGGTCCCAAGCCCAAGTCGTCGGCCATCACCTTCAAGTCCTACACCGACCTCAACACCGCCTACACCGACGCGCTCGCGGGCAACACCGATGTGATCGGCGTGCCGATCAGCAAGTTCGGCCAGGCCAAGGCCGACTTCGGGGACCGGCTGCACACCTATGAGGCGCCCTCGCTGGAGTTCATCGCGCTGCCGCTGTTCGGCGACCGGTTCAAGGACGTACGGCTGCGCAAGGCCCTGTCCATGGCCATCGACCGTTCCGCCGTGAACAAGGCCATCTACGGCGGTCTGTACACCCCGGCCACCTCGCTGACCCCGCCCTCCGAGGTCGGCGCGCAGACCGGGCTGTGCGATGCCTGCGCCTTCGACCCGGCGGCGGCCAAGAAGCTGTTCGACGAGGCGGGCGGCTGGTCCGGGGAGCTGACGATCACCTACCCGGGCGGTCTCGGCCTGGACGAGCTGTACAAGGCGATCGCCAACCAGCTCAGACAGAATCTGGGCATCAGCCAGGTCCGGGCCGTACCCACCGCCGACTGGGCGGAGTTCAGCGAGAAGGTGATCGGCAAGAAGATCACCGGACTCTCGCACGCCCGCTGGGGCGCCCTGTACCCGAGCATGCAGAACACCCTGTACGGCATCTTCACCGAGAGCGGCGGCTGTATGTGCAGCAGCTACAGCGATGAAGGCGTCGACAAACTGCTCAGCCAGGCCGACGCCGCTACCGATCCGGCCATGGCGAACCGGCTCTACAACGATGCCCAGAAGGCGATCCTGGCGGACTTCCCGGTGATCCCGCTCTTCTACGGCAGCTATGTCTACGCCAGCACCGAGCGGGTCTCCGATGTGACCGTGGGTCCGGCCGACGTCGATCTCACCCGGGTCTCCGTCACGGACTGACCCACCCCGAACCGCCCGGCCGCACCGCGCCCGCCGGCCTCCCTCCTTCCCACCCTGGAGATCCGCACCCTCATGACAGCCGCGACGTCCGATCCCCTCGCCTCCGCCACCTCCGCAGCGGGACCCGATGCCTGGGTACGGCACGCGGTGACCCTCCCGGAGACCCGCGCCTACCCGACCGTGGACGAACTCCTCAGCCGGTTCCGGGAGTTGGCCGCGCTCCACCCCGGCCTGGTCACCGAGCGCCGGATCGGCACCTCCACGCTCGGCGAACCCTTGTACTCCTTCACCGTGGGGGACGGCCGCCCCGCCGCCGGAGAAGCGGGCGGATACGTCGTCGTCGGCGGTGTCCATCCCAACGAGCCGGTCGGTGCGGTGACGACACTGCACCTCGCCACCACCCTGTGCGAGCAGCCGGAGCTGCGGGCCCGCTTCGGCGGTCCCTGGCACATCGTGCCCTGCGTCGACCCCGACGGGGCCCGGCTCAACGAAGGCTGGTTCGCCGCCCCCGCCGACAAGCGCGCCTACGGACGCCACTTCTACCGGCCTGCCGGTGACCAGCAGGTCGAGTGGACCTTCCCCTTCGCGTACAAGAACGCCTACTTCGACCGGGTCCTGCCCGAGACACTGGCGCTGATGCGGTTGCTGGACACCACCCGCCCCCGTTTTCTGACCACCCTGCACAACTGCGAGACGGGCGGTGTCTACTACTACATGAACCGCCCGGCCCCCGAGCTGTACGGCGTACTCGCCGAGATCCCCGCCTCCCTCGGCATGCCGCTGGCGACCGGCGAACCGGAAGCCGCGCACATCCCCCGCTACGCCCCAGCCGTCTACGGCTGCATCGATATGAAGGACGCCTACGACTATCTCGAAGGGCTCGGCGTCGACGCCGGCGCCAAGATCGCGGGATCGTCCAGCGCCGCGTACACCGAACGGTACGGCACCTTCTACTTCGTCACCGAGGTGCCGCACTGGAGCCACCCGGACGCCGACGACGGCACGCCCGCCGATGAGCGGTACGGCGAGGTCGTCGGGCGCCGGGCCCGGGCGCTGGGCGAGACCGGCGCGTATCTGGGGAGCATCCTCGACCGGGCGAGCCCCGATCTGAACATCCCGACCCCCTTCCTGCGGGCGGTGCGCGACTTCGTCCCCTCCCTGACCGAGGTCGCCGCGGTGGAGTCGGCCCGCGTGGCCGCTCTGCCCGACCGGGCCGCGACGGTCGCCGAGAGATACGACTGCGAGGCGAGCGTGCACAGCTTCCGCATCCGCGTCGGCGGCATGCTGCTGCGGGCCCTCAACGCCGAACTGGCCGCCGGCACCGCGACCCCCGAAGTACGCCGGTGCCACCGGGAACTGCTCGCCGTCTACGAGACCTGGGAGCGCGAGGCCGAGCCGGTCACCGGTGATCCCATCGCGATCTCCACCCTGGCCGGCATCCAGTACGCCGCACTCCTCGCCGCCGCCGACCACGCTCGCTCCGCCGGCACCGGTGCGACCCGCCCGGACCACACCGGGGAACCACGATGACCTATCTGATCCGCCGTCTGCTGGAGGCACTCGTCGTCTTCTTCGGCATCAGCCTGGTCATCTACTCGATGACCTATGTGCTGCCCGGGGACCCCATCGCCGCGCTCGCGGGCGACCGGCCGCTGGCCCCGAGCGTGGCGCGGGCACTGCGCGAACAGCACCATCTGGACGACCCGCTGATCGTCCAGTACGGCCACTACCTGGCCGGACTCTTCCAGGGCGACCTGGGTACGGACTTCACCGGACGTCCCGTCGCCGAGCAGATGGCCGACCGCTGGCCGGTCACCATCAAGCTGGCCCTCACCGCCTGGGTGATCGAGGCGGTCGTCGGCATCGGCCTCGGGGTGCTCGCGGCGCTGCGCCGGGGCACCTGGACGGACCGCACGGTGCTCGCGTTCACCATCGGCGCCACCTCGGTCCCGGTGTTCGTGCTCGCGTACACGGCACAGGTGATCCTCGGCGTGAAACTGGAGCTGTTCCCGGTCGCCGGGGTCACCGACGGTTGGCCCACGAGCTATCTGCTGCCCGCGCTGTGCGTCGCCGCCTTCGGACTGGCGTCGGTGTCCCGGCTGGTCAGGGCGGAGGTCATCGACCATCTGCGGGCCGACTACGTCCGTACCGCCGTAGCCAAGGGACTCACCCGGCGCAGGGTGGTCGGCGTCCATGTGCTGCGCAACTCCCTGATCCCGGCCGTCACCTACCTCGCCGTCGACCTCGGCTTTCTGCTCGGCGGCACCGTGATCATCGAGGGTGTCTTCAATCTTCCCGGTATCGGCCAGCTCCTCTTCCAGGCCATCCGGGGCCATTCCGGACCGACGGTGGTGGGGGTGTCGACCGCCCTGATCCTGATCTTCCTCGCCGCGAGCGTCCTGGTCGACCTCCTCAACAGCCTCCTGGACCCGAGGATCCGCCATGACTGACACCCTGACCGCGCCACCCGGCGACACCGTGCCCGGTGCCGCCCCGCCTCCCCCGGGCGGCGGCGCATGGCGCGAACTGCGCCGCCGCCCGGCCTTTCTGCTCACCGGCGGCTGTGTTGTGCTGCTCGTCCTCGTCGCCGCCGCACCGGGTCTGTTCGCGGGTTGGTTCGGCAACGGCGACCCCGCCGTCTGCGACCTCACGCGCAGCGCCGACGGGCCGTCCGCCGGGCATCCCTTCGGCTACGACGTCCAGGGCTGCGACCTGTACGCCAACGTCATTCACGGAGCGCGTGCCTCGCTCGGAGTGGGCTTCCTCGCCACGGGCTGCGCCCTGGCGGTGGCGCTCGTCCTCGGCTGTCTCGCCGGAATGGCCGGCCGGATCGTGGACAGCGTGATCGCCCGGCTCACCGACGTCTTCCTCGGCTTTCCCTTTCTGCTCGGCGCGATCGTCGTCCTCAACGCCGTCACCACCCGCGACATACCGACCGTGGCCGCCGTGCTGGCGCTCTTCGGCTGGCCGACCATGACCCGGGTCGTCCGTTCCTCCGTCCGCTCGGTGCGCGAGGCCGACTACGTCGTGATGGCCCGCAGTCTCGGCTCCGGCCCCTGGGACATCGTCCGACGGCACATCCTCCCCAACGCCCTCACCCCGGTACTCGTCCTCGCCACCATCACCGTCGGCGGCGTCATCGTCGCCGAAGCAGCGCTGACGTTCCTGGGCGTCGGGCTGCAGTCCCCCTCGATCTCCTGGGGGCTTCAGCTCGCCGGCGCGCAGAACTCCTTCCGGACCCATCCGCATCTGCTGATCTTCCCCGGGCTGTTCCTCTCCTTCACCGTGTTCGTGCTCATCACCTTCGGCGACACGGTGCGTGACGCCCTGGACCCGAAAGGCCGGTGACCGGAGATGGCCATGAACGGCAGCGCTTCCGCCGAACCGGTTCCCTTGCTGGAAGCCGAAGACCTCACCGTCGATCTGCTGTCCCGCGCCGAGGGCGCTCCGGTCTCCCGGCGTGTCGTCCACGAGGTCTCCTTCGCCCTGCACCAGGGCGAGACCCTCGCACTCATCGGCGAGTCCGGGTCGGGCAAGAGCCTCTCCGCGATGGCGCTGATGGGCCTGATCCCCGCTGCCACCGCCCGGGTCGGCGGCAGCGTCCGCCACCGCGGCACGGATCTGCTCACGCTGGATTCCGACGCACTGCGCGCCCGGCGCGGCAAACACATCGCGATGATCTTCCAGGATGCCCTGTCCGCCCTCAATCCCACGCTCACCGTGGGTTTCCAGATCGCCGAGGCGATCCGGGCCCACGAGGGGGTCGGCCGTCGCGAGGCGCGCGCCCGTGCCGTCGAGCTGATGGCCCAGGTCCGCATCCCCGACCCGGCCCGCCGCTACCGCGACTACCCGCACCAGCTTTCCGGCGGCATGCGCCAGCGCGTCATGATCGCGACGGCGATGGCACTCAGTCCCGACGTCCTCATCGCGGACGAACCCACCACCGCCCTGGACGTCACCGTGCAGGCCCAGATCATGGAACTGCTCGCCGAACTCCGCGAAGAGACGGGCTCCGCGCTGCTGCTGATCACCCATGACCTCGGACTCGCCGCCGGAACGGCCGACCGGGTCGCCATCATGTACGCCGGGCACATCGTGGAGCAGGCACCGGTCGAGGAGCTGTACGACCGCCCCGCGCACCCCTACACCCAGGGACTGCTGGCGGCCGTACCCCATCTCGAAGGACCGCCCAGCGACCTCACGCCCATCCCGGGCACCCCGCCGGGCCCTGGGCTGCTGCCGGCCGGGTGTCCCTTCCACCCGCGCTGCCCCGCCGCCCGTGAGCCCTGCTCGGCGAACCGCCCCACACTGTTCCCGGCCCGGCCCTCACGGCTCGTCGCCTGCCACTACCCGCTGGAGGTCTCCGGTGCCCGATGACATCGAGGATGTCGACGACGTCGAGAACAACCACAACAGCCGGCACC
This sequence comes from Streptomyces sp. NPDC004838, assembly GCF_053600955.1. Taxonomy (NCBI): domain Bacteria; kingdom Bacillati; phylum Actinomycetota; class Actinomycetes; order Kitasatosporales; family Streptomycetaceae; genus Streptomyces; species Streptomyces sp. NPDC004838. The sequence continues at coordinate 118,244 of NZ_JBSGAW010000027.1, read as the reverse complement.
CCCTCCCGGACGGCACCCGGGCCGGAGCCCCGGCCGGCACCGCGCTGCTCGAAGCACGCGGGCTGGTCAAGCACTACGGCTCCGGCGGTCTGCTCGGCACCGTCCGCACCCGGGCGGCGGTCCGGGCCGTCGACGGCGTCGATCTGACCCTGCCGCGCGGGACCACGCTCGGGCTCGTCGGCGAGTCCGGTTGCGGCAAGTCGACCCTCGCCCGGCTCCTGCTGGCGCTCGAGCGGCCCACGTCGGGCACCGTGCTCGTGGAGGGCGAGGACCTGCTGCGCCTGCCGCGAACCGAGCTGCGCCGCCGCAGGCGGGACATCCAGCTCGTCATGCAGGACCCTTACACCTCGCTGGATCCCCGGATGACCGCGCTGGAGATCGTCCGCGAACCGCTGGACATCCACCGCGACCCGGCGGCGAAACACGACCGCTCGGCCCGCGCCCGTGAGCTGCTGGAGATGGTCGGGCTCGATCCGGGGCACGCGAACCGTCACCCCCACCAGTTCTCCGGCGGCCAGCGCCAGCGCCTCGGCATCGCCCGCGCGCTCGCCCTGCGGCCGAAGATCCTCGTCTGCGACGAGCCGGTGTCCGCCCTCGATGTGTCGGTCCAGGCGCAGGTCATGAATCTACTCAAGCGGTTGCAGCGGACCTTCGGGCTGTCGTACGTGTTCATCTCCCATGATCTGGCCGTGGTCCGGAACATCGCCGACGAGGTCGCCGTCATGTACCTGGGCCGGATCGTCGAGCAGGGCGACCGCGACACCGTGTACAGCCGCCCCAGGCACCCCTACACCCGGGCCCTGCTCTCCGCCGTTCCCGAGCCGGACCCGCGCCGCCGGGGCGGGGACGGCCGCATCGTGCTCCAGGGCGACCCCCCGAGCCCGGCCCGGCCCCCGGCGGGATGCCCGTTCCACACGCGTTGCTGGAAGAGCGAGAAGGTGTGCACCGAACAACGGCCCGAGCCGGACCAGGCCGAGTCCGGCGGCCGGCACCGGATCGCCTGCCATTTCCCCGAGAGCTGACGGAGGGAAAGGAACAGATGCTGCGACAGGAGATCTTCCGGGTCGACGACCCCGGGTGGATCCGCGATCTCACCCGTGCCCACCCCTGGGCCACCCTGATCAGCAACACCGCGCGCGGTGGCCCGGTCGTCTCCCATCTGCCGGTACTGGTCGACCGCACCCCACCGGAGGGGCCGGAGGCGGCGAACACCGCGCTCACCCTGCTCGGCCATCTGGCCCGCACCGACGCGGAGGAGCACGAACTCGGTTCCCACGACGTCGTCGTGGTGCTCCAGGGACCGCACGGCTACGTCTCACCCGTCTGGTACGGGGAGACCGAGAAGACACCGCACGTCCCCACCTGGAACTTCACCGTCCTGCACGTCCAGGGCCGCCCCGAGATCCTCACCCCGGCCGATACCTACGGCGTCCTGTCCGCCACCGTCGACCACTTCGAGGCCCGGTCCCGCGAGCCCTGGCGGCTCAGCCGGGTCGAGGAGTACGCCCAGCGCATCGCCGTCGGCGTCACAGGGTTCCGGCTGCCCGCCACGAGGGTGACGGCCAAGGCGAAACTCAGCCAGGATGAGCCCGAGGAAGTCGTCAACCGGCTGGTGAAGGCCCTCGAGTCCGATCAGCCCTACGCCCACCCCGAACTCGCCCGTGCCATGCGTGACATCCGGAGGAAGCCATGACCACGCTCCCGACCACCGCGGTGCGCGGCACCGGACCCGCGGCCGCGCCACCGGTCACCCTGTCCCGGGTCCACCTCGGTGCGGGCGGACCGCTGAGCGACGTCCGTATCGAGAACGGGCTCGTCACAGCGGTCCACCCGGCGGGCGCGGCCCCGACGGCCGAAGGCCACCGTCTCGACCTCGACGGACGCACCCTCCTGCCGGGGCTGTGGGACGCACATGTCCATATGCTCCAATGGGCCGGTGTGCGGCGCCGACTCGATCTGTCCGGCGCCGGCTCGGCACGGGCCGCCGCCGACGCCGCCGGTGCGCGGGCCGCCACCCTGCCGCCCGGCGAGCCGCTGATCGGCTACGGCTTCCGCGACGGGCTGTGGCCCGACGCCCCGCACAAGGAACTGCTGGACACCCTCGTCCCGGACCGCCCCACCCTGCTGATCAGCATGGATCTGCACGCCGCCTGGCTCAACTCGGCCGCACTGGCCGCAGTGGAGCGCGGCGACCACCCCACCGGACTGCTGCGCGAGGGCGAGAGCATGCGCGCTGTCGCGGAACTCACCGCCGTCCCCCCGGAGGTGTCGGACCGATGGGTGCGCGAAGCCTGCGTGGCCGCCGCCGCACGCGGGGTCACCGGCATCGTCGACTTCGAGTACGCCGACAACATCATGGCCTGGACCCGCCGGATGAACGGCGCGGCCGTGCCGCTGCGGGTGGCGGCGGCGATCTGGCCCACGGACCTGGAAGCGGCGATCGACCGGGGCCTGCGCACGGGCCAGGTGCTCCCCGCCTCGGGCGGTCTGCTGGAGGTCGGGCCGTTCAAGCTGCTCACCGACGGTTCCCTCAACACCCGGACCGCGCTGTGCCACGACGCGTATCCGGGCCTGGCTCCCGAGGCGCCCGGCTCCCACGGACTGGAGGAGGTGTCCCCGCGGGAACTCGTCTCGCTGCTGCGCCGGGCGTCCGGCCACGGCCTCGTCCCCGCCGTGCACGCGATCGGGGACCGCGCCAACGAGATGGCCCTTGACGCGTTCGAGGCGGTCCGCTGCCACGGCAGGGTCGAGCACGGTCAACTGCTCGCCGCCAAGGACATTCCGCGCTTCGCCGAACTCGGCGTCACCGTCAGCGTCCAGCCGACCCATGCCGTGGACGACCGGGACGTCGCCGACCGGCACTGGGCGGGCCGTACGCACCGCGCGTACGCCTTCGCCGATCTGCTGGCGTCCGGAGCCGGCCTGGCCCTCGGCTCCGACGCCCCCGTCGCCCCGCTCGACCCCTGGCTGACCATCGCCTCCGCGGTCACCCGGACCGACGACGAGCGCCCGCCGTGGCACCCCGAACAGCGCATCCCCGTCCTGGCCGCGCTCACCGGATCGGCCCAGGGCCGCCGTCTGATCCGCGTCGGCGACCGCGCGGACCTGGTGATCACCGACGCCGACCCGCTCACCGCGGACGTCGACACGCTGCGCGGTATGCCGGTCCACGCGACGATGCTCGCCGGGGCATGGACCCACCCACCGTCCTGACACCGCCCGGACCGGCTGTGCGCCATCCACGGCGCGGTGCCGACCGTCCGGCCACCTCAACCCCGTCCGCGCGCCCCTCGGCCTCGCCGTCCAGCCGTCAACCGGACGGCGCCGCTGGACCCCGTGGCCCCCAACTGGTCCCCAAAACGCCGGAAAGGCGGTACCGGATCACTCCGATACCGCCTACGACCTGCGAAAACGCTGGTCGGGACGACAGGATTTGAACCTGCGACCCCTTGACCCCCAGTCAAGTGCGCTACCAAGCTGCGCCACGTCCCGATGCCCGCCCTGGCCTGGGGGTTTCCCGGGCCGAACGCGCATGAGAACGATACCGCACGAGGAGCGATGATCACGAACCGCTTTCCGGGCACCCAGGCTCCCGGGGAGGCGTGCCGGGTCTCGCCGGGGCCGGGCTCAACCCGTCGGCGGCTGGGCCAGGTCGGGGTGCGCGGTCAGCAGTCGGCGGGGGGCGGCCTGGCGCCAGGAGTCGAGGAGGATCGCGTACAGCTCTCCGTCGTCCTCCAACGCGGAGAGCCGGACCCTCAGCCAGGCGTAGTTGTCGTCGTGGCCGGGGCGCAGGAAGAACTTCTCCGGCTCGGCGGCGATCAGCTCCTCCCGGTCCTCCTTGGGACATTTCACCCCCATCACCCGGTCTTCGTCGTCGAGCGAGGCGAAGATCCGTCCGCCATCCACGCGGAAGGTGGGCATACCCCAGGCGAGCTTCTCCAGGGCACCGGGGAGCGAGAGCGCGAGTCTGCGTGCATCGTCGGCAGTGGCCATGGGACGACCGTACGGCCCCGCACTGACATCGCCCGCGAGCGACCGTGACGGCGGTACGTCGCCGCCGCGCTCCGGGCGCTTCGGCCCGTCGCGGTGCGACGACGCCCGATGCGTCGCCGCACCGCCGGGAGTCACGCCCGGCGTCGCCGGGTGAAGGTCACGCCGGACCGGTTCGCGCCGCAACGGACCGCCGCCGCAGGGCCGTACCTCATGGCGTGGCTCCGCCGATCCGCACGGGTGCCGGCACCACCGTGGTGAGCAGGTGCTGGACGAGCGTGACCAGGGTTCCGATGCCTGAGCTGGCTGTTCGCGCGTCGCACAGCACTATCGGCACCTCCGGTCCGAGGTCCATGGCCGCCCGTACCTCCTCCGGTTCGTACCGGTAGGAGCCGTCGAACTCATTGACGGCCACGGCGAATCCGAGGCCGCGGCGCTCGAAGAAGTCCACGGCGGGGAACGAGTCCGCCAGCCGACGGGTATCGGCGAGGACGACCGCGCCGAGCGCGCCCTCGCACAACTCGTCCCACAGGAACCAGAAGCGCTCCTGGCCGGGCGTGCCGAAGAGATAGAGCACATGGCGTTCGTCCAGGGTGATCCGGCCGAAGTCCATGGCGACGGTGGTGGTCGTCTTGGACTCGACGCCCTCCAGCGGGTCCGTCTCCACGCCGACCCGGGTCAGCAGTTCCTCCGTGCTCAGGGGATCGATCTCGCTGACCGCTCCCACGAACGTCGTCTTGCCGGCCCCGAAGCCGCCCGCGACCAGGATCTTCAGCGCGGTCGGGAAGACGCCGCCCTCGACTGGGGAGTTGCTGCTTCCGGGTTCGGTTCCGGGTACGGGTTCCGTTCCCTGTCCCGCTCCGGGCTCGGTGCCCTGTTCAGAGCCGTCGTCGTAGGCCATCGAGCACTGCCTCCAGCAGAGAGCGGTCCGTCGGTGTGTCATGAGGGCGGGGCGCTCGCGCGGTGACCGCTCCACAGTCCACGAGATCGGAGAGCAACACCTTGGTGACCACGGCCGGCAGCTTCAAACGGGCCGCGATCTCGGCGACCGAGGTCGGGCCGCCGCAGAGGCCGAGGGCGAGTGCGTGTTCCGGTCCCAGCTGTGTCCGGGGCACGGTTCCGGTGGCCATCACCAGGGAGAGCAGATCGAGCGCGGCGGTCGGACGGGTCCGACCGCCGCTCACCGTGTACGGGCGGATCAGCCGGCCCGCGGCGTCGTCGAGCAACGGTCCGTCGGGGGGAAGCGGCACGGATCAGTACCCCACGGTGCTCGACGCCCCGCTCTGTTGCCTCGCCGGGGTGGCGAGGTATGGGCGTACGCTCTTCACCAGCATCGTCATCTCGTAGCCGAGGACGCCTGCGTCGGCCTCCCGGCCCGCGAGTACGGCGAGACAGGTGCCGGAGCCCGCCGTGGAGACGAACAGCAGGGTGGAGTCGAGTTCCACCACCACCTGGCGTACCTCTCCGCCGTCGCCGAAGCGCGCTCCGGCGCTCCGGCCCAGGGAGTAGAGGCCGGACGCCAGGGCCGCCATATGGTCGGCGCTGTCGGGATCTAAGCCGTGAACGGACTTCACCAGGCCGTCGGAGGAGAGAAGCACCGCGTTACGGGTGTGCGGCACGCGCTGGACCAGGCCGCCCAGCAGCCAGTCGAGATCCGGGACTTGACCGTTCGGCGCATCGCTCGCCATGGGGTACCTACTCCTTGGTGGGGTTGTCGTGACTGCGGGGTTCGGATTCGGATGACGGTGGTGCGGTGTTCAGGTCTGCCCGCGCCGATGGCTGTTCCTGCGATCGCGCCTGCGCATGCGTCTCGGCCAGCCCGATGCCACGCTGGAACGCGGCCATGAGTCCGGGGTCGTGAGCCGCGTACTCGTCGGTCGCGCGCGGCCGCGGAGCGCTTCTGAGCTGCGGAGCGATGTGCTCCTGGCTACGGCGTGTGGGGAGTTTGGGGCGGCCCATCGTGCCTCGGACGACGCCGGTGGCCGAGGCCGGAGCCCGAGGGGGCCTGAGCGGATCCCCGGCGTCCGACGTGGTCCGGTTGCCGGGGAGCGCGGCGGGACGGTCGGTGTGTTCCGCGCGTACGGGAAGCGGGCCGGGCACGGTCGGGGTGGTGTGGGTGGTGTGGGGGGCGTGCGTGGTGTGCTGCCCGGTGGGCCGGCGTGGGGGCTGGTACTGGCGGGGCACCGACGGCGGCGAGGCCATGCCGATGCGCGGTGCCGGCATTCCGTGGCCGTGGTCCGGCGTCGGGCCTGCCTCGTGCCTGGTGCCCTCGTGCCGGATGCCCTCGGGCGGGGGACCGTCGGGCTGGGTGCCGAGCAGCCGTCGCGGCAGTACGAGGACGGCCTGGACGCCTCCGTAGATGTTCGGCTGGAGCCGGACCGTAATGCCGTGCCTGCGGGCGAGCGCCGAGACGACGAAGAGCCCGATGCGCCCGTCCTGGAGCAGATGGGCGACGTTCACCTGGTCGGGGTCGGTGAGCAGCGCGTTCATTCTGGCCTGTTCGCCTGCCGGCATGCCGAGTCCCCGGTCCTCGACCTCGACGGCCAGTCCGGCGGTCACCTGCTGGGCGCGCAGCAGGACTTGGGTGTGCGGAGCGGAGAACAGCGTGGCGTTCTCGATGAGTTCGGCCAGCAGATGGATCACATCGGCGACGGAGTGGCCGCGCAGGGTGCCGTCGATCGGCGGCACCAGTACGACCCTCGGGTAGTGCTCGACCTCGGCGATCGCCGAGCGCAGCACCTCGGTCACGCCGACCGGGCGGGACCACTGACGTCGGGAGACCGCGCCGCCGAGCACGGCGAGGTTCTCGGCGTGGCGGCGGATCCGGGTGGCGAGGTGGTCGACGTGGAAGAGGCCCTTGAGCAGATCGGGGTCCTCCACCCGGTTCTCCAGCTCGTCGAGCACTTGGATCTCCCGGTGGACCAGCGACTGGAGGCGTCGGGCCAGATTGACGAAGACCTCGACCTTCTGGTCGTTGCCGGCGGCGCTGAAGAGCCGGGACGCCTGCGTCACGGCCGTGAGGGCCGCCGCGTGCGCGCGTCCCAGTTGCCGGTCGAGCAGATCGAACTCGTCCGCCCGCTCCGCCGCCGCGCAGGGGGTACGGGGGGTGGGCGGCCCCTCGCCGCGTCGGAGTCGTTCCACCGCCGAGAGGAGTTCGGCATGGTCACGCTCGCTGGAGCGGCGCAGCTCGGCGCACCGGTTGAGCACGGAGGCCGCCAGCCGATCGGCGCCGAGCGCGGCCACCGCCACGGCCGCGAGGGCCAGTGCGGCCGAGCCGGTCAGTACGGCCCACAGGGTGGCGGACGGCCGGGGCGCGGCGGTCCTCGCGGTGAAGACCACGGCCGCCGCACCGCTCAGTGACACGACGAGGGCCGGCAGAACCGCCGTGCGCAGCAGTTGCGGACGTAATCGGGTGTCCGGGGGCGACGGAGCGAGGCGCTGTCTGCCCCAGGGTGGGGCGGGGCGAGCGCCCGACCGGCCGTGCCGCCCGCCCTCACGACGGTCCGGTCGTAAGGCGGGTGCGCGTAATTGAGACATCGGCGTCCTCGGTACGTGGGGTCCCAGGGTTCGGCGTACAGCGTGCTGACTGCTGCGCGCTGCGTGCGGACTGCTGCGTGCTGCCCAGTGAACGCGGGCCCGGCTCCTCGCCTCAACGGCGGTTCAGCACGGGAGAGATGAGCCCGCCGTTGATCACTGGCCACACACGGTAGTCGCCGTACGGGCACGTGCGACGGGCAGTTGCCAAAGTTGCCCGTCATTCGTCCCGCTCTGGTATGAGGGATCGCACGGCAGCTCGAACCGTGCCGCCGTGAGCCGGGGGCCGGGCAGCCGACCCGGACAGCGGGGGCAGTCCGGGGTCACCCGAGTCGGTCGTCGGCTTCCGGAGCCGACGACCGGACGCGGGTCGGTCCGGGCGGGAGGGCGGTCGGGGCCCGGAGGGCGGGGCGACAAGGTCCGGGGCCGAGCAGCTGGGGGTTGGGCGGCCGAGGGTCGGGCGGCCCGACCGTTGGAGGCAGGCCGTTGGAGACAGGCGGTCGACGCCGGGCCGCCGGAGGGCGGGCTCCGGCGTACCGGCGGCAGCGGGTCAGCCGGTCGGGGCGACCTCCGGGCTGCCCGTGCCCGCGCTCTCGTCCCGGTCCGTGCCCGCCGCGGTGCTGCCGCCGGGGGCGGTGGCCCAGCCTCCCGTGGGCGCGGTCGCCACGGAACGCCACCACGGCTGTCCGGGCACGGACTCCGCGGTCGGCTCGCACGGCTCGCCCGGCTTCGGCAGGGCGAGCCGTGCGCCCGCCTCCGCGGCCGCCGCGACCGTGCCCTCGCCCGGCTCGGCCCACGGGTGGGGCGCGAGGTTGAAAGTCCCCCAGTGGATCGGCAGCATCACACCGCCCGGCTGTGCGCACTGAAGGTCGATATGGGCCCGTACACCCTCGGCCGGCGTCATATGAACGTCCGGCCAGAAACACTCGGACTGTAGACGCCCGGTCGGGCTGTCGTGCGTGTGGATGTGGCTCTATATCCATGCATATTGCACTGATTACGCAGCGCTACCAGCCGATCTTGTCCAAGGCCGCCCTTACCACCTCGATTGATAGGATTGGCCAGTGCACGATGTTGAGTGGTCCGCTGCTGAGCTGCGGGAACTGGAAGAGCTGCGGCCGCGGGAAGCGCTCCTTCCTGCCGATGCTCCGCGCGCTCCTCTCCATCGCGGCTTGTGATCCTGGTCCGACCGGGTGCTGACGGTCTGTGGGTGAGTCATGCGACGTCCGTTCCGGAGAAGATGGTGGTGACGTCCCCAATGTCGGTGATCGAGGCAAAGAACGTGGCGCCTGGGGCGGGCGCGGCCATGGGTCCGAGCGCGCCGGACAGAATGATCTCGCCGGCTCGGAGCGGGTCGCCGTTTTGTGCGCAGGTAACGGCGAGCCAGGCGAGGGCGTTGATCGGGTCGCCGAGGCACTGCACGCCGGAGCCTGGGGGGACGACATTCTCGTTCATGAGCATCGTCAACTTGACCGCTGCGGTATCGAGGTTGCCGAGCGGCGAGCGCGCGCCGAGCACGAACAGGCCGCTGGAGGCGTTGTCGGCGATGGTGTCGGCGATCGAGATGTTCCAGTCCTCGACCCGGCTGTCGACGATCTCCAGTGCGGGTGCCACATCCCCGATCGCGTCCCTGGCCTGCGCGGGCGTAAGTGGCTGTTGTCGTTCCGAATTTGAGGGCGGTGTTTTCGCTGGTCAGGCATAGGTTCGGTGATTCTGCGGGAGTGGTGATGTGTCGTGTCGTTGCTCCCCAGGAGGTTGCGGATGCCGTCGGTTGTCGGACTGCTGGAACAGCACGAGCTTGCCGCTCGCCGTCGAGTTGACCGGTTGCGCGAGGAAGCCGATCGCATCCAGGCCGAACTGGCGGCGGCCGAGCAGGAATGGCAGGAGTGGGTGATCGCCCGCAGGCGAGTGGGCACCGTCCTGGCTGCAGGCGGCGGCAACATCGCTGGTGAAGAGGCCGCTCCCGGCCTGCTGGACGCGGACGCGTGCTCGGTTCCCGGGCAGGCGGCGAAGCCGAAGTCGCAGGTGCCGGTGTGGCGTGAGGGGCTGACCTGGTCGGTGCTGTCGGTGGACTACCAGCGCATCCTCACCGTGCTCGCGGACCGGCACCGGCTCCACCAAGGGACGCTGACCTGTCAGGAGTTGGCCCTGATGTTCGGCCTGGACGCGGTGCCGGCCACGGTGGAGGCGCTGCGGTCGAAGGCGAAGCGCCTGGTCGCGCGGGGCTGGCTGGCCGAGCAACAGCCGGGCCGGTTCACTCTCGCCCCGGGGCCGGCCGGGCCAGGCGGCGCGTCATGAGCAGGGTCATCGACCAGTAGATCACCGCCTCGGCGCTGGTGGTGCGGCGTTCGAAGTCGCGCACCAGACGGCGGCTTCGCATCAGGTGGGCGAAGAGGCGCTCGACGATCCACCGCTTGGGCAGCACCACGAAGCCGCGCATGTCGTCGCTGCCTTTCACGATCGCCAGGACCAGCGCGAGCGTGGTGAGGCAGTACGCGACGACGCCCCCGGTGTAGCCGCCGTCGGCCCAGACCAGTTCCAGCCGGTGGTGCACGTCGGTGACCTGCCCGAGCAGCACGTGGGCGGCGGTGCGGTCGCCGGTGTCCGCGGCGGTGACCATCACGCCCAGCAGCAGGCCGAGCGTGTCGACCACGACATGCCGCTTGCGGCCGTTGGTGCCGCGTCGCGGCCCAGCGTTTCGCGGACCTGTCCGCGCAGCCGGTCGTGGAACTCCTTGACCAGGCCGTTGTCGCGCCAGCGGCGGAAGAACGCATACACCCGGTCCCACGGCGGGAAGTCGACCGGCATACCCCGCCATTTGATGCCGTTGTCCACGAGGTAGCGGATCGCGTCCAACATCGCGCGGTGACAGTACCCCTCCGGCTGCCCGCCCCGGCCGCGCATCCAGGCCGGCACCGGCAGCAGCGGCCGGACCGCCGCCCACTCCGCGTCCGTCGTGTCCGACGGATACCGCCGAACACGTTCCGGGTGATCGGCTGCGTTTCCGAACCGGTGGGCGACACAATCACACGACGGAGACGCCGAGTTGAACTCCACCGGCGCGAGCACGTGCAACTGCGGCAACAGGGTCTCCTGGATCTCGGTTGGCTTCGCAACCCCGAGCTACCAAGAGGCCCTGCCTTCATGCCCACGGCCAGTGGCAATCACCCGATCGAGACTCCCGTTCGACACGCACCCCTCAAGATCGGAACGACAACAGCCACTGAGACACTTCCTCGTGATCCACCCGGCTTTGCCTGCCTCGATGTCCGTTCCCAGTGACAGTGAGCGGTTCCCGCGCTGTCTGATCGGCGAAGTGATCGGGTCCCGGTTGTTCTGATCAGCGGGACCCGGTCGGCGTCTTAGCCGGTCGGGGTGCCGACGTAGGTGTGGGTGCGGGTGTACGCGGTGAAGCCCATGGAATCGTACAGCCGCTTGGGGGTGGGGTATGCGGCGTCGCCGCGTGAGTAGACGATGGCACGGTGGCCGCCGGCGTCGGCGAAGGCGTGCAGCACCGCGATGCAGGCGGCTCGGGCGAGGCCGAGGCGGCGGTGATCGGGGTGGGTGCCGACGGGTTCGAACTCGCCGATTCCATTGGTCGGGTCGTACCAGCCTTGGCAGTAGGCGACGACTTCCCCGGCGGGCGAGGTCACGATGAGGTCGTGTTCGGGCCGGTAGGGCCAGGTGCCCCTCATGCGGGCGTGTCGTTCGGTGTTGATCCGGGTCGATCCGAAGGCGGCGCGGTGTGCTGCTGCCCGGCCTGCCACGTCGGCATGGTCGCGCTGGGGGTGGATCGCGTAGCCGTCCGGCAGGTGCGGGATGTCCGGCAGGCCGGTGAGGGGGCGGCCGAGGCACGTCATGAACGGGCCGTCGGCGGTCCGGGTGTATCCGTGCTGTTCCAGCGCCCTGATCAGGTGTGTTTCGGTCTCGGTGACGTCGATGCTCAGCGGGCCTGATGCCGTGTGTTCGGCCCAGGCGAGGACCTCGTGAGCCAGTTCCGGGTGCTCCGGGTCGACTTGGAGCATCAAGGTGTCGGGCAGTTCCAACCAGCCCCAGGCCAGCGTCTGTTCGTCCTGGGTCCAGACGGCTGTCGGGTACTGGTCGGCGCGGTCGAGGGCCAGACACCAGTTCCAGGTGAGGTCGCCGATGTGGTGGTAGCCGGTTGCCGGAAATGTGCGGGTGGCCAGGCTCTGCATGGCGCGCAGTGTTGCGGGTCCGGCGTGCTCATGTCGTCGCATGGCCCCATGCTGTCGAACCGGTTTTTGATCAAACAATGGAGTATCAACACCCCTTTTCCCTTCTGGTGTCGCTGTGGCGGAGCCGGGCGACGCCGCTCCCCCATGCGATGATCACGGCCGGACGCCGGGCCGCGACCCGGCCGAGGAACCCGCCCCCACCATGTACCTCCCCGGGCATGGGGGATCTCCGATCTGAACAGACGACGCCGACACGGACACCAGGGCACTCACTCCCTGGGAACCGGCTGAACGGGCCGCTCCCGGCCCCGGGGCGCTACCGTGCGTCCCGGCCGCCGACGACCACCGGTTCGCCGGGCCTCGCGCACCCGCGCCCGCCCCCACAGGCGGCCTTCGGCGAGTAGGAGCAGGAACCGGAGCGGCGACGACGGCCGAGAAGGAAGGTCCCGGCGGCGAGCACGGCCAGGACGGCGCCCGCGCCGATGCCCCCGGCCGTGATCAGCACGGGCAGTGCGCAGCACACCACGCAGGCCACGGCGGCCAGACCGCCCAGGGCCTTCGGCGCCCGAGGAGGTGAGTTCCCTCGGGAGACGGCGCCGTGCGGTCGAGCGCGCCCGGCACGAGGCAGTGATTCGGTGATCGGTCTTCGGATTCGACGCACGGCTCGTACGATGTGACTTGCCACGCGAAGCAGTTGAGGGGGAGTCATGTCGCAGCTCATGCGCTTGCAGATGCCGGACGAGAAGGTCATCTGGGCAACGGTCGACGAGGGCGACGGGCCGAGCGACTCGGGTCTCGGCGAGCGGATCACGGAAAAGCTCGACGGGTTCCAGGAGGCGCTCCAGACCGTCGCCTCCAATGTGCGCGATGCGGTGGCGTCGGCCCGCCCCGACGAGACCAGTGTCGAGTTCGGTCTGGAACTGGCCGTCGGTGAGAGCGGCATTGTCGCCGCAGTAGTCGGCGGCAGCGGCAAGGCGGCGTTCAAGGTGACGTTGACCTGGAACAGCCAGGGACTGCCCGCCACACCGGCGACACCGGTCGTGCTACCGCAGCCGGCACAGACCCCAGCAGTACCCCCGGTGCCACCGGTTCAGGACTGAGGCCGTCCGCTGTGCGCAGGCCCTCACCCCTGTCCCTTCTCCAGGAACACCTGGGCTCCTGTCGCGTGCGCGTGCAGGGGGTGACGCAGGGGACGGGTTTCTTCGTCGCCCCGGGCCACGTCGTGACCTGCGCCCATGTGGCGGGGGCGCAGCCAGGGACTCGGTTGCCCGTCTTCTGGGAGGACACGGAGTTCGGTGGAATCGTGCTGACCGCGTCGGCCCCGCCCAAGGGCAGGGAGCTGTGGCCGTATCCGGATCTGGCTGTCGTACGGCTCCTCGACGCCCCCTCGGGTCACCCGTGCGTCTGGCTCGACACCGTGCCTCCTTCGCGTGACGCCGGCCTGACCGCGATCGGCTTCTCCGACGTCTACGAGCCCGGCAGCGCGTCCGAGCGCTCCGCCGCCCTCGTCCGCGGGGGCACCACGAAACTGCAGGGCGGCTCGATGCTGGAGCTAGTGGGCGGTGAGGTCAACAAAGGGCTGTCCGGTGGCCCGGTGCTGAACCACGAGTCCGGTGGTGTCTGCGCGATCGTCAAGGCGACCAGACTGCGAAACACGTCCATGGGAGGTCTGGGTACCCCCGTGAGCGCCCTGAGGCTGCTGGACGCGGACGTCTACCGCAACCTCATCCGGGCACACGACGCCTTTCACGGGCAGGACGACCGATGGTCTCGGCTGTCCGACCGCGTCATCGGGCTTGACGCGGGCGGGGCCGACAAGGGCCTCGACACGGCGCTCAACTCCACCGAGGAGCGGCAACTGCTGGCGCTCGTCTCCCAGTTGCCGGAAGAGCCGATGGACGAGACCCTCTCCGGTACGAGCAGCCATCTCGCCGCGTTCTTCGCCGCGGCCGTCGAAGGCGCCCTCCCGCCCGCGCCATACCCGCTGCTGGACCACCGCGACGTCTTCACTGAGCTGGCCGCCCAGATGCCGCCCGAGGACGGTGGGCTTCCCTACGAGCTGGCCTTCGCCGCCGACCTCGCCCGCCGGGGCGCGACAGCGGGGCCGGCCTGGCAAGGCGCTGTCCCGCAACTGCGCGACCGAGTGCTGATCACGGCGGGCAGGCTGGGACTCGGTGACACGATGCAGCGACGTCTGGCCGAACGGCCCGGGCCGGAAGTCCAGCCCTCGATCATCGGCAGGATTCGACACTCCATGCGCGACCGGCGGCTGTACCACGTCATGGTGTGGCGATACCGCTCGGCGAGCGACATCCGTCCGGCCGCCCCGGAGTCGGACGCACTTCCCCTGGACCAGGCGGTTAAGCATCTGGCGGAGCTGCTGCCCGCGCAGATCGAGATCATGGGTGGGGCCACCAGCCCCGGTCTGATCGAGTTGATCCTTCCCGTGGAGGCACTCGACGAAGGCTTCGCGGATCTCGAGCTCTGGCCGCAGTTGCCTTGGTTCTCGCTGGGCCGCAAGCAACGGGTGGTCGTCCGGCCGCTGGAGCGACACGAGGCGCCCTCGTTGCATGCGGCGTGGGCTGAGCGCTGGCAGCAACTGGACGGCAAGGCGGTCGGCGACATGGTGGTGTGCGTGTGCGGCCGAGGTGACCAGCATCAGGCCGCGCTGGACGCCTCGTTCGACAACGACCCGGCATTGGGCGCGCTCGCGCTTGCGGGTACGCCGCAGTCGCCACCGGTCTCGGACGCATACCAGGTCGCCGTCGCATCCGGAGTGCCGATGATGATGTGGCGGCGGGGCAGCCCGGCCTGCGAGCGTGCCGACGGCGGCAGGTGCGGGGCGCCGGGCCGTCGGGCCTGCCCCGGCAACGGATTCTTCACCGAGCTGTGTGCCTCCTTGGACGACGCGCGGCGGGACGACCTGCCCGAGCGGATCCGCCGGTTGCGCGTCGATGCGGAGAAGCCCCCGAAGAGGGAGGGGCACCTCGGTGGCGACATCGTTCTGCTGTGGGACGACCCGCGGCGCCAAATCCCTCGATCGCCTTTGGCCCCGGCCCAGGAAGGACGCTCCCGATGAGCGAGTGGCGGATCTATCAAGGTGTGCGCGAGCCGCACGACGGCATCGACCGCCTGCCGGCCCCACCGCCGTGGCGGGACTTCGAACACACCGGTGAGGTGACGCCGTTCGACCGAAACGTCGAGTCCCACGGGGACCGGCGACTGCCGAAGGCCGACGCGTACAAGGCCGAGGAGGACACGGTCGAGGCGGTGAACACGGCCCTCTACTTGCGCCGCCCCCTGCTGGTGACGGGCGATCCCGGCGTAGGCAAGTCCACACTGGCCTACGCGGTCGCCCGTGAACTGAAGCTGGGCACGGTGCTGCGCTGGCCGATCAACAGCAAGGCCGGACTGCGCGACGGTCTCTATCAGTACGACTCCCTGGGCCGTCTGGAGGACGCCGGAGTCACCCGCGCGGCCAGGGACGCCCCACCGGGTTCCGAGGAGGAAGAGGAGCGCGCCACGGACATCGGGCGCTATCTGCGGCTCGGGCCGCTCGGGACGGCCCTGGCGCCGTACGCGCTGCCGCGCGTCCTGCTCATCGACGAGATCGACAAGAGCGACATCGACCTGCCGAACGACCTCCTCGATGTCTTCGAGGAAGGCATGTTCGAGATCCCGGAGCTCTCCCGGGTGGCCGACAGACATCCCACAGTCCGGGTCCGCCCGGCGGACGACGGCGAACCGGTCAAGGTCGTGAGCGGCAAGGTACGCTGCCGCACCTTCCCTTTCGTCATCCTGACGAGCAACGGCGAACGCGAGTTCCCACCCGCATTCCTTCGCCGATGTGTCAGGCTCAATCTCCCCGCCGTCGACAGCGACGAACGGCTGCGGACGATCGTGAAGGCGCATCTCCCCACCGCGGCCGAGGACGCCGACGAAGTCATCAACCGGTTCCTCAGCCACGCTGCTTCAGGCGAGCTGGCCACCGACCAGCTTCTCAACGCCGTCTACCTGGTGAGCCGTACGACAGGTGACGGTGCGCCGAGCCTCGATCGGCTCAGCGAACTGGTCTTCCAGCATCTCAATACGACGGTTCCGGCGAAACCGTGATCGAGCGGCTCGGCGCGTTGCTCGCCGACCTGTGTCCGGCAGAGCAGCCGTCCACACCTCGCGAGGTCGCCGAACTCATCTGGCTGGCACGGCACTTGCCCGCTGAGACCGGACGGACCTCGTCGACCGCCGTGCCGACCGAGGGACGTTCGACGCCACCCACTCTGGAAGGCGGCGCCGAACAGGAGCCACCAGAGGCCGGTGACGACGACCGCTCCGAGTGCGAGGCCACGCGGTTGTACGTGCCCAGGCGCCCCTCCCCGGACGGAGAGGAGGAGCCACAGGTCGAACAGGCGGCGCCGGTCCGCGTCACGGGACCGCCGGCGCTGCCGCGCCGCCGCGAGCTGGCGCGTGCCCTGCGCCCGCTCAAACGGCGCGTTCCCTCCAGGGTCCGGACCGTCCTGGACGAAGACGCCACCGTCAGCCGGATCGCCGATCACGATCACTGGATCCCGGTCCTCGCACCGGCGGCGGACCGATGGCTCGACGTTCGAATCGTCCTGGACTCCTACGGTGAGAGCGCCGTCTTCTGGGAGCCGCTCGCTCGTGAGCTGCGCACGTTGCTGCTCCAGCTCGGCGCGTTCCGCGATGTCCGGCTGCACTGTCTGGCCCCGCGCGGCGACGGCGACCCCGGGATCGGAACAGGAACAGGTTCGTCAACGTCGTCGCAGCCGCTTCGCTCGACGGGGTCACTCGTCGATCCGACCGGCCGCACGGTGACCCTGGTCCTCACGGACGGCGTGGCACCGGCCTGGCGCACCGGCCCCATACTCGAAGCGCTGCGGACGTGGGCGGACCACGGCCCGACAGCCGTTCTCCAGACCCTCCCCGAGAACGTGTGGGCACGGACAGCCCTGGCACCCGAGTCAGGGCGCTTTCGCAGCACAGAGGCGGGCGGTCCCAATTCCCGTTTGCTGTATACGGGTTACGGGCTGCGGCCACCCGTTGTGGGACACCGCGTCCCGGTACCGGTGCTGGGGGTCACTCCGGAATGGCTGGGGCCGTGGGCACACGCGATCGCGCAACCGGCCGCGTTCGACGGAGCGGCCATGCTGCTGCCTGTGTCACCCGGATCTCCGCAGCACCGCGTAGATGTGCCCGGGGACATCGACGTACCCGACCGGAGCATCACGTTCGAGGACTTCCAGGCCCAGGCGCAGCCGGATGTCCTCCGACTCGCCGCGTATCTCGCCGCCGCCCCGCTCAATCTCGGGGTGATGCGGACTGTGCAGTCCGCGATGCTGCCAGCCAGCCCGCTGTCCGACCTGGCGGAGATCGTCTACAGCGGACTGCTGCGAAAGGTGAACGGCGGCAGCCGCCCGGACGACGCGCTGAACCAGGCTTACGAGTTCGTTCCGGGCGTACGGGAGCGCCTGCTGAGCACCATCCGGCGGGACGAGGCCGACGAAGTGATCGCCGCGGTTTCGGCGTACGTGGACCGGAACGCTCCGACGAGCGGCGCTCGCTTCACGGCCGCCGTGCGGGACCCCGACGGAACGCTCGCCCTGCCGATCGGCGCGCGTCACTGGGCGGAGGTGCACCACCTCGTCCGCCGACGACAGGGCAGGCGCATGGCCCCGGCGACACCGCGCGTACGGACGCCGGTGGACGACCCGGTGCCGAAGCCCTCGGCGGAATCCGCAGGGCAGATCTCGGTCCCGCCTGGCTCGGACACGGAGGGACGCCGCTTCCTCGTCACCATCGGTGTCTCGCGTCATGGGGACCCGTCGCTGGGTGACCTCCCTGGCGTGCGGCCGGGCATCGCGCGTGTGCACGACATCTTCGAGAGGCTTGGCTACACGCACGTACTGCTCGAACTGGCCGCCGATCCGAAACGCGCCGAACTGGTGCAGGGCCTGCGTGAATGGGTTGTCGACGCCTCACTGGGTCCCGCCGACGTGGTCGTCGTGTACTTCGCCGGAATCGCCGAGCGTGTGGGCGGGCAACTGCGTTTGCTGGTCTCCGACAGCGTGCGACGGGACGCGCGCACCACCTTGATCCCCGAGGCGGCGTTCGAGGGCCTGCTCCGCAGCGGAGTCGGGCATCTGCTGCTCCTCATGGACACGTGTGTCGGCGATCCGGATGTCGCCGGAGACGACGCCTTTCGGCGGCTCGTCCGTTCCTCTCGGCCCGGGGTCGAGCTGTCAGTGCTCAGCGTTTCCGTCAGGTACGAGTCGGAGGAGGGAAGCCGGTTCATCGAGGCGCTGGCTCACGCATTGTCCGTTCCCGTGACCGTCGGCAGTGGTCGCTTCATCGATCTGAGGGAGGTGCGGCGAAGAATGTCGGAGTTCCTCGGCTCACGGTATGGCGGAGCGGGCGGGGAGGTTTTTCTCTCCACATCGGGTGCGGCAGAGCAGCCGTTCTTCCCGAACCCGGAGCGCTACGACGTGTTCGTCTCGTACGCGCATGAGGACGGGCAATGGGCGGTCACGTTGGCCGAAGATCTTCAGCGGCGAGGGCTTGGGGTGTGGCTCGACCGCTGGGAGCTGTCCCCTGGACAGGATGTGGCCGCAGGCTTGCGGGACGGGCTGGCGAAGGCCGACGCGATGGTGGCCGTGGTGAGTCCGGGGTGGCTCACTTCCGAGTGGGCCAACAGGGAGTTCGAGGCGGCCACCGCGGACGGCCGCACGCGAGTGTTCCCGGTGCTCTGGGGGGGTGTGACGAAAGTCCCCTCTTCCATCGCCGAACGGCGGTACTTCGACTTCCGTAGAGGGATGACGCCGGATGAGTACGAGGAGAGTCTTCGGCAACTGGTACGCGCGATCCGGGCGTTGCCGGCTTCCGCGCGCCCGGCGGCGCCGCCTGCGGCGTTGTCCTGGCTCACCCGGCCGGTGCACGACAGCGGGACCCGCGCGGGGTGGCGTGACTCCTTCACGCTGTTCAGCCATCCGACCGACTGCCACATCTACGAAGGTGACGGAACCCGCTCCATCAAGGAGGAGAACGTCCGTATCCGCTACACCCCGGAGCCCGTGACGTTCCCCGAGGAGATCGCAGGCTGGCGGCGGACGATCGAGGACGAAGAACGACGCAAGGAGGCGGCGGGCCGACCATACAGCTGGAACTCCCGCCGCTTCGCCGTCGATGGACTGACCGTGTCCCGCACGCACATCGGCGATTCGCCGATCGTCACCCTCTCGCTACGGGATGCCGACTACTTCGACTTCCTGACCACGTCCCTCAACCTCGACCGCCCACAGACGAACGGGCTGACTCTGCGCCAGCAGTACCTGGAAAACCGGGACCCCGTCCAGGCCCCGTCGTTCATGTCCTGCAGCTTCGGGGTTCACGTGGCCGTGCGGACCCGCAGGGACGGCAAGATGTTGTTCTCGCACCGCAGCGGCAGGGTCGCGGGACCGAACCGCTCACGCTGGAACTCTTCGGCGAACGTGGGCATGGCGGTCAACGATGACCTCGGGCCAGACAGGCGGATCAGCTTGCACGCCGCGGCCCGGCGCGCCCTGCGCGAGCAACTGGCGATTCAGGCGGCGGACAGCCTCGACCTCGAACTTCTCGGCTTCGGCCTGGACCTCCGGAACAACCAGTGGGCGGCGTTCTTCAGTGCGGAACTCCACGACCTGGACGAGCGGGCACTGCGCCAGCGATGGGCCCGCGGAATCGAAGACAAGTGGGTGCACGACGAATACGACTTCGTGCCTGCCGACCCCGATTCCGTACTTTCGTTCCTGCTGAACAAGCACGTCGACACGTGGACGCCGTGTGCCCCGGCCGTGTACTACCTGGCCTTGGTCCGTGTCGCCGTACGCAACCGCGACGGTGACCGGGCGGGACGCTTCGACGTCGACGTCGCGGAGCAACGGGTGCTGCGCGCGGCGGGGAGGGCGGACGGCTGAGGTCAGCTGTCAGTCGGACAGTCCGACGCCTTCTCCCACAGAGGCTCCCGTCGACGAATCCGCAGGCGAGGGTGACCATGGCTTTGTAGTGGCGGGCGACCAGCACAACCTGGCGCGGTTCCAGTACCTCGCCCCGGCCTCACGCCGCTTCTGCCCCGACTGGGAGCTGTTCGCCGACGTGGCCGTGGCCATCCTGAACGCGCAGGCAGGCCGCAACCCGTACGACAAGGGTCTGCACGACCTCGTCGGAGAGCTGTCGACCCGTTCCGAGGAGTTCCGCACCCGCTGGGGCGCGCACAACGTCCGCCGCCACGGCACCGGCACCGGCACCGGCACCGGCACCGGCACCAAACGGTTCCACCACCCCGACATCGGCGAACTCAACCCTGCCTACGAATCCCTCGACCTGACCGCCGAACCCGGCTCTCCCTCCGAAGAGGGCCTGCGCCTGCTCGCCTCCCTCGCCGCCGCCGAAAACAACGCTTCAGCGAAACCCCGGCTGAGGCCCTGCTCTGGGCATGGCGTCAGTCGGGTTCGTAACGCTGGATCATTACGAGGATTTGGCCTCGTTCTTGGGGTCTGTCCAATCAACGGCTCTGGCCCGTAGTCGGTGGTGACGGTGGGTAGCCATCGGGGATCATGATCTTGTGATGGATGTCAACTCGCTTGTCGCGACGGTGTTTTCTGGCCTGCCGGGGGTGGTGGTCGAGGGGGTGACGGACGGCGGGGACGCGGTCGTGGTCACGGCCCGTACCCGGGGTGTCGCGGTGCCGTGTCCGGTGTGCGGGATGCCGACGATGAAGGTGCACGGGTATCACGGCCGGACGGTGGCGGACGTGCCGGTCGACGGCCGGCAGGTCGTCGACCGGCTGCGGGTGCGGCGGCTGGTCTGTCCGGTGCCGGGCTGTGCGCGGCAGACCTTCCGTGAGCAGGTTGCCGGGCTGCTGGAGCGTCATCAGCGCAGGATGGTGCGGCTGGCCGGGCACATAGCCGAGGTGGCGCGGGAGTTATGCGGACGGGCGGCCGCCGGTCTGGCCAACCTGCTGGCCATGCCGGTCTCCCGCAGTACCGTGCTGAGGTGGCTGTGGTGTCTGCCAGTGCCCGAGGCGCCGGTCCCGCGGGTGATCGGCGTGGACGATTTCGCGCTGCGGCGCCGTCACCGCTACGCCACGATCATTACCGATGCCGTCACCGGCCAGCGCATCGAGGTCCTGCCCGGCCGGGACGCCGACCCCCTGGAAGCCTGGCTGCGCCAGCATCCCGGCATCGAGGTCGTATACCGGGACGGCTCGGCTGCTTATGCCGAGGCTGTCCGCCGCGCCCTGCCCAACGCGGTGCGGGTCAGCGACCGCTGGCACCTGTGGCGCAACGTGTGCGACAAGGTCCAGCCCGAAGTCCGCGCCCACGCCGGCTGCTGGGCCGTCGTCCTCAACCCCCCGCTGCCCGGCGGCATACGCGAACAGACCACCCGTGAACGCTGGAACAAGGTCCACACCCTGCTCGGCCAGGGCATCGGCCTGCTCGACTGCTCCCGCCGTCTCGGTGTCGCGCTGAACACGGTCAAACGCTACGCCCGCATGCCCGAGCCCACCGGCCTGCGCATCGCGCCGGCCTACCGGCCCACCCTCGTCGACCCCTACCGCCAACACCTGCGCCATCGCCGGACCGAGGAGCCGGGTGTCCCCGCCCCCCACCTCTTCCGCGAGATCAAGGAACTCGGCTACACCGGCAGCCTCAACGGCCTGCACAAATACCTCAACCAGGGCCGCGCCGACGGCGACCGGCCCGTCACCACCCCACGCCGCACCGCGCGGCTCCTCCTCACCGATCCGGAGAAACTGCGCCCGAAGGAAGCCACCCTGCTGGAGAAGATCACCGCGGCCTGCCCGGAGACGACCGCACCCGCCGACCTCGTGCGCGGCTTCGCCGCCCTGCTCACACCATCCCAGGGCAACGATCTGAAGCTCACCGAGTGGATCACCACCACCCGCGCCGCGGCCCTGCCTCACCTGCACAGTTTCACCAACGGCCTCGAACCCGACCGCTCAGCCGTTGACACCGGCCTCACCCTGCCCTACCACAACGGCCGCACCGAAGGCGTCAACACCCGAACGAAACAGATCATGAGACAGATGCACGGCCGCGCCGGATTCAATCTCCTCCGCCACCGCATCCTCCTGCACTGACGGCTACCCACCGTCACCACCGACTACGGGCCAGACCCGTTGATTGGACAGACCCCACCCTGGTGCGGCTGCCAGCCGTCCGCAGCCCGTGGCTGCGCGAGATCCTCGAGAACCTCACGCAACGATGCGCTGAGTCAGCCGGTCACCTGCCGCACTGTCGGAGGCGGGGGCGGTGCATGTGGTGGGATGGCGCGAGGGGGGCGATGGAGGCGCGGACCATGCCATAGGTCACCGGAGCATTCGCGGCAAGGAACTCGCGGTAGAGGCGGGTGACACTCGTGCAGCCGGCGGCGACCCAGCAGTTACT
Source organism: Streptomyces sp. NPDC004838 (assembly GCF_053600955.1). Lineage (NCBI taxonomy): Bacteria > Bacillati > Actinomycetota > Actinomycetes > Kitasatosporales > Streptomycetaceae > Streptomyces > Streptomyces sp. NPDC004838. The sequence continues at coordinate 96,064 of NZ_JBSGAW010000027.1, read as the reverse complement.
CCTCAGCGCCACCAGAGATGTTCATCCAGCGTCACAGAAGCAGACTCCTCTGGACGTCCCGGGCTTCCTGTAGGACCTTGTGCAAACCACCCCTGCGTGACAACCCGGAGAGTCCGTGAAGAGCTTCAGGAAAGCCGACGACCGTGATCGGCGCAGCCATCGCAATGTCCAACCTTGTGCCCGCCATCCGCCGACGTCGCCGCTTTAAGGACAGTCCTCGCGACGGCCGCCGGGAGCCTGGTGCTCGCAGCCACCGCCATCGTGACCGGGGCAGACCGCCGCCGAGGACAGCTTCCGTTTCGTCTACTTCTCAGCAAATGCGACCGGTTGCCACATCTGCAACGAGAGTCGGAGCGGATACCCGGCCGGTCCCGGCTGTGGCGCCGGGCCCCCCGGGGGGCCTAGAGGTATCGGACATGCCGGCCGACGGTACGCCAGCGCGGCGTTCTTCAACCTGGGCCGAATCGCGGCGGCCCGGGGACAGAACTTCCCGTACGCCGACCCCGTATCGGGAGACCTGACCGAGGGCACCGGGTACCCCATGCAGGTCTGCGTGGTGAAGGACAACTGGTCCCTGGGCTCCCAGAGCGTCACCGTCTGCTCATGCGCCCCCCGCCACCCATTCGTCCCTGTCCCCCCAGCCGGAGCGGAGGGGCCGCCCATCGCGGGTGCCATAAGGAACGCCGCCTCGGGCTTCCGCACCGGTGCCGGTTTCGCCGACCGGCTTCACGTCCTGAACCTTCCTCGACACAGCCGACAATGCCTGGTCGTTCCCGGACCGGATGACTGCCGGCTCGGAGTTCCTGTGCAACCTCCGCGGCGGTGTCCCTCTGCCCAGGGCGCCCGACGCCGTGCCGGTGTCGCCCCCGGAAACGAGCGGTCCTGCCCACCCGGCCCGTGGCCAGGACGGACCACCTCCAGATATATCGATGTCTCCCCCTATCGGTTCCGTCCTTCTCCACGAGGGCGACAAGTGTCGATAGAGCCGAGCCCTCTCGACAGAGCGGCCAGGAAGCGGACATAGGGATTCGACGCGAGGCTGGCGGCCGGTCTACAGAAGTCCGTGCGCTACGGCAAAAAGCACGGAGATCAGCCAGCTCCGGTCGCTCTCTTTGGCCAATTCACCGACTCATGCCGTCTTTTAACCCTTTTGTACCTCCATAACGGCATCACGATCAACCGTGGTGACCGGCAGAGTGAACAGGTTGGAGAATCATGGTGATTCAGGATCCTGCGCCCAAAGAGCGCAGACGTCCCTGGTCGGGGATATGCACTCGCTTGTTGGCGGGGAGTCTGTCTCTGGCCCTGGCCGCCGCATTGCTGGACGGCGCCTCCGCCGCGGCCGCCAAGGCGGCGGACGTCGCACCGCCGCAGAAGCGGGCTGCGACCGTCGAATCGGCGGCGGACGTCGCGTCCGCGCGGGTGGCTGCCCGGTTGTCGGGTAAACGCGTGGAGGCGGTCTCGGAGCGTACGGAGACGTCGACGACATGGGCGAACAAGGACGGCTCCCTCACCACGGAACTCGTCGCCGGTCCGGTCCGGTTCGCGGACAAGGGCTCCGGCGACTGGCGTGAGGTCGATCTGGACCTGGTGAAGGCCGCCGGTGGCGCGGTGGCGCCGAGGGCCCACCCCCGGGGTCTGCGACTGGCCGGGAAGGCCGGGACTCCGGCCCGTTCGATGGCGGCCGCGGCCGCTGCCAAGGCGACCGACCTGGTCACCCTCGGCGAGGGCGACCAGCGGATCACGCTGCAGTGGAAGGGCGGTCTGCCCGCGCCGAAACTGTCGGGCACCCGCGCCGAGTACGCGAACGCGGTGCCGGGCGCGGATGTGGTCGTGGAGGCGACCCGTACCGGGTTCGAGCAGTTCGTCGAGATCAGGCAGCGCCCGGCGACGGCCGGGTACACCTACACCCTGCCGCTGAGGGCTGAAGGCCTGAGAGTCAGGCAGCTCCCCGACGGCAGCGTGCGGTTCACCGACAAGGAGAACAAGACCAGGGCCGTGATGCCCGCGCCGGTGATGTGGGACTCCACTGTCGACCCGGTCTCCGGTGAGCACACCCGCCGCGTCCCGGTCGCGATGAAGGCAGTCGAAAGACCTGGCGGCGTCGACCTGGTCGTCACCCCGGACGCGAAGTTCCTCGCGGACCCGAAGACGAAGTACCCGGTCACAGTGGATCCCTCCACCTCGGCCCTGGGGAACGTCTTCGACACCTACGTCCAGCAGGGCGAGACCGTCGACTGGTCCGCCGACACCGAGCTGGACCTCGGAAATCCCGGGACGACCAACCCGAACGGAACACCCCGAACGGCCCGTTCGTTCATCTCGTGGAACACCGAGCCGATCCAGAACGCGCTGATCACCGAAGCGAAACTGTCCCTGTGGAACTTCCACTCCGGCAACACGGCCTGCACGGCCCAGCCGTGGGAGGTCTGGTCGGCAGGAGCGGCTTCCACCGCTTCGCGGTGGACCGCGCAGCCGGCGTGGACGGCGGAGAAGGCCACCTCCACCGAGACCCGGGGCAATGCCGCCTGCACCTCGGCCCCCGACGGCTGGATCAACGCCGATGTCTCCACCCTGGTACAGGAGTGGTCGTCCGCGAATGTGACACGCGGCCACATGGGCCTGCGCGCCACCAGCGAGACGGTCACGGCGCAGTGGAAGCGGGTCAACTCCGCCAACGCCGCATCCAACCCCCCGAAGCTGGTCGTCACGTACAACTACCGCCCCCGTACGGGCACCAAGCAGGAAGCCGGACCGCCGTACTTCTCCTCTGGTGGCGCGTACACGGTCAACACTCTCCAGCCGGTGCTTCGCGACACCTTCGTCGACGCCAACGGCGACAAGGTCAACGGCACCTTCCAGATCTTCGACTCCGTCACCAACACCCAGGTCGGCAGCGTCCTCGTCTCGCCGTTCGTGCCCTCCGGGAAGACCGCCTCGGTCACCGTCCCCGCGGGAGTGCTGACCAACGGCAAAACGTACAAGTTCCGTACCAGCCCGTACGACGGAGCGCACTACAACACAGGCTGGTCGGCGTGGAAGACCTTCACGGTCGACACCACGAGGCCCGCGGTCCCGGCGGGGATCACCTCAACCGACTATCCGACCGGGCAGTGGGTCAAGGGCGCCGGACAGGCCGGAGTCTTCACCGTGACCCCGCCCGCGGCCGACCACAACTGGCTTGAGTGGTCGCTCGACGGTGTGACCTGGACGAAGGCCACGACCGGCGGTGCCCCGGGAGCCAAGAACATCTCCGTCACCCCGGAGACGGACGGTACGCAGAGCCTCGAAGTGCGCACCGTCGACAAGGCCGACAACAAGTCCGAGCCCATCGAGTACACCTTCCACGCGGGCCCCGGGGGCTTCCTCCAGCCGCTGGAGAACGAGCGGACGGCGCGCAGGCTGCCCCTGGTCGCCGAGGCCGACGCGAGCAAGTACGACTCCGCCTCCTTCTCCTGGCGGCGCTCGGAGGCCGATCCCTGGACCGTGATCCCGCCCGCCCAGGTGACCGCATCCGGTACGCCTCTCTCCGCCTGGCCCGTGGCGCTGACCGGAGGCAGGAACGCGCCTTTGGTGTGGGACGCCGCGACGAGCGTCGGGGCGGACGGCACCGTGGAGATCAAGGCCGACTTCACCGGTACCGGCGGTGTCTCGGGCAGCACCGAGCCGCTGAGCGTCATCGTCAACCGGAACGCGGACGGCGCCGCCACCGCTCCCGTGGGTCCCGGCGCACTCAACCTGCTCACCGGTGACTACACCCTGGCCCAGACCGACGTGTCCTCCTACGGCATGTCCGTGACCCGTACAGCCTCCTCCCGCAACCCGCAGGCCGGCGCGGACGACAACCAGGCCCCGATCTTCGGACCCCAATGGCACTCCGGTGTGACCGCCGAGACGACCGACTCCGACTACTCCCACATCCGCCGGACCTCCGACACCGCGGTCGCGGTCGTCGAAACCGACGGCTCGGAGACCTACTTCACCGCGAACGCCGCACAGAACCGCTGGATCCCCGAGCCCGGAGCCGAGGTCCTCACCCTCACGGGCACACCGACCACGTCGTTCACCCTGACCTCCGTGGACGGCGCGGTGGTCCACTTCACCAAGCCGGACGCGAACGCGGTCACCTGGCAGGTCTCGGCCACCCTCTTCGAGGGCCTGGACAATTCCACGACGACCGTGGTCTCCGAGACGGTCACGGTCGGCGGCGACCGGCTCGCCCGGCCCCAGCGCATCATCGCCCCCACCAGCGCGGCCACGGCGACCCAGTGCGCGACGGCCCCCTCCACCAAGGGCTGCCGTGCCCTCCAGTTCGTCTACGCGACCACCACAACCGCCACGTCCGGGACGAACGGAGACTACGCGGGCCGGGTGAAGGAGATCCGGCTCTGGTCCACGGAGCCCGGTGCCACGGCTGCGACATCCAGATCCGTGCAGATGTACCAGTACGATTCCGACGGTCGGCTGACCCGGACCTGGCACCCCCAGATCACGCCCTCGGTCGTCACACGGTACGTGTACGACGCGGCCGGCCGGGTCACCGAGATCACCCCGCCCGGCGAGCTGCCCTGGACCTTCACCTACGGGAACGCGGGCACCGGCGGCATCGCCGCCGACGGCATGCTGCTGAACGCCTCCCGCCCGGCCCTCGCGACGGGCACAAGCGGCACCCTCGACGGCGAGGCCGTCACCTCCGTCGTCTACGGAGTGCCCCTGAGCGGCACGTCGGCACCCTACGGACTCGGCGCTTCCGACGTCAGGACGTGGGGGCAGACCGGTCTGCCGACCGACGCCACCGCGGTCTTCCCCCCGGACTCGGTCCCCTCCGGCCACAACGGCGGCTCGCTCGCCGTCGGCGCCTATGGGCGCGCCACCGTGCACTATCTCGACGCGTCCGCCCGCAGGGTGAATATGGCTGAACCGGGCGGTCACATCAGCTCGGTGGAGTACGACCGGCACGGCAACACCGTACGACAGCTCAGCGCCGCCAACCGGGCCATCGCCCTGAACATCTCCGCCGACGCCCAGTCGACTCAGGCCGAACTCGGCATCGGTCAGCTGACCGGCGCCGAGCGGGCCGAACTCCTCTCCACCCGAACGGTCTACGACACCACGGGCACCCGGGAGCTGGAAGGCTTCGGCCCGTTGCGCCGGATCACGCTGACGAAGAACCTGCAGAGCGGCTCCACCGTGCTCGTGGCGGAGGGGACGTCGGTCACCGCACGCGCCTGGACCAAGGCCGAGTACGACACCGGCCGTCCGACCGACGGCTCGGCAAGCGTCTCCGACCAGGTCACGAAGACGACCTCCGGTGCCCAGGTACGCGAACACCCCGACGTGTTCGCCGAAACCCGGGTGAGCGAGACACAGTACGACTGGGGCAAGGGCCTGCCGGTCAAGGAGATCCGGGACCCCGGCGGGCTGGCCGTCACCACGGAGACCCAGTACGACGCCGAGGGCAGGGAGATCAAGAACATACTCCCCGGCGGTACCGGCACCGACGCCGCGACCACGGTGACCACCTACTGGTCGGCGACCGGCACGGGCACCTGCCAGGGCCGGCCCGAGTGGACCGGCCTGGTCTGCTCCACCGGACCGGGCGGCGCAATCACGGGCGGCGGCGCCAACCCGTCGGAGCGCGTGACACGTTCCGTCACCTACGACTGGTGGGGCAACGAGGCAGCGGTCACCGAGACCGCCAACGGCAGCACCCGTACCCTCACCACAACACGCGACCAGGCAGGACGGCCGACCACGGCGACGGTGTCGGGCCCCGGACAGGCGGTCCCCGAGTCGACCACCGAGTACGACGCCGCGACCGGACGGCCCTCCCGGTCGGTCTCCCCCACCGGCGGGACCATCACGAAGACCTACGACGAGCTCGGCCGTCAGACCGAGTACACGGACGCGGACGGCGGCGTCACCAGCGTCACCTACGACCGGCTGAACCGCCCCGTCCAGGTCAGCGACAATGTGCCCAGCACCCAGATGTACACCTACGACCACACCCTGGAGCCGCGCGGTCTGGCGACCAAGGTCGTCGACTCGGTGGCCGGAACCTTCTCCACGGCGTACACGCCGGACGGTTCGGTCCGCAGCGAGCAACTGCCGGGCGGATACTCGCTGGAGGTCACCGAGGACGCGTCCGGTGCGCAGACCGGCAGGACCTACACCCGGGACAGCGACGGCACGGTCCTCTACTCGGACTCGGTCACCATGACGTCCCACGGCCAGGCCGCCAGCCACACCGGCTGGTCGGAGCAGGCGTACACGTACGACGCACTGGGGCGCATGGCCATAGTCGAGGACACCGCCGACACAGTGTGCACGCGCCGTTCCTACACCTTCAGCCCCCGGGCCAACCGCACCGCCCTCACCACCGCGTCCGCCGAAGCCGGGATCGACTGCCCCACGACGGGCGGCACCACCCAGTCCTCCTCCTACGACAGCGCCGACCGGATCGTTTCGACGGGCTACGCCTACGACGCGCTCGGCCGGACCACGACACTGCCGGGCGGCACCACGCTCGGCTACTACGCGAACGACAGGGTCCACCAGGAGACCAAGGGATCCGAGCGCCAGACCTGGAAGCTGGACGCCGCGCACCGGTTCCGGTCCTGGACGCGTGAGACCGGCGGCGGCAGCACATGGAGCCAGACGGCGGCCCGCGTCAACCACTACAGCGGTGACTCGGACAGTCCCCGGTGGATCACCGAGAATGCGGCCGGCGCGGTGACCCGCTATGTGGACTCCCCGACCGGTGCGCTCGCCGCGAGCACGGGTCGGACCGGTGACGTCGTGCTCCACCTCACCACCATCCACGGCGACATCGCACTGAACCTCCCGCTGACCGCCGGGCGGGCTCCGGAAGCACTGGACACGGACGAGTACGGCAACCCCCGCGCGGGCGGTTCACCGGCCCGCTACGGCTGGCTCGGCAAGGAGCAGCGGTCGGCCGAAACCGTCAGTGGCCTGACGCTCATGGGAGCACGCCTCTACAATCCGGCTACGGGACGCTTCGCCTCGGTCGACCCCGTGGACGGGGGCAACTCCAATGCCTACGACTACTGTTCAGGAGATCCGGTAGGTTGTTCGGACACCACAGGACAGTTCAGCATCAATGACATCTGGCACGAGGGCGAGGCCTGCGTCAAGTACTGGTGGCTGTGTGGCAGTGTCGCCCAGCACTCCGCCTGGGTCGCGTGGACGGCCAAGAGGACATACAAGAACTCGAACAAGCAGAACGCCTACCGTCACTGCCTCTGGCAGGCGATACTCACCTGGGATCTCGGCGATTGGGTCGCCAAGGCGTTCGGTGACGCCCACGAGAAGAAGCACAAGAATTCCAAGGACAAGAAGAAGAAGGAAGACTCCCGCGTCGACGACCTCAACAACGAGGTCGGCCGCAAGATCGGTGCGCAGATCACGGCATGGACCCTCTGGGGCGCAGGCGACGCAGCCTGCGCTCGCTGCAAGAAGGCGCTGAGGAACGGAAAACTCCACATGCGGCGAAACGTCTGATCCCCGCAGGCCGCAGGCCGGGTATGAGCCGGCCTGCGGCCACCGCCGTCGGACACCCCAGACGGGCCGCTCCTACGGCGGCGGGCACCGCCTGCTCGAAGACGTCGGGGTCACCTTCCGCTCGCGCGGCGGCGCGATGCGCGGGAATGCCGCTTCGTGATTCCCTTGCCGCCACACCGCACCAAGGGCGGTGTCCTGCTCGGCACCAGCGTTCCCGGGGAGGAAGGACCCTTCGGGCCGTGGAGCGGTGCGGGAGGAGGGGACCGGCGGCGGCATCGGCCGGACGTCGTCGCGCCGCCGGGCAGGTCCAGTCTCGCCTACGCGCTTGGAGCGACCTCGCCGAGGGCGCCTCTGACAGCTTGTACGGGATCGCCTTGGCATCCAGTCACTGCCTAGCTGCCCCAACACGGCGGAAGGGGTGTGGGCGCGCAGCGCTGCCCGGACGGCTTCGAGAGCTGTCGTCGACACCCCCGCAGCATCCCGGCCACAAGCCGACGGGCGCCGCCCGGTTTCCACCGACCCAGGCCAGAGGATCCACGGTCTCCACTGCCGTACGAGGGTGACCTCAATGCCGCCGCCGATCCGGTCCGCGCAGGGCCGCCGCGCTGCCGAACGCCAAGTAGGGCCGAAAACAGCCGGGTTGTCCGGGCCGGCGCCTACCATCGCGTTATGACGATCGCTCCGGAGGCCCCCACTGCTCTGCGGTTCCTGTCGTTGGAGCTCACCGCCCGGTGCCAGCTCACCTGCCCGGCACTGCTACGCCCAAGCCGGGCCGGCACGCGGCCACGGCAGCATGACCGGAGAGGACTGGCACCGGGTCATCGACCAGGCCGCCGCCCTCGGCACGACGACGGTGCAGCTGATAGGAGGGGAGCCCACCCTGCATCCGGACTTCACCGGCCTCGTGGAACACGCGGTGCGAGCCGGCCTGCGCGTGCGCGTCTACTCCAACCTGGTGCGCGTGCGCGAGGTGCACTGGGCTCCCTTCGAACACCCGCAGGTGAGCCTCGCCGCCTCGTACTACAGCGACGATCCGGGCGAGCACGACGCGATCACCGGGCGCCGTGGCTCCCACGCGGCGACGCGCGCCAGCATCATCGAGGCGGTGCGCCGTGGTGTGCGGGTGACGGCGCAGAGATCCCGGTCGGACGACCGGGTCAGCCGGAGGACGTCGCTGCGGCCGTCTCGCTCTTCTGCTCGCCGGAAGCGGGCTTCGTCTCCGGCCAGGTGCTCTACGTCGCGGGCGGCCCCCGCGCATGACCATCTCCGTGGAATCCCCCTTGACGCTCGTGGAGAAGGTGGGCGAGCGCGCCACGGGCGAATGGTTGCCCATCGAGCAAGACCGGATCCGTTCGTTCGCCGATGCGACAGAGGACTGGCAGTGGATCCACCTCGACGAGGCCCGCGCGACCGCCGGCCCGTTCGACGCGACGATCGCGCACGGATACCTGACGCTCTCTCTGCTGCCGCGTCTCACCGAGGGGCTCCTCACGGTCGGCGGCATCGCGATGGCCGTCAACTACGGCCTCGATCGCGTCCGCTTCCTCGAGCCCGTACGCCGTGGTGCCCAGGTGCGCGCAACCACCGAGGTGACGGCGGCGATACCGACAATGCAGGGGGTTCGGACCTCGCTCACCACGACGATCGAGATCGCCGAGTGCCCCCGCCCCGCCCTCGTGGCGGACACCGTCGCCCTCTTCGTTCCGGCATGAGCGTCTAGACCCGAGGACCCATCTCCTCCTGTTCGACCGCCCGCTGAGCGCCACGGCCATCGCCGGCGGGATGAGCAACCCCATTGACGCGGTCGACGGCGCCCGGCCCTGAACGGGCGAACAGCTAGACGGCGCGCGGGACACATCCTCCACGATGTGAGAACCCTCGCCCTGGACGTCAGGTTCGCACGACGCGCTCTCCGCGGAGAAGCCGGATGACATCCTCCAACGAAGAGCTCGCTCCCGTTCGCACATACGCCCCGGCGGTCGAGACACCCAACGCCAGTGCAGCGTCCACGTCCCAGCTTTGTGCGCGGGCGAACGCGTACCCTGCGTTGAAGTTGTCCCCCGCCCCGGTGCGGACGACAGGGCTCGCCGTATGCAGGGTCGGCATCCTGGCGCTGCCCCGGTCCCGGGACCATGCGGCGCTGGCCCACGCGTTGCGAATCACGATCTCGTGGACACCGAGCCGCGCAAGCAGCCCTTCGCCGAGGATGTCGAGGGAACCCACGTCCGAGTCTCCGCTCGCGCCAGAGCGTTGATGGACGAGCCTGGCCTCGCCTTCGTTCAGGATGAGCGCCACCCGCGCGGTGCGAGCCGCCTCGGCGAGGAGAACGAAGAGTTCGTCGGTCTCGGCTTGCGAACGACGCGTTCCGTCGGCGAGGTCGACCACCAGCAGCTTCGGAGCGGCACCGGGCACACGGAGGACCTCGTCGATGAGCGCCCGCCAGATCTCGGTGGCATGGCGCATCTCGCCCCAGTTGGTGAGGGCCACGATGTCCTTCCCCGCGAAAGCGGCACGCACGGTGGCCGCATCGACGCGATCGGCGACCGCCTCCCAGCCGACCTTCTCGAGCACCTCGGTGTCGGCGAGGAACAGCTTCCCGCTCTCGAACTCGAGCGCGATGGTCTCGACGGGTTCCTCGTATCCCACCCAACGCACGCCGGGCTCGGCGGCGAAGATCGGATGGGGTTTCCCGGCCCCCACCATCCCCACACCGGTGACATCGGCGCCGAGGTGCGCGAGCGCACAGGCGAAGAGCGGCATGTTGCCTCCCAGCTTCCGGGCCACGAACGTGAGCCCGAGGGAGTGGTTCTGTCCCGAAGCGGATGCGAGGAAGGCTGCGAGGTCCTTGCTGTTCTCGTACCACTCGCCGCCGCCGCGCTCGACCCGGTAGATCGTGTCGATGAAGCCGTCGAACCCGAGCCCTGCGGAGATCCGCCGGGGTGGGGAGTCGAGATGGGCGCGGAGAGCAGTCAAGGGCTCTGTCGGATGCACGTTCACGGTCAGGAGTCCACGATCTGGCGGTTGCGTAGATCCTTGCGGAGGATCTTTCCTGCGCTCGACTTCGGGACCGAGTCGATGAACTCGACCTGGCGCACCTTCTTGTGCGGGGCCAGGTTCTGCGCGACGAACGCCATGACATCCTCCGCGGTGAGCGCGGCGTCCGGCGCGGCGACGATGAACGCCTTGGGGATCTCCTGTTTCTCCGCGTCGAGCACGCCGACGACAGCGGCATCCAGGATCCGGGGATGGCTCAGCAACAATGCCTCGAGTTCGGCCGGAGCGATCTGGTAGCCCTTGTACTTGATGAGCTCCTTGACCCGGTCGACGATCGTGAACCAGCCTTCCCGGCTGTGAGTCGCCACGTCCCCCGTGTGGAGGAAGCCGTCCGCATCGATCGTCTCTGCGGTGGCGTCAGGACGGTTCAGATAGCCGAGCATGACGTTCGGCCCTTTGACCCAGAGCTCCCCGGGACGGGTCTGCCCGTCCGAGTCGAACTCGGTGATCTCCTCTCCCGTCTCGGTGTCGACGAGCTTGCAGACGATGTTCGGCAGCGCGTAGCCGACCGAGCTGACGGGGATGCCCTCGGGCTCCGGGGGGATCGTGTGCGAGGCGGGGCTGAGCTCGCTCATCCCGTATCCCTGATAGACACGCGCGTTGATCCGACGCCCGACGAGCTCTGCCGTCTCGCCGTCCAAGGGCGCGGCCCCGGAGAAGACGGTCCGCACCGTGGAGGTGTCGAACTCGTCGACGATCGGATGCTTCGCGAGCGCGACCGCGATCGGCGGCGCGATGCAGAGGTATGTGCAGCCGTGCCGCTGGATGCCGGTGAGGAAGTCGACGAGGTCGAACCTCGGCATCGTCACCAGGCTCGCCCTCAGCCGGAGTGCGAGGTTCAGGAGCACGGTCATCCCGTAGATGTGGAAGAACGGGAGAACCGCCAGCACACGATCCGTCCCCCGCAGGGTGGTGCCGGGCTGACACTGTTCGACGTTCGCGACGAGGTTGCGATGGCTGAGCATGACGCCCTTCGGCACCCCGGTGGTCCCGGAGGAGTAGGGAAGGACGGCGACATGGGTGGCGGGGTCGAATGCGACGACCGGCGGGGCGGCGTTCTCGGAGAGCAACCCGCGAAGGTCCGGATGGCCAGGGGCGCCGTCGAGCACGACAACCCGCTCGGGAGGGATCCCTACGGCCTGCGCAGCCACCTCCGCCTGCGGGAGAAGCGCTCCGACCGTTATCAGCCAGGTCGCCCCGGCATCGGACAGTTGCTTCTCGATCTCGCCGGGGGTGTACAGGGAGTTGATCGTGGTGACGGTCGCTCCCAGACGGAGGGTGCCGTGAAACACCGTCGCGAACGCGGGAGTGTTCGGGCACAGCATCGCGACGACCGTCGCCGTGCCCACTCCCCTCGCGGCGAGGGCACCCGCGAACGCGTCCACCTGCGCACGGAGGGCGCCATAGGTCGTCTCGGCGCCGGTGGCGGCGTCGATCAGGGCGACTCTACCCAGCTCCTTGTCCGTCAGGTCGGCGAACAGGTAGTCGTAGACACTGAGATCCGGGATCTCGAGGTCGGGGTACGGACTGTGGAACATCGCTTCGTCTCCTTTTTCGCGGTGACCGTCTTCGTCGGCGGCGGCGAGGTCTTCTCCGGCCGGGTCCGCCCGGATCGCGTCTCCCAGGGCACGCTCGCCGCCCGGAAGTACGCGAGTCCACGCCGCTCCCAGACGCGGCTTTGCGCACCCAGCCGAGGAGCGAACTCCTCCCAGGCGCCTTGTCCCCGAGGCGACCACGCCCGTTCCGCGAACCCAGGGATCCGGGTGACGCAGAGAAGGTGCATGGTCTCGATGTCCGTCACGGTGTCGGCCCACATGGCAGCCTTCGCTCCGGCGATGCTGGTCGCGTCGAGCCCGGGGACGACGGTGTCCGGCTCCCACTCGTAGAACTCGCGTACCGAGGGCGGCGAGTAGACCGGCAGACCGAGCGAGCGCCGGCGGCCCTCCTGGGCGACGTCCAGAGAGGCATCGGCATATGGCGTGTCCAGATAGGCCACGTGCGTGGGTGCGAGCACGACGCGACAGCCTTGCGCGACCGCCCGCTCCACGTCGTCGGCGGCGATGCGGTAGAACGGCAACGTCGCCGGGGGCATGTTGTGCGGGAGAGGCTTTCCCTCGGCAGCGAGACGCTCGAGCTTCTCGAGGTCTCCCCCGGGGCCGACGAAGTCGATCCACAGGTCGACGATCGACCCGGGCTCGAGGACGGCGCGGGTCGCCTCCTGCGCGAGGACGAGCTCGACCCCGCGCGCACGCGCGACGTGACCGGCCTGCCGCACGAAGGAGGCGTACGATGCGGGATCCATACGGAACGCTCATCGCAGCACAATCCGACGTACGGCGTGCGGGCGATCTCGGACAGCTCCCGCAGCACGGTCTCGATGAAGGCCCACAACTGAGGGTGGTCTGGATCGACCTGCCCCACGAGTCGTCCCTGGCGGTTCTCGATCGTCCCCCACTCGGGATAGGCCCGAAGCAGCGCGACGCAATGTCCAGGGAGATCGATCTCGAGAAGGAGAGCGATCCCCCGAGCCGCGCAGTAGTCGCGCAGTAGTCGCGCAGCCGCTCCAGTTCGGCACGCGTGTACGAGGGGTCGGTGCCCGCGGTCAGTGCGGGATAGCCGGGCACCTCCACCCGCCATGCCTCGTTGTCGGCCAGATGAAGCTGCAGCACGTTCAGTTTGTAGAGCGCGACGACGTCCACGATCGCGAAGATGTCTTCCAGCGTGTAGTAGCAACGGGCGACGTCGAGCAGGAAGGCACGCCACGACAGCCTCGGGCCGTCGAGGACACGGATACCAGCCACCCCCCGGCGCCCCTGCGCATCGCGAGGGGCGGCCGCCAAGAGCTGGCGCATGGTCGCGAACGCGTGGCAGACGCCTGCGACGTCGGCCGCACGGATCACGACCCCTTCCGGTGTGACGCTCAGCGCATAGCGCGCGTCCGTCTCGATACGCCCCGAGGGATCGATGCCCGTCGCCGCGGGAACGGTGTGGGCGACATCCATCGGTGCGCCGACGTCGACCGTGAACAGCGCACGCCCCGACCCCTCCCGCACGAGTCGAGGGCCGCCATCCGCGACAAGGTCCGCGATGAAGGCGTCGACCTGTTCCGCGAGTTCCGGCGGCGCCTGGATCCGGTCGCCGTCGCCGACGGACAGCTGCCCTCGATGCGCGGTGACGTGGACAGGGGCAGGGATGAGCATGGATACCCTCTCTCGGTTCGTGGCGTCAGGAGCGTTGGAGTCGTGCACGGCGGAGTCAGACATGGGGTTCCATCGCGATCGCGCCGCCCCGCGCGATGGACAGCGCCATCGCATCGATGAGCAGTTGGGCCCGGTGACCGTCGACCAGCTCCGGCATGTCGTCGCGTCGCTCCCCCGCCCGCCGCAGCGCCACGAGATCGGCGATCTGGTCGATGGCGGCAGCCGCGAGCTGAGCCCGGAACCCATCGGCCTCCGCCCAGCGCACGATGGAGCCGCCGATGTGCGGTCTGATCCAGCATCGCTCGGCATCCACGAAATCGACGTGCGCGATCCCCTCGTCGCCATATGCCGTCACCGACATGCGGGCGGCCTCCGGCCGCTCCACGCGGCTGACGGCGAGTCGGGCGCGCGTTCCGTCGATGCACGCGATCTCGGCACGGACCATGTCGAAGTTCTCGACGGCCCGCAGGCGCCCGCTCTCGTCACGGCGTTCGCCGACGCGGATCGCCCCCTCGGCGTGGACACGACAGGGCTCCCCGACGATCCATCGCACGAGATCGAGAGCGTGTGGCCCGAGATCGCTCAGCACCCCGTACGGCTCCGCGGAACGGTCGAAGTGCCAGGTCCACGGAGCATCGGGGCCAGAGGCCGAGGAGTGCAGGTAGGCGATCTCCGCATGCAGCAGACGCCCGATCCGCCCCTGCCGCACGAGGTCGCGGAACTGTCGCACGCGCGGAAGCCAGCGCGCCGTGAGACCGGTGAGGGCGTTGACGGGTGCGGCGGCAGCGACCGCAGCCGCGCTGAGAACGCTGTCGAGAGCGACCGGCTTCTCGCAGAGCACGTCGACGCCGCGGGCGGCGGCCGCACGGACGGCATGCGGATGGGCAGCCGGAGGACTCGCGATCACGATGCCGTCCGGAACAGCGGCGTCGAGCATGGCCTCGACGCCGTCGAACGCACCGGCGATCCCCCAGGACGAGGCGAACTCCCGGGTGCTCTCGATACGGCGCCCCGCGACCGCGACGATCTCGACGCCCTCGTTCGCACGCGCGCCGGGGAGCGTGAACATCGACGGCCACGTGCCATGGCCGATCAGACCGAGCCGGTAGGGCTTCATCATTCTCCTCACGCGATCGCACCCTCGCGCCAAACGAGGACGTGCAACATTAGCTGTATCGTTGCATGCATGCTCATCCGAAGGCACCACCCTCCCCGCATACACTCGCGCCTATGACAATTCCGAAAGCCCTTGCGGCCGCTGGGAACCGTGAAGGCGCCGAGCGCGCGTTCCTGCAAGCGCGTCGGCAGTTCATGGCAGGCGAACGCATCGACATGCAGGACCTCGCGTCCGACATGGAAGTGGACCGGTCGACGCTTTTCCGGTGGATCGGCAACAGGGACAACCTCCTCGCCATGATCCTGATCTCGCTCGCCGAGCCGGCGATCCGCGCCGCCGAAGCACAGACGACCTCCGAGGGAGCGGCGAGGGTCAGGGACGTCGCCCGCCGATACGCCGAGGGCGTCCTCGATTCCTCGTTCTTCCAGTCCTACCTGCGCCGAGAGTCGGACCGTGCGCTCCGCCTCCTCACCTCCAAGGCGAGCGCCGTGCAGGCACACATCGTGACGGCCTTCGAGGATCTGATCGAGGCCGAGCGCCGCGCGGGCAGACTCACCCACACGATGGACTCCCGCCCGCTCGCCTACATCGTGGTCCGCATCATCGAGTCCTTCGTCTACACCGACACGATCACGGGCGACCCGCCCGACGCGGCGATGGTGGGCGACGCGGTCGGCGCTTTGATGCACGTCGACTGATGCCCACCGCCGGGGCTCCGCGACTCACGCGATGTCGAAGAGGGCGCCGGCTCCCATCCCGCCTCCGACGCACATGGTGACGACTGCGCGACGCGCATCGCGGCGGCGACCCTCGAGAAGGGCGTGGCCGAGCATCCTCGCGCCTGACATCCCGTACGGGTGCCCGATGGCGATCGCCCCGCCGTCGACGTTGAACCGTGCCGGATCGATACCCGGACGGTCTCGGCAGTGCACCGTCCAAGAGCCTGTCGGATGGCTGATCATGTGTGATGCGTGACGGTCGTGATCTGCCTTCCGGGCGTGGCGACGGCCCCGGGATGATCACGTGGTGTGTGCCAGTGCGACAACTCCGAGGCCGTCAGCGGCCCATGCTGTCCGTCCAGCCTGACCGATGGGATGCGGGAGATCATCCAGCCGCTCCTTCCCACGCGTGACCTGCGAAAAGGCGGCGGGATGCGCGAGTACGGGGACCGGTTGGTGCTCGACTCGGTCTTCTGCGTGCTGCGGTCGGGCTGCCAGTGGCGGATGCTTCCGCGTGATCTGCTGCCCTGGGAGGCGGCTCACCGCTGGTTCACCAAGTGGCGCAGGGACGGCACCTGGGACCGCGTCCACGACAAGCTCGGCCGCCGGGTCCGGACCGGCGCCGCCGCCACCGTGCACATGCATGTCGACGAAGCCCGGCACTACGGTTCGGTGTGTCAGGTCGACATCGGCGCCACCTGGATCTGAGGGCCGACCGCCTTCCGACGTCGAACCCCGATGTGCCTTGCTGAAGCGTCGCGCCCAAGACGACGTCCTCGACCTCTCCAGCGTCGAGCCCGGCCCGCGAGACGGCATGCGAGATCTCATGGACGGCAAGACGCGGGGCCATGGTGTTGTTCAGTGAGCCTCGACAGGCGCGTCCGATCGGCGTTCGTGCAACGCTGACGACGACGGCATCCGTGGGCATGGCAGCGGATCCTCAGAACGTGGCGGGGTCGAGGTCAATCGTGGTGCGGTCCCGTTGCCCGAGGAGCCGGAACCACGGCTCGACCGCAGGAAGCTCGTAGCGGAAGAAGTACTGCGCCGCCGACCTCTTCCCGTCGTAGAACGCACCGGCGCGCCCCTTCGCCGCCAGCTCCTGCTCGAGCCAGAGCCATGCGACGACCACGTGCCCGAAGGCGTCGAGGTAGTACGAGGCGTTCGCCAACGCCGTCACCGGATCCTCGTCGCGCCAAAGGTCGCGGGTGACGCGATCGAGCTCGAGAGCCCATCGTTCCACGGCGGCGGCATGTTCGCCTTCGGCCCCACCCTCAGCCAGACCGCGCGCACAGGTGTCCCTCATCCGATCGAGGAGCAGTCTCAGGTCCTCGCCGTCGTTGCGGCAAACCCGGCGGCCGAGGAGATCGAGAGCCTGGATGCCGTGGGTGCCCTCGTGGATGGAGTTCAGCCGATTGTCCCGATAGAGCTGCTCCACCGGAAAGTCCCTGGTGTACCCATAACCGCCGTGGACCTGGATCGCGAGGTCGTTCCCCTTGAGGCACCATTGAGAAGGCCATGACTTGGCGACCGGGGTGAGCAACCTCAGCAACGTCGTAGCGCTCTCCCGGTCCTCCGCCGCGTCGGCGGCGCGCGTCTCGTCCACGAGGCGCGCGCAGTACAAGATGAGGGCGAGCCCGCCCTCTGCATAGGACTTCTGCGCCAGCAGCATGCGCCGCACGTCGGGATGTTCGCTGATCGCCACAGAGCCCCGCTCCTCGACCCCGCCCCCGAGCCGACGCCCCTGGGGGCGCTCTCGCGCGTACTCGAGGGCACGGAGGTAGCCGACGTACCCCAGGGCCACCGCGCCCGAGCCGACGCCGATACGCGCCTCGTCCATCATGTGGAACATGTACTCCAGACCACGCCCCTCCTCGCCCACGAGATGACCGACGGCGCCGGGAGTGTCGCCGGGGGTCCAGGCGCCTCCACCGAAGGAGAGGACCGTGTTGACCGTGCCGCGGTACCCCATCTTGTGGTTGAGCCCGGAGAGCGCCACGTCGTTGCGCTCCCCGAGGCTGCCGTCGTCCGCGACGAGATAGCGTGGCACGGCGAACAGCGACAGAGCCGCCCCGGCGCCATGTGTCGTGTCCGTCCTCGCGAGGACGAGATGGACGATGTTCTCCGCGAGTTCGTGATCGCCGGCCGAGATCCACATCTTCGTGCCGGTGAGACGGTACGAACCGTCCGGCTGGACGGCGGCAGCGGTGGCGATCTCGTTCAGCGCCGACCCCGCCTGCGGCTCCGACAGGCACATCGTCCCGTACCAGCGCCCCTCGATGATCGGACGGGCGAGGAGACGGATCTGCTCCGCGGTTCCGAACGCGACGAGGAGGTTCGCATTCGCCTCGGAGAGGAAAGGGTAGGCGTAGGCCGCGATCGACGCCGCCTGGAGGAAGACAGCGCATGCGGCCCGTACGACGGAGGGCAGCTGCGCACCCCCGTGCTCGATGTCGAAGGTGCTCGCCGTCAGGCCGGACTCGGCGAACCGTCGGAGGGCGTCGGCCAGCTCGGCGGGCTGCTCGACCTGCCCGGTGGCGCCGATCCGGGGCTCGACCTCGTCGAGGAGGCGGTTGATCGGCGCGAACGTCTTCACGGCCATCTCCTCGGCCATGTCGATGACGCCGTCGAAGATCGACCGATCATGATCCGAGAAGCGGGGTCGCTCGATGAGCGAGACGATGTCGAGCCACTCGTAGAGCAGAAAATCGACGTCTCGTCGCGAGATCACCTGTGATGTCGCCATGATTCCTATTTCTTTGTGCAACATTCTTGAATTTGTTGCATTGCGCTCAGAGCACAAGCACTCGAGAGCGGTGTCACGGACAGGCCGGCCTCTGCCGGCGGCTGCTCGAAGCCGACGCGACCCACGGCCGCTTACGCGGCGTCAGGCGGGACGACGTACGCTCACCCGGTCGCCTCCAATGCGCGCAGGCGAGCAAGCTCCGCGCGGCGCTCACGCTGCTCCCGAGGGTCTGGCACGGGGGCCGACAGCATCAGGCGGCGCGTGTACGGATGGGAGGGCGCCGAGGTGATCGTGGTCACATCGCCCGCCTCCACCAGGTCACCACGGTAGAGCACCATCACGTCATGGCTGATGTGGCGGATGACCGAGAGGTCGTGCGAGATGAAAAGATAGGCGCAGCCGATCTCCCTCTGGATCTCGATGAACAGATCGAGCACGCGCTCCTGGGTCGACAGATCGAGCGCCGACACCGGCTCGTCGCACACGATGAGCTTGGGCTCCATCGCGAGCGCCCGCGCGATCGCGACGCGCTGCCGTTGCCCGCCGGAGAACTCGCTCGGATAGCGGCTTGCGGCATCGGCAGGCAGTCCCACCCGATCGAGCAGACCTCGGACTCGGCGGGATGCTTCCGCCCGCGACACACCCTGCACCCGAAGCGGCTCGGCGAGGATCTGCTCGATCGTCAACGCAGGGTTCAGCGACGTGTACGGGTCCTGGAACACGACCTGGATGTCCCGGCTCAGCGGACGTCGTCGAGCGCGTGACAGACGAGTGATGTCCTTCCCCTCGAAGGAGATCCGCCCACTCGACGGGGAGACGAGGCCGAGGATCGCACGACCGATGGTCGTCTTGCCCGATCCGGACTCCCCGACCAGCCCCATCGTCTTTCCGCGTTCGATCGTGAAGCTGATGTCGTTCAGCGCCTTGAACGCCGTTCCCCGTCTGCGGAACTCGACCTCGAGCCCCTCGACTTCCAGCAGCGTCGTCATCGGATCGCCTCCTCGGCGGCATCAAGCTCGGGGCGTGACGGACCGCCCTCGAGAGTGGAACCCAGAAGCGTCCGGGTGTACTGGTGCTGAGGGTCGGCGAAGATCGACTGCACGTCCGACACCTCGACGACCACGCCCCCGCGCATCACCGCGACGCGGTCACAGATGTCGGCGACGACGCCGAAGTTGTGGGTCACGAGGATCACGCCCATTCCGTACTCGCGCTGCAGGCTCCGCAGCAGTTCGAGCACCTCGGCCTGCACCGTCACGTCGAGCGCCGTCGTCGGCTCGTCGGCGATGAGCAGGCGCGGCTTGCAGGAGACCGCTCCGGCGATCAGGACGCGCTGCGCCATCCCGCCGGAGATCTCGTGCGGGTAGGCATCGAAAGTACGCTGCGGCTCGGGGATGCCGACCCGGCTGAGCAGTTCCAGCGCAGACCGGGTCGCCTCGCGCTTCGAGACTCCCAGGCGATCGATGATCGGCTCGATCAGCTGGCTGCCGATCCGGAACGAAGGGTCCAGATTACTCATCGGCTCCTGCGGGATGTAGGCCAGCTCCGTGCCGCGCAGCAGCCGGAAGGCCGACGGCGGCGCCTGGGCGAGATCCTGCCCGTCGAACAGGATGCTCCCGGAGCGCACGCGACCGCCTTCGGGCAGCAGTCCCAGGATGGAGAAGGCCGTCTGTGTCTTGCCGGACCCCGATTCACCGACCAGCCCGAGCACCTCGCCCTGGGCGAGGTCGAAGCTCGCGTTGCTGACGACCGTCGTCGGCTCCGGGCCATCGCCGTAGGCGATGGAGACCGCGTCTACCCGGGGGCAGAGCCGCGTCTGCGCGGAACGGGTGCGGAGCCGGAACGCCGATGGACGAAGCGGGGGGAGCCGCCGCAGGCTCGGGCTCGGACGCCGTCGCGACATCGAGCTTCGACGACTCGGACTGCGTGCCGAGGCCGGGCGTGAACGTCAGCGCCGCCGAATCGATCGCCGCCCGCCGCCCGCGGCGCGAGGGGCGTCCCCTGGTGCGCGAGCCCCGGTCCTCCAGCGCGTCTCGGAGCCCGTTGCCGATCACGACCAACGCCGCACAGGTGAGCCCGATGGCCAACGTCGGCCACAGGAGCATGACCGAGTTCTGGTAGATGTTCTTGAACGCGTCGTTGAGGAGGTTGCCCCAGGACGGGATGGTCGGATCCCCGATCCCCACGAACTCCAGCCCGGACTGGATCGCCAGCGCGATCCCGAGCAGCAGAGAGGTCTGGATGATGACCGGGGCGCGAACGACCGCGAGGATGTGGCGACCGATGATCGACGTGTCGCGCAGCCCCGCCACCCGTGCGGCGTCGACGTAGAGTTCGTTGCGTACGTCGATGACAGCCGTTCTCACCACGCGATAGAAGGCGGGCGAGAGGATGACGCCGTAGATGATCATCGACAGCCAGATCGACGGCCCTATGACGGCACGCGCCGCGAGCAGCACGATGATCCCCGGCATCGACTGGATCAGGTTGTTCCACCACACCGACGACGTGTCGAACCAGGAGCCGTAGTAGCCGGCGAGCATGCCCGTCGGAATGCCGATGATCGCCGCCACCACGATCGCAAGGCACGCACCCAGGAGGCTGACCCGGCCGCCGTGCAGAAGACGCGACCAGACGTCGCGTCCGGACGAGTCCGTCCCGAGCAGATGATCCGGAGAGAACGGCGGCAGCAAGGCGTCGCCGATCACGGAGCGGTTGGGGTCGGCGGGGGCGAGCGCTCCGGCGAAGACACAGGAGAGCACGATGATCAGGAGGACGAGGAGCCCCGCCATGGCCAGCGGATTGCGCAGGAACCTGCCGGCGAACCCGATCCGTGTCGCCGTGGAGATTGTGGAATCGGTCATGCGATGCGCGCCTTCGGATTGAGGAGTCCGACCGAGATGTCCACGAGGACGTTGACGGTCGCGACGATGAGCGACGTCACGAGCAGGAGCCCCATGACCACCGGGATGTCACCCCGGGTCGTGTAGGTGATCGCGATCGTGCCGAGACCGGGGAGAGCGAAGATCTGCTCCACGATGATCGCGCCGCCCAGGAGCCCGACGAACTGGATCCCGAGGACCGTGAGCCCGGTCCCGGAGGCGTTGCGCACCACGTGCTTGAGGATGATCTTGCGCTCGCTGAGCCCTCGGCTGCGCAGGGTCCGCACATAGTCCTGACGCATCGCGTCGATGACGGCTCCGCGCACCTGCGCCGCGACGGCCGCGATGGCCGCGATCGAGAGCGCGGCGACCGGGAGGGTCATGGTTCACACCCACCCTGCCGGATCGTCGGCGAACGGAACATAGCCTGTCGCGGGGAACCACCCGAGATCGACGGCGAACGTCAGCACCAGCAGGAGGGCGACGAGGAATCCGGGGAGCGCGTAGCCGACGACGGAGACCACCTGGATCAGCCGGTCGAGCCAGCCGCGACGGACGCCCGCGGCGACGCCGAGGGCGAAGGCGATGAGACCGGCGAGCACCGTCGTGGCGATGAGCAGCGTGAGGGTGACGGGAAGTCGGGTCAGCAAGGCGTCCCCCACGCTCTGGGGCGTGAAGTAGGACTGGCCGAGGTCTCCTTGGAGGACGTTGCCCAGCCACTCGCCGTAGCGGACGATCAGGGGTCGGTCGAGACCCAGTTCCTGCGTCTTCTGACGCACCTGCTCCTCGGTCGCATACTGTCCGAGGATGGCACGCGCGATGTCACCCGAGGACAGGTAGAGCAGCGTGAAGGCGATGAGGGAGATCGCGAACAGCTGCGATATCGCCAGCAGCACTCGCTTGAGGATGAATCTGAGCACAGTCGCTCCCAGAGGTTGCCGCCCCCGGCGCCGATGAGCGGCACCGGGGGCGGTGTCGGTCGATCAACCGGCCGGCGAGTAGTTGTAGATCGATGGCACGGCCTGTCCCTGCTGGAGGACGACCGCCGTCTTCTTGTCGGCGCCGTACATCTGCTGCTCCAGGTAGAAGACGCCGAACCAGACGTTGTCGACGATGTGCTTGTTGAGCGCACGCCCCGCGGTCCGCCGCTCGTCGTCGGTCTTCGCCTGCTGGTAGGCGGTGACGTATCCGTCCGCCTTCGGGTCAGCGATCCTGAACGGGTTCCATGGGGCACCAGGCACCACGGTCTGGTTCATCATGGCCCAGTCGTCGAACAGGTTCAGCTGCATGTACGCGAAGGAGTTCTTCGCCCCGGTGAGGGAGGGAATGGCCTCGCCCGGCGCGAACTGACGCTGCTTGACGGTCACGCCGACATCCTTGAGGTTCTGGATGATGGTCGTGTAGATCGCCGGCGGGAACGCGCCGATGAGCGGCAGCTCGATGGTCAGGCCGGCACCGTGTCCCGCTTCGGCGAGCAACTGCTTGGCCTTGGCCGGGTTGTAGTCCCAGCGGCCGTCGTCGAGCGAGGGGTCGTACGCCAGACCCTTCGGGTTGAAGATCTGGTTGGTGAGCTTCCCTCGCTCGAGCAGGACGCTCTTGAAGATGCCCTTCTTGTCGACCGCGGTGACGAGGGCCTGCCTCACCCGGACATCGGCGAAGGCTGGGTTGAGCACGCCTTTGCGGTCGTAGAACTGGAAGCCCGTCCAGTGTGCGCACGACCTCCTCGTCGCTCCCGTCGAAGGCGGCGGCGTCGATGTGCGTCGCCTCGAAATCGCGGCTTCCCACACTGGGCCACGCCGCGACTTCGAGCGCGTCGAAGCCGTGGACGCTCGCGTGCTCGGCGATGCGTTCCAGCGACCAGGCCGGCAGACATGCCGTCGTCAGTCCCAGCTTCATCGGACCACTTCCTTCCATCCGTGCGACTGCGCGCTCTCCAGCGCGGCGTCGATCAGCTTCATCGAACGGACGCCGTCCGCCAGGGTCGGCAGCCCCTCGGGGTCCTCGCCGCGCACGGCGGCGTACGTGTCCGCGCAGAACGCCGCGAACGCGTCCGGCCACCCCTGGGGATGACCGGCCGGGGTACGGAGCAGCCGACGCTGATCCGCCGAAGACGTCCCTTCGCCTCGTCGGAGGAGGCGAGCCCCGTCCTCCGCACCGATCCACAGCACGTCCGGCTGCTCCTGATCGAAGACGAGCGACTCCCGCGTTCCGTCGACTTCGATCCACAGCCGGTTCTTACGCCCCGCGGACACCTGCGAGATCGTGGTGCTCGCGTAGACACCACGCTCGCTGCGCAGGGTGAGCAGGGCGATGTCCTCGGTGTTCACGCTCATGCGCTTCGCGCCGCCCTCCGCCGACGAGAAGGACGCCGACGACGATGCCGGCCGCGTCGGGTGGACGATCGAGAACGTGGCGTGGAGAGAGTCGAACCGTTCGCCGGAGATGAACTCGGCCAGGTCGCACCAGTGCGACCCGATGTCGGCGAACGCCCGCGAACGCCCGCCGACGGTGGCGTCTGCCCGCCAGGTAGACGCAGCGGGCGAGAGCAGCCAGTCCTGCAGATAGGACCCGTGCATGAGGATCACGTCCCCGATATCGCCTCGACGACGTCGCTCGCGCATCTCCCGCACCAGAGGATGGAACCGGTACGCGTACGGCACCGTAGCCACGACCCCTGCTCCTCGAACGGCCTGGTCGAGGAGCAGGGCGTCTTCCAACGTCGTCGCGACCGGCTTCTCCACCACCAGGTGGATGCCGGCCTCCGCGATCGCTCGTCCGTAGGACAGATGAGTCGAGTTGGGGCTGCAGACGTGGACCACGTCCGGACGGGAGCGCAGCAGGTCGTCCAGATCTCGGAATGCCGACGCAAGCCCCCAGTCCATCGCGGCCGCCGTCGAGGACTCCGCACTCGAACCAAGCACCCCGAGCACCGTCGCGCCGGCATCGCGCGCAGCACGCACGTGCGCCGCGGCGATCATGCCCGTGCCGATGATCGCGACCCGCGTGCTAGCCCGCATGGCCTGAATCCGCCCGGTCCGGACGACTCATCGTGAGCCTCGTGCGATCAGTCGCTCCACCGCGGTCACGTCCGCGGCGAACGCGCGAAGAGCCGCGGTGTCCACATGCCCGCTCTCCAGGCTTTCGTGCGTTGCGCGCCATGCGGCCCGGTCGGCGGTCTCGTAGATCGACGCGAGCTTGTCCTCACCGTCGAGCGTGGTGATGGTCAGACGCGCCGGCGTGGAGGTGCCGGCAGGGGGCAATTCGATGTCCACGGTCCGACTCCACCCGAGTGCCTGGATCCGCTGTCCGGCATGGCGGCTCCGGCTCACGGCGGCCTCGATCGCCACCGTCCCCGCGTCTCCTCCGATGTGAACGGAGGAGAGTCTGCCCGACCACGAGGCGAACTCGGCATCGAGACCGAGCGCTCGCAGCGTGCGCAGCACGCTCAACGCCGCGTCCGCCGGCGGCACCTCCGCCCGCGTCTCGGTGACGACGACGGCGGTCGTCGCCACCAGATGGGCCCGCAGCTGTCGTTCGTGTGCGGCGAGCGCCGGGTTCCCCGCGAACTGTTCCGCCATCCGCACGAGCACCCCGGCAGCGTCCGCGCGATCCGCGAGCCCAAGGACCGCGTCCGACCCGACGAAGACGGGATCCGTGACGATGACCGCCCGCACGCCCGTCTCGATCGCGCGGGAAGCCGCGTTCACCCAGCCGACGCCACCGTCGACGACCTCGACGTCTGCGTGGGTGGGCACGACGACATAGGACTCGGGAAGGGTCGCGAGCGTGTAGTCGAACGCCTCGCGCGCCACCCCCTCCGCGATCGTGATGCGCAACGAGCTCATGCCCGGTCCTCCCGGAGAAGGGCCGCGACCGCTCGATCGGCGACGGCCAAGGTGAAGTCGAGATCGCCGACGGCGGCCTCGAGGCCGCGACCGGCATCGGCGCCGGTGGCCGCGGCGTGGAGAGCGAGATATTCCCCCTCGTATCCGTTGCTTCGGTAGGGACCGAACACCGTCCGGGACCCGTCGGCGCGACGGAGGCTGGCCTCGGAGGATCCCGCGTGAACGTACGAGGGCGTGAACCGCACCCGCAGGATCTCGTCGTCGGAGATCGCCTCAAGCTCCCAATAGGGCTCGGAATGCCCGTGGAAGGAGGCGATCAGATGCACCAAGCGATCACCGGCCTCCCCGGCGATCGCGTACCCCACCGGGCGGAGCATCCTGGCCGAATGCACGGACAACTCGTCCGCGCGAGGCAGCAGAGCACGGACCAGCGGCAGATCGTGCACGGTCAGCTCAAGGACCAGGTTCCGCAGCACGGCCGCCGTCTCCTCGGGTGTGGACATGGTGAAGACCGGGCCTTGCGAGCGGAATCGCACCTCGGTCGACCAGTCCTCGAAGCGTCGGTTCCTCGGCAGGACGATCCGTGAGCGCACCGTGTGGACGCGATCGGCGAAGTCTCCCCATCCGCCCGAGACCGCGAGCCAAGCGGGATCGTACGCATGCATAGCCCCGACGATCACGGGAATCCCCGTCCGCTCTGCGGCGGCCGCGATCCGGTCGCCTTCCTCGGCGCTGGTGACGAGGGGCTTCTCGCACAGCACGGCACGCGCGCCCGCCTCGATCGCCGCCACGACCTGATCGGCGTGGAACTGTTTGGGGCTCGCGACCACGACGACGTCGACGTCGGGATCCTTCAGGAGCGCCTCCAGCGACGTCGACGCACGAGCTCCGACACGGGCGGCCACCGATTCGGCGACCCCAGGCGCCACGTCCATGATGTTCGCGACGCGGAACCGGTCCCTCATCCTGGCGAGGGTGGGCAGGTGGATGGTCTGCGAAGCGGGGCCGGCTCCGACGATCCCGACGCCGAGCGTCTCAAGGGCAGTCATGCGGATGCCTCCAGAGAGGGGTAGCGGGCGGTCAGGGTCTGAAAGGATGCGCGGGCGCTCTCGACCGCGCTCGGCAAGTTCGGGACGTCGACCTCAACGACGCACCAGCCGTCGAGGTCTTCGGGCAACGCGGCGAAGACGGCGTCGAAGTCGACGACGCCCCGGCCCGGCTCGGTCCAGATGTGGCGGACCAACGCAGCGGTCATGTAGTCGTCGGAGTAGCGGATCGTCTGTTGCAGGCCCGCGAGACCGACGTCCTTCACGTGGATCGCGATGACCCGGTCGGCATAGTCCGCGATGATCTCCGCCGGCACCATCCCGGCCCAGGCCAGATGGCCGGTGTCCGGACCGAAGCCGAGAGCGGATCCGGCCGTGGCGTCCAGGATCGTACGGATCTCGTCCTCCGTCTCGACGATCGACGAGACGTGCGGGTGGAGCGCTAGTCGCACCCCTTCGGATTCGGCGGCCTCGGCGGCTTCGACCAGGCCGTCGGCGATCCGCTTCGTCCGGTCGAGGCTGCCGCCTTCCCCGACCGCAGGGCGCATCATCCGCTCCTGATCGAGCCCGCCGGCGACGAACGTGACGTCGAGGCCGAGTTCGCGGATGAGGCGCGCATGGGCGCGCACCGTCTCGATCAGATCGCCGCGGAGCTCGGGCTGGTCGAACGGTCCCGAGACATATCCTGGGGCGGCACGGAACCCGTACTCATCCAGGAGCGCGGCATACGCGGCGAGGTCCATGCCCTCGGGGACGCTCGTGTGCAGCGCACGGAAGCCGGTCGGCGTGAGTTCGCTGAGCGCGAGCCGCACCGACGACTCCGACAGAGTCAGACCGGTCGGGCCCAGGGTCCAGGGCAGGGGATTGATCGCCAATCGGAGCATATGACTTTCTCCTCGGGTGCCGTGGGTCACGGACGGAACGCCTTCGATCCGGGGTGAGCGCCGCCGAACGGTGCGAACCTCGGGCGGTTGTACGCCCTTGGTCCTCGTCGACGGAAGAACGGCCCGTTTCGTGATCCCATGACCGTCATGCATCACATGCAAGTATGTTGCACGATAGCTTTGTCGCCCCGCGCAGCACCAGAGGCGCCGGCCGATCGACCGGCCAGATCGATGCACCCTCAGACGTACCGCGCTCAATGGCGGCGCACGGCATCGCGGTTGGCGCAGCGGACCGAGCAGTAGCGCCGGCGCCCGTTGCGGGTCACATCGACCACGACGTTCGTGCACGGCGCCGCCGCGCAGCGGCCGAGGCGGTTCATACCGCGGGTCGTGAGATGCAACGCCGTGCCGACACCGATGACCGCCCGGAGCACGTGCGGGAGGGAGCCGTTCTCGTAGCGGTAGTGCAGAGGGAGTGTCTAATCAACGGCGGATCCGATGATCAAGGAGACGCCTGATGGGCGAGACCACCACCGAGCACTCGGCCGTGGAGGAGCCGGCGGTCGAGTCGGCTGCGGAGTCGGTGTCGGACGAGCAGTTGATCGCGGTGCTGGTCGACCGTGCCCGTACGGACGGGCTGCGGTTGACCGGGGAGGGCGGGCTGCTGCAGCAGCTGACCAAGCGGGTGCTGGAGTCCGCCCTGGAGGGCGAGATCACCGATCACGTCGGCTATGACAAGCAACAACACGACGGGCAGGAGCGGCACTTCTTACGGTTTGCTCAGCACCCTTCCGAATAGGCCGAAAGGTGGTGGCCAAATATGGCTCGGTCGCTCTTCGGCGCCTCCGCTTTCGCGCCAACTCCCCGCTGCGTTCCAGGGCCGCTTTCCCGGCGTCGGCGCAGGTGAACTATCGGCAGCCGGCGGCGAATCGGCGAGATGGCGTGGCGTGCATACCAGTGGGCGACGACCGTATCGCATTGAGAACCTCCAGGTCAGAGGCGTGATGCTCGCTCACCTCATCGGTCGACGAGGACGATTCGATCGGCCCTGGCTGGATTGTGCTCGATGCAGGCCGACGCTCGTGATGATCCATCAGTTTTTGTCAGTGCCCGCTGATACACCCATATCCACAGGGGCAGCGTCATCAAGTTGCCAGGTCGCAGGAGGGGGAAGGGCATGCCGCCGGAGGGATTTCACGAGGTTCGTCGCCACATCCGCAGGAATCCCCGGCCACGTGGAAAGAAGCTGGGCGGCTGGACCATCGCGGGAATCGTCGCCTTCGTCTGGCTGTGGGGACAGGTCTTCGGGTTCGGCAGCAGCGACAGCGGGGCCGAGACGAACAAGCCGGTCTCCCCCACGCCGTCGGTGTCCGCGTCGTCGAGCCGGTGATGGGCGGCATCCGGATGCGGCTGCGCGTGCCGCGCGGTCGCCACGAGCGGGTAGCAGCGGTCCTCGTCGCCCTGGCCGTGTCCACCGTGCTGGTGCAGGCGGCGACGGTGCTGTGGCGTGCGATCGTGCGCGGGTGGCCGCTCGCGGTCGCCGTGGCGGTGGCGAGCCTGCTGGCTGCCGTCTGGTGGCAGGTGAGGCGGGTTCGGCTGCGGCGGGCCCAGGCCGCGCTGGTCGCGGTCCTTCGACTCCCGCTCGACCGAATCGACTCGCTCGGTGATGCGGAGTTCGAGTTCGCTCTGCGGGATCTCCTCATCCGTGACGGCTGGTCAGCGCAGCGGGTCGGGCAGGCCGGCGATCAGGCAGCCGACGTCATCGGCCGGCATGCCCAGCGTGGGCGAATCGTGCTGCAGGCCAAGCACACCGCTGTCGGCGGGAAGGTCGACTCGAAGGTGATGTACCAGGTCAAGGGAACCGCCGGCCCCGTCCACAAAGCCGATGTCGCGGTCGTGGTCACCAACGGCGGCTTCACCCGGGACGCCAAGGCATGGGGCGAGCGGCATCAGGTCCACTGGGTCGATCGCGAACGTCTGCGGCAGTGGGCTGAAGACGGAGTCCCGCTGCACACCCTGCTGCGACTGCCCGCCCGCAGGACACGCAGGACCGCAGTCCGACGAGCCGCGTAGCGCGGGCCACCGAGAGGGCAGGGAAGGGGGAACGGTGTTCGACGAGGACGGGTCACTGGAACCGGTGTTGAAGGTCATCCTCTGGGTGATTGTCGGCTTGGCCATCGCCAAGGCCGCCTGGCAGTGGCTGACGCAGGACGCATGGCCCTGGGTACGCGACGATGTCGGGGACTGGTTCACGGAGGACGTGTGGGGATGGCTCATAGGGCATCCCTGGTGGTTCGCCCTGATCATCGTGGGCACGCTCGTGCTGCTGTGCTTCGTGGTCTTCTCCGACCGGGGCGGCTACGTCGTCCACAGCGACACGCCCGACGACAGCGACGACAGCCCGGGCGAGCGCAGTGACAGCGAGCCAGGCACCGCAGCGCCCAAGGTCCTGACCTTCCGGATGAAGCAGCTCGCCGCGATGAGCGCGGACGGCTTCGAGCAGGCGTGCGCCGACCTGCTCGCGCGGGACGGGTTCCAGCGCGCCCGCCGGGTCGGCGGCTCCGGAGACCTGGGCAGCTCGGGCGGGAGCGGTTCCGTCTCGTCACTTGGGAGGGCGAGCGCCCACTTCTCACCCGCGTCGTCCCGCACAATCCTCCTGACCGCGGAGTCGTGCCCGGGGCGGACGCAGGCGAGCCGGATGGCCGAATCAGACGGTCAGAACGATCTTACCGAAGGCGGCGCGGGACTCCAGCAGAGTGTGCGCGGCCGCGGCTTCGTTCAGCGGGAAGGTGCCGTGCAGCACCGGCTTCAGTCGGCCTTCCCGCAAGTCGGCGAAGACAAGTGCGAAGGTCTCGGCGGCGGTCTTCGACGGCGCGCTGGAGAGACTGAGGGCCGAGATGGTCCAGGACTGCTGGAAGTTCGCGAACAGTGCCATGCCGAAGTCGGGGGTGGGGACACCCGCGACGACACCACTGATCACGTACCTGCCGTTCGGGCGGAGCAGGGGGATGAAGTCGGCCACGTCGGAACCGGCGACGATGTCGACGACGGCGTGATAGCGGCCGTCCGGGCCCGGGTCGACCGCGTCCACGCCCACGACTTCCGTGGCCCCCAGGTCGTACAGCCGCTGCGCGACGGACCGGTCGGGAACGGAGGCGATCACCGTCGCACCCCGAGCGGCCGCGAACTGGGTGGTGAGCACGCCGATCCCGCCACCGGCGCCGCGAACGAGCACCCGCTCGCCCGCCCTGACGTCGGCCCTTTCCACGCTTGCCGCGGCGACCAGGGAATTCACCCCGAGCGCTACCGCGTCATGGGACGAGACGTCCTCCGGTAGTTCTACGAGAGATTCGACGGGCACCATGGCGCGGTCGCTGTAGCCGCCGCCGTGTCCGGTCATCGCGAAGACCCGGCGTCCCACCCACCCGGCGTCGTCCTCCGAACCGACCTCGACCACCGTGCCCGCCACCTCCAGACCGGGCACGGTGCCGGTGCCGACGTCGGGGTTGGCGCCCTGCCGTAGCAGGACATCGAAAAAGCCGACCCCGGCCGCTGCCACCGCCAATACGGCATGGCCCGGCTCGGCGGTCGGGTCCGGCCGGTCGACCAGCTTGAGGTTCTCCGGACCACCGAATTCGGTGATCTCTACTGCACGCATGATGTCTCCTCGCAGGTGTCTTGTCGCGCATGTGGCTGCCGAACAACGAGGCTCAGACGTCCTCGGTGACCTCGATGCCGCAGCACCAGAGACGCTAACCCGCTAAACGGACGACCTCTTCCATTTGTGGTTAGGTGAGAGACATGCCTGTTCAGCCGTCTCGAAACCAGTCCTCGTCCGCCGCCGGGACCCCCGTCCGGGGGCAGCGAGCCGACGCCCGGCACAACCACGCCCAGCTCCTCCAGGCCGCCCGCGAGGCGTACGCCCTCAACGGCACCGACGTACCCTCCAGCACCATCGCCCGCAGGGCCGGCGTTGGCGCCGCCACCCTCTACCGGCACTTCCCGACCCGGGGCTCGCTGATCGCCGCGGCGTTCTCCGAGCAGCTCACCGAGTGCGTCGCAGCCTTGGACGAGGCCCTACGGGACGACGATCCCTGGCGCGGTCTCTGCTCCGCCCTCGCCAAGGTGTGCAGGATGCAGGCCGAAGACCGCGGGTTCAGCGCCGCGTTCCTCGGCGAGTCTCCCGACGATCCCGACCTTCATCGCGAGCGCGCCCGCGCCGAGGCAGGACTCGCCCAGCTGGTACAACGCGCGAAGAACACAGGGCGGTTGCGCAAGGACTTCGATCCCAGCGACGTCACCCTCCTGCTCCTGGCGAACAGCGGCGTCGTGCGACAGTCCCCGGAGGCGTCCCTGGCCGCCTCTCGCCGCCTGCTCGCCTACTTCCTCCAGTCCTGCCGGGCCACGGATGGGGCGCCGTCCCTGCCCCCGCCCGCACCGCTCCGCCTCGACGACCTTTACGGGCCGCCACACCGAACCGACTGACCGGCGACTTCCACCTGGGGCGCGGCCCCAACACCTGACGCCCGCCCCTGAATTCCCGCCCCTGTACGCAGCGCCCAATGACCTCGTCTTCGGTCTCCTCCGGCACTGACATGAACCTTGGGACGCAATCTCCTTCTCCGCACGGGTGACCTGCCTGGGAAGCGCGCCTGGAGCGGCGTCTGCCGCCGGTTTCCCCGCTGCCAGTGATCACGACATCGACGCAACCGTCCTGCCTCTCACTTGCACCACCCGATGAGGCTTCGCCGTGGGCTGGCTGTCGGTCGCCATGGAGGGCCGCGCGAGTTCGGGGTGCTGTCAGTTGCTCGCCGGACTCCAGCGCGAGCCAATTACGGCCAGCACAGACGACGGGCTCGCCTCCGCGCGTACCCGCGGCCAGGCCAGGCGGCCACCGCCCCGAGCTCACCGAGGACCTACCTGCCGGGGGGCCGGAGGTCTCGGGGCGGGTGAGGCCCGGTCACCCACCCCACCCTGGTGCGCCTGGGAGATGGCGGATGCCGAGCACGCGGGTGGGCAGGATAGGTCGGCCGCCCTCGGAAGCGGCTGCGCACCATCCGGCTCCATCAGCACGGACTCCAGGGCCTCCGCAACGGGCCCGCTCGGACCTCCATCTCAAAGCCCTCAGTCGACGGTCCGGCTGAGCTTCTTGTTGACGAACTCCTCGATTCCGGGCCGGCCGAGCTCGCGCCCGAACCCGGAGCGCTTGACACCGCCGAAGGGCAGTTCGGCGCCCTCGGCGCCGACACCGTTGACGAAGACCATGCCGGCCTCGATCCGGTCGGCGACCCGCTCGGCCTGCGCCGGGTCGGTGGTGAAGAGGTACGAGCCGAGACCGTAGGGGGTGTCGTTGGCGATCCGCACGGCCTCCTCCTCGTCGGAGGCGGTGAAGACCATCGCCACCGGGCCGAACAGTTCCTCCCGGGCCGCCGTGTGCTCGGTGGTGAGACCGGTCAGGACCCCGGCCGGGAAGTAGGCGCCGCGCCGCTCGCCGGCGCTGTGCAGGGTGGCTCCCTGGGCCACGGCCGCGTCGACCTGGCGGCCCAGGTTCTCGGCCGCGGCGGCCGACGACAGCGGCGCTCCGGTCTCGCTCGCGAGCAGCCTGGCGGTGAACCGCTCGACGAAGGCGTCGTAGAGGTGGTCGGCGACCACGAACCGCTTGGCGGCGTTGCATGCCTGGCCGGTGTTGTCGAGGCGTGCGGCGACGGCGGAGTCGACGACCGCGTCGAGGTCGTCGGTGGAAAGGACGATGAAGGGATCGGAGCCGCCGAGTTCGAGGACGACCTTCTTGAGGTGCCGCCCGGCGATCTCCGCGACGGCCGCGCCGGCCCGTTCGGATCCGGTGAGCGAGACTCCCTGGACCCGCGGGTCGGCGATGACCTGGGCGATCTGCTCGTTGGTGGCGTACACGTTGACGTAGGCACCTGCCGGGAATCCGGCCTCGGCGAACAGTTTCTCGAGCAGCGCGGCGGTGGCCGGGCACTGCGGCGCGTGCTTGAGCACGATGGTGTTGCCGATCGCGAGGTTCGGGGCGGCGAAGCGGGCGACCTGGTAGGCCGGGAAGTTCCACGGCATGATGCCGAGGAGTACGCCCACCGGGCTGCGACGGATGACGGCGGTGCCGGGACCGGAGACGACGTCGAGTGGTTCGTCGGCGAGGAACTCCTCGGCGTGGTCGGCGTAGTAGTGGTAGATGTCGGTGCAGAAGTCGATCTCGCCCTCGGCCTCCTGAAGCGGCTTGCCCATCTCCTGGACGATGCTCGCGGCCAGCTCGGCCCGGTGCTCGGTGTGCAGATCTCCGAGCCGTCGCAGCAGTGCCGCGCGCTCGGCCACGGAGCCGGCGCGCCCCCAGGCGGTGGCCTTGTGGGCGGCGTCGACGGCCGCCGCCACCTCGGCGTCCGTGGCGGTCGGGTAGGTAGCGGTGACCTCGCCGGTGGACGGGTCGGTGACGGCGTACATCATCATGCCTCCTGGAACTGGTCGGGGACGGCCGCGGCCGCCGTCGTCCCTGTGTGTGCGAATGCGTGTGCCCGTGCCGCGCGCCGGGTGGAAGGGTGCCTCACGGTTCGAGGATCGTTCTGACGCCGGTGTTCGACCGGAGGTCGTCGAAGGCGGCGGCCGCCTCGCTCAGGGGCCGGGTGCGCCCGATCAGGTGGTCCAGCGGCAGTCGGCCGGCGAGGTAGAGCCGGGCCAGTTTCGGGATGTCGATCTCCCCGATGCTGGAGCCGTAGTTGCAGCCGAGGATCCGCTTGCCCTGGTCGGCGAGGTCGAACGCGTCGAATGAGGCCGTCGCGCCGGTCGCCGCCATGCCCACCAGAACCGCTGCCCCGCCCGAGGTGAGCATGGCCGGGAGTGTGCCGATGACCTTGGGGCTGCCTATCGCCTCGAAGGCGTAGTCCACCCCGCCGAGTTCGTCCTGGCACCAGGCGGCGACATCGGTCCCGGCGCCGTCGAGGGTGTGGGTGGCGCCGAATTTGCGTGCTGTGGCGAGGCGTTCGGGTGAGAGGTCGACGGCGATGACGGGGTCGGCTCCGACCAGGCGGAGGCCCATCACGACGGAGAGTCCGACGCCGCCCGTGCCGATGACCACCGCGGACTCGCCGGGGCGGACGCCCGCGGTGTTCACGACGGCGCCGACGCCGGTCGTGACGGAGCAGCCGAGGAGGGCGCCGATGCTGAAGGGGAGCTCGTCCGGGACCTTCACCGCGGCGACTTCCGGCACGACCAGCCGCTCCGTGAAGGCGCCCAGTCCGAGGTAGGGCCACACCGGCTCGCCCCGGTCGTCCGCGAACGGGGTGGTGCCGTCGGGGAGCATGTTGGAGACGGCCTTGGTGCCGGTGCACAGCCACGCCATTCCGGCCACGCATCTGCGGCAGCGGCGGCACGGTGCGAACCAGGACAGGACGACGTGGTCTCCGGCCTTCAGCGAGGTGACGCCGGCCCCGACCGCGGTCACCACTCCGGCTGCCTCGTGCCCGAGGACGAGCGGGCGGTCGCTGGGCCAGTCGCCCGCCACCACGTGCAGGTCCGAGTGGCACACGCCCGCCGCGCGTACGTCGATCTCGACCTCGCCCGGTCCGGCGGACCTGAGCGACACATCACGTGAGCCGAGTCCCGAGGCGGGGTCGAAGACGATGGCGGGGGAGAGTTTCGACGGCATCAGGATGCCTTCACCTTCTCAGTGGTCGGGATGGCGGATTCAGTGGTCCGGGTGGCGGGGAGCCTGGTGTGGGGCTTGGCGATCGCGACGTAGAGCAGACCGGCGACGAAGAGGACGGAGAAGACCAGGATCACGGCCCAGACCTGGACCCAGCTGCCGTCGGCCGGGGCGAGTTCGACGCGGGGCCAGGCGATGTTGACGGCCTCGAAGAGCAGCCACACGACGGCGACCACGTTGATCACCAGGCCGGTCCGTCCCAGCCTGAGCCGTCCCGCGGCGGGGTTCCACCGGCCGGTCAGCCGGGCGGCGAGCGCCACGACCGCGACAGTGAGGAAGATGAAGTAGAAGCCGCCGGAGCCGAAGGCGATCAGTGTCGCGGCGGCGTTGCCGTTCAGTCCGAGCAGCAGTCCGAGGCTGGCGAGCACGGCCGTCACGATGAGCGAGACGTACGGGATCTGGCGCGGCCCGACGGTGGCGAGCGTCGAGGAGAAGGGCAGCTGGCGGTCGCGGGCGAAGGAGTAGACGGCGCGGCCGATGTAGGTCTGGATCGAGATGGCGCAGGCGATGAACGCGATCAGGACGAGGAGGATGAAGGGCTTCTCGCTCCATCCGCCCAGCCCCTGCGTCACGGCGGTGAAGACCGGGTCCGCGAGTGCGCCGGACACGGCGTCCTCGGGGCCGCGCAGCGCGAGCGTCACGGCGAGCCCGGTCAGCAGGACCGTGAAGGCGACGAAGAGGTAGGCCCGCAGGAGCGCTCTGGGAACGCTGCGTCGCGGCTGCTCGGTTTCCTCGGCCACCTGCGTGGTCGCGTCGAAGCCCAGGAACGCCCACCCGGCCACCGCCAGAGCGGTCAGGAAGCCCGCCAGGACGGATCCGCCGGAGACCGACTCCGCGCCCATCGTCTCGAAGAGGATCCCAAAGCCGTTGTTGTGCACGAAGATCAGCAGGAACACGCTCACCGCGATGGAAGCGACGCCCTCGGCGATGATGCCCGCGTTGAGGAAGTGCTTCACCGGGTTGACGCCGAGGAGATTGATCCCGAGGGCCACCGCGACGAAGACCACACCGAGGAGCACATGGGTGCCGGTCGACAGCGTGCCTTCGCCGAAGAGCATGTGCAGCCAGGTCGCCCCCAGGTAGGCCACGGTGGTCAGGGACGCCACGGCGGAGGAGAGGTAGATCCAGCCGACCAGCCAGCCGAGCCGTGGTCCGCCCAGCCGACGCACCCACTGGTAGACCCCACCCGTGATCGGGAACTGGGACGACAGCTCGGCGTAGACCACGGCGACCGTCAGCTGGCCGAGGAAGGCGACGACGACCGCCCAGATCCACGCGGGGCCCGCGAAGACGAAACCCAGCTGGACCACCGCGTAGACCCCGACGACCGGCGAGATCGTCGCGAATCCGATCGCGAACACGGCCCACGCGGACAGGGTCCGTTTCAGTTCCTGCTGGTAGCCGTACTCGGCGAGTTCGCCGGCGTCGGTGCGAGTGTCGTCCACATTGGTCTCCTGTTACGGGTGCGGCGCGCTGGTCCGCGTGCGCGGGCCGTGCTCGTGCCGCGGGTCGAGAGTCGGCACGGTGCGACCCGGGTGGCGGGTCGAGGGGGACGGTGGACCGCTCCCCCGCCGTCGGGGCGGGATGTCGCCTCCGAGCCGCGGTTTCCTGGAGCCTCACCTTTATTGGCCGCCTGGCCAATTGCCGATCGGGAACTCACTTAATAGCATTCGCTCCATGACGTCAAGGGTTCCCGGTACACGTACCCGCAAGGCTCCGGCCGAGCGCCGCCACGAGATCGTCCGCGCCGCCGCGCAGGTCGGGCTCACCGAAGGACTGGAGTGCATCACGCTGCGGCGGATCGCCGACGAGCTCGACGTCCAGCCCGGACTGGTCGGCCACTACTTCCCCGCCGCCGACACACTGGTGGCGGAGGCATTCACCAGCGCCACCATGGCCGAACTCGACGGCCTCCTCCCGGAAGAGCCCGCGGGCCCGGAGCACGAGAACCCGCTGAGCACGCTGCAGCGCTTCTTCGCCCTCATCACGAGCACCGAATTCGACAACGTCAGCAGGCTCTGGCTGAACGCACGGCACCTGTCGCGCTATCGCCCCGTGCTCCGCGACCACGTCGTCGAGCAGGAGCTGCTCTGGTGCCGCCGCATCGAGCAGCTCATCGCCGCAGGCGCGAGGACGCGGGTCTTCCGCTGTGCGGACCCGTGGACGGCGGCCGTCCGCATCCTCGTCGCGATCGACGGAAGCAGCGCCTACATCAACACCAGCGCCGACACCCGTACCGCACCGATCGCGGACCTGGCCCGTACCACAGCGGAGACCGAACTCGGACTGCCGCGCGGCGGCCTGGCGCCCGCCTGAAACCACCGCCGGCCCGGCGGGGCGGCGGTCCTCGACACCCACGGGCGGGCGGGCCGCGGAGTCCCTCTCGCGGCCACTTCACGATCTCCGGCCGAAGATCAGACCAGCTGTCGCAGCCACGAGTCGAGAGCCGCGTAGTCGCCGTCCGTCAGGCCATGGCGGGGATCGACACGGTGGAGCAGGGCGTGTCCTCGGTGGCGGGAAGCGACCCAGGACCGATCGATGTCGGTGACCCCGTCGTCGACCCAGGCGAACGGGCGCCCCGCAGCCCATGCGACAAGTGCGCGGGTCTTCCAGTGCGGTCCGTTCCGCTCGTCCTGGTCTCGGCGACCTCGCCGACCAGGCCGTGGATCCCCCTCCGGAGCGGGCCTCCATCCGGTCGGCGATCGAGTACGCCTCGTAGAGGCCATTCGCCCCGATCCATCTCAGGGGCTCCGGCTCCCCACGACGTGGCATCGGCCTCACCCACAAAAGGGCGGTGAACTCCGACTGCCGCTCCGTGATCAGGTCAGCGACCGTTCGACCCGCGACGCAGGCGGCCGCCGGCCCCTGCCCCGCGTACCCGCCGACGTGGGTGATCCCCGTGGTGGCGTGCGGCCGTCGGCGGCCGCCCGCGCCATCTGTCCGTCCGGGCCGGGCCGGTGGGGCCGACCGCGCAGGACGCGGGCGAGGTGGCGGTGGGCTTCGGCGAACAGGCGCCGGTGCCGGAATCGGTGTCGACGGCGGCCGGCGCCGCATCGACGACCGCCCACTCTGCTGCGGCCGCCGCCCGCCGGCAGCGGCCCGCGCAGACCACAGCGGTGCCATCCGACCGTTGCACTATGGCTTGATCTCGCGTGTTCTGCCTCACATCTCACATGTTGATCAAGGTTCTACCTGCGGCGTTCCGCCATGCGGACTCAGGCATTGATCAGATGCGGCCACCACCTCACAGTAATCCCGGGACGCAACGCATATGTCGGACTCCGTTGCTTGCCCGACTTCTTGGTAGTTCCCGCGTCATATTTCCTTTTCTTGTGAGGGCAGCGTGGAAAGAAAAAATGGTGCCGCGACAGGATTCTTCGTGGGCACGGACGTCGGTGGGACCTTCACCGATCTCGTCGTCCTCCAGGACGACCGCGCGCCACGGCTCTTCAAATCACCGACCACTCCGCACGATCGCTCGGAGGGGGTCATCACCGCACTGCGACTGGCCGCCGATTCCTACGGCCGGGATCTGCCGTCCTTCTGCGCGGACATCGTCTACTTCGCCCACGGCACCACCGCGGCGACGAACGCCCTGATCGAGCGCAAGGGCGCCCCGACCGCTCTGCTCACCACACGCGGTTTCACGGACACGATGCTGATCCAGCGTTCGATGACCTCGTGGGTCGGCATGGGGGCCGCGACCGGTCACTACAGCCGCCGCCGCAACCCCGGGCAGATCGTCCCCCGGTCCCGCCTCGCGGCCATCACCGAGCGCGTCGACGCCTCGGGCGCGGAGGTCGTCGCGCTCGACGAGCAGGAGGTGCGGGCGACGCTGCGCCTGCTGCGCGAGGACGGCGTCGAAGCACTCGCGGTGTCGTTCCTGTGGTCCTTCGTCAACGGGGACCACGAAGCGGCGGTGGCCCGGATCGTGCGGGACGAGTGGCCCGAGGCGTATCTGACGCTGTCGCACGAGGTCGCCCCCGTCATCGGCGAGTACGAGCGTTCGGCGACGACCGTCGTCAACAGCTACCTCGGTCCGGTGATCCGCGACTATGTCGCCAACCTGGAGGGTCGGCTGCGGAGTTCGGGGTTCACCGGAGACTTCTCGATCATGGACTCCGGCGGTGGCGTCATGCGCGCGGAGGACGCCGCACGGCGCTCCGCGTCCATGCTCACCTCCGGCCCTGCCGGTGGGGTGCTGGCGTCGACCGCCCTCTCGCGCCGTCTCGGCCACCCCCATGTGATCACCTCCGACATGGGCGGGACCAGCTTCGACGTCGGCCTGATCATCGACGGGGAGCCGGTCGTCGAGCGTGTCAGCGAGGTCGGCGACCTGCATCTGGCCCTGCCCCGTATCAAGGTCACCGCCATCGGCGCGGGCGGCGGCTCCATCGCGGGAGTCGACGAGTCCGGCGTCCTGGTCGTCGGCCCCGAGAGCGCCGGATCGGTGCCGGGACCCGCCTGCTACGCCCGTGGCGGCGACCGCCCCACGGTCACCGACGCCGATGTGGTCCTCGGCATCATCGACCCCTCCCGGTTCCTCGGCGGCCGGATGCCGCTGGACCGGTCACTGGCGGAGAAGGCCATCCGCGAGCACGTCGCCGATCCCCTCGGCCTCACCGTCGAGGAGGCGGCGGCCGGCATCCAGCGCGTCGCCGACAACCAAATGGCCGACCTGCTGCGCAAGGTCACCGTCGAACAGGGGCACGACCCCCGTGACTTCGCCGTCTACGCGTACGGCGGCGCCGGTCCGACCCACGCGTACGCCTACACCGAGGCCGCCGGCATCGCGACGCTGGTGGTGCCGCCCACCTCCACCGTCCACTCGGCCTACGGCACGGTCACCTCGGACCGCTACCGCGCGGTGCAGACCACGGAAGTCCACCGCACCCCTCCCGGCGCGACGGACCCCGCGGCCCATCTGGACGCGGAGCGGATCGACGGCACGCTCGACGAGTTGGCCGCGCGGTGCCGCGAGGACCTCGACGGTGACCCTCGGATCCGGCTGAGCCGCATCGCGTACCTCAAGTTCCGCCGGCAGTCGCACGAACTGCCCATCACCGTGCCCGAGGGCGAGGTCACCACCGAGGTTCTGCGGGGCCTGATCGACGAGTTCCGAGCGGTCTACGAGCGCATCTACGGCGCCGGAACGGCCCTGCTGGGAGCCGGTGTGGAGATCCACACCCTGCGCGTCGAAGGCCGGGTCAGCGTCACCGAGGTATCCGAGGGCGGCTACCCCGGCACCCCGGACGTCGCGGCGGCCAGGCTCTCCGAGCGCGATGTCCACTTCCCCGGTACCGGACGCGTCCCCACCGGTGTCTACCGCGGCGAGGACCTGGGCGCCGGAGCGGCCCTGCGGGGCCCGGCGATCCTGGAGTTCGCCGGCACCACCGTGGTGGTCGGCCCCGCCCAGTCGCTCGTCGTCGACCGTCACAGCAATCTCGTCATCGACTGCAAGGGGGACGCGTGACCGCCACCGACACGCCCACCACGCCCATCGACCCCGTCACCTTCGAGGTCATCCGCCACAGGCTGCTGGCCATCACCGACGAGCAGGGCGCGACCCTGGCCGCGATCTCCGGCTCCACGCACGTCGTCGAGGCCAGCGACTACAACGTCGGTCTCTACCTCCCCGACGGGTCCGTGGCGGCGATGGGCCGCACGATCCTCTCGCACTCCTCGTCCATGGCCGCCATCACCCGCTCCGTCATCGAGGACTGCACCGAGGACCCCGGCATCAACCCCGGCGACATGTTCATCGTCAACGACCCCTGGAAGGGCACGGTCCACGCACAGGACGTCGGGCTCATCGCACCGATCTTCCACGACGGCGAACTCCTCGCGTGGACCGGCGCCATGTGCCACATGGTCGACGTGGGCGGCATGACCCCCGGCAGCTTCTGCATCGACGCGACCGACTCGTACCAGGAGGGCCTCCAGATGCCGCCGACCAAACTGGTCGACGGCGGACGGGTCCGCACCGACGTGTGGAACCTGATCCTGGCCCACACCCGGATGGCTCCCACCGTCAACCTCGACCTGCGAGCCCTGATCGGCGCCAACAACACGGCGATCCGCGCCATGACCGCGCTCGCCGAGAAGTACGGAGCCGATACCGTCCGCACCGTGATGAGCAATCTCATCACCCTCTCGGAGCGGCGGCTGCGCAACCGGCTGGCCAAGCTGCCGGACGCACGGGTGCACTCCCGGGCCTTCCTGGACAACGACGGCGGTCTGGCCCAGTCGGCCGAGAACGCCACCTACGAGGTCGACCTCGTCCTCACCAAGCGGGGCGAGACCCTGGAGTTCGACTTCTCCGCCTCGTCGCCGCAGGCCAAGGGCTACATCAACTGCGCCTACTCGGGCATGATGGCCGGCATCGCCGCGGCCCTGCTGCCGACCCTGGCGTTCGACGCTCCCTGGAACGAGGGACTGTTCAAGCCGGTCGAAGTCACCTGCCCCGAGGGCCTGATCTGCAACGCGGCCCGCCCGGCCGCCGTCAGCGGCGGCGCGCTGGAGGCCGGCTGGCTGGTGGAGATGACCGCCGTGGAATGCCTGTCCAAGCTGGCCGCCTGCTCCGACGAACTGCTCTGTGAGGCCCAGGCCGTCCCGGCCGGCGGACCCGACAAGTTCGTCCTCACCGGAGCGGGTGAGAACGGGGCCCGCCAGACGTACGTGATCATGGACTGTCTGGCCACCGGCGGCGGCGCCTACGCTCACCGCGACGGAGCCTGGACCCAGGGGCAGCACAACATCGAGCGGCAGCGGATCTCCAACGTCGAGGCGGTGGAGATGGATTCGCCGCTGCTGTACGTGTGGCGTGGACTGGTCGCCGACTCCGGCGGAGCCGGACGCCGCCGCGGCGGTATGAGCATGGGGGCTGTCTACACCGTACGCGGCGGGCGGGACGTCACCGCGCTGAACTCGGCGCACGGCTGGGAGGCGCCCAACTCGACGGGAATCTTCGGTGGTTATCCGGGAGCGCAGAACACCCGGACCGTCCTGCACGACAGCGATCTGGCCGACCGGTTCGCCGCGGGCGAGATTCCCGCGGTCGGCGAACTGTCCGGCGACCGACCCGAGATGCGCGGCCGCCAGGGCCTGTACCGCCTGGGCGACTACGACATCCTCGCCACCGTCCCGCAGGCGGGCGGCGGCTGGGGCGATCCGCTGGAGCGCCCCGCCGAAGAGGTGCAGGCCGACCTCGATTTCGGGGCGGTCACCCCGGATGCCGCCCGGCGGATCTACCGCGCGGTGCTCGGCGAGGACGGCCGCGTGGATCCCGAGGCCACGGCCCGGCAGCGCGAGAGGATCCGCGAGGAGCGCAAGTCCTGGCCCGTCGCCCGACCCCAGCCCCAGGTCCCGGACGGTCCCGCCACCCGTGTCCATCCCCTCGGCGACGTCCTGCGGGTCGTGGAGATCGCCGGCAGCCGCTTCACGGCGTGCGCCTGCTCGCGGGTGCTCGCACCGGCCGGCGAGCCCTGGCGACTGTACGCGTCGGTCCGGGCCACCGGTGACATCCACGAACTGAGCCACGCCACCCGCCTGAGCGAGGACCTGGAGCTGCGCCAGTACGCCTGCCCCGGCTGCGGACTGCTGCACTCCACCGATGTCGTGCGGCGCGACGCCGCGCACCCCGACGACGTCCGGCTGACCGCCGACGGGGGAGGTGAACGCTGATGGGACGCGTCGCACTGGCCGCCGCCACCTCCCACGTCGGCGCGATCGTGAAGAATCCGGACGCCGAGCCCGAGCGCTCCTCGATACTGCACGCCGCCTGGGAGCGGCTCGACCGCGAGATCGCCGAGGCAGGGCTCGACGCGGTCGTCGTCGTGGCCACCGATCACTACGAGACCTTCGGCCTGGAGAACTACCCGGCGTTCTGCATCGGGCTGGCGGAGGAGCACCAGGGCTGGGCCGAGTTCGGCAATCCCGGCGGAACGGTACCCGGCAGGCCGGTGCTCGCCGAGTACCTCCTGAAGGGGCTCACCGAGCGGGGCTTCGACATGTCCCGCTCCCACACCATGCACCTGGACCACAGCTTCATGGTGCCGCTGACCAAACTCCCCGCGGTCGCGGCCGCCGGCGTCGTCCCGCTCTTCGTCAACTGCAACACCGAACCGCTGCCGGCCCTGGGGCGCTGCCTGGACCTGGGGAAGGCGATCGCCGCGGCGGCCGGCGACCTGCCCGGCGACGCCCGGATCGGTGTCCTCGCGACCGGCGGGCTCTCCCACTGGGTGGGCCTCCCCCGGTTCGGCGAGATCAACGAGGACTTCGACCGCGACTTCCTCGCACTCCTCACCGAGGGGCGGGCGGACGAAGCGGCCTCCTTCAGCGACGAGCGGATCCAGGAGGTGGCGGGCAACGGAGCGCTGGAGGTGCGGACCTGGCTGATCGCCGCGGCCGCCGCCGGCGGTCCGGCCCGTGTCCTCGCCTACGAGCCCATGCCCTCCTGGACCGTCGGCATCGGCATCTGCGGATTCGACGTCAGGGAGGCGCCGTGAGCATCGTCGGCCTCAATCGGCTCGCCCGCGAGCTGGAGCACACCTCCGGGCTGCTGGAGCGGTTCCGCGAAGCTCCGCAGTCGGTGCTCCGCGCGTACGACCTGAGCGGGGAGGAGAGGCGGGCGGTGTGCAACACGGACGCCACCTGGCTGCTCGCCCGCGGAATGAACCCGGTGGCCCTGCGCAACCTCATGGTCGTCCTGGGCATCGCCCACCACGCGATGTACCGCTCGCAACGGACGGGGGACAGATGACGACCGTACACAAAGGAGCGGCCACCGCCGGGCCCGCGCTCGAACTGCGCAAGGTCAGCAAGTCCTTCGGCGGGGCGCACGCTCTGCGGGAGGTGGACTTCATCCTTCGCGCCGGGGAGGTGCACGCCCTCGCCGGGATGAACGGTGCGGGCAAGTCGACACTCGTCGAAGTCGTCTGCGGGGCACTGGCCCCGGACGGCGGCGAGATCCTGGTCGGCGGCGAGAGCTGTGCGGCCCTCACCCCCCGGCGGGCGCGTGCCCTCGGCGTGAGCATCGTGCACCAGCGGCGCACCCTGGTGCCCGATCTGACGGTGGCGGAGAACATGCTGCTCGGGAGGCTCCCCCGCAGGGCGGGCCGGGTGGACTGGTCCACCGTGCGGACCGAGGCGGCGAGGGCCCTGGACGACTTGGGTGTCGAGGTGCCCGTGCAGGCCGCCGTCGGCGATCTCACACCCGCGCAGCAAACGCTCGTCGAGATCGCGCGGGAGGTGCACGTCGGCGGGCGCATCCTCATCCTGGACGAGCCGACCGCCGCGCTCGGCGGCGCGGACGCCGCACGTATCCACGATCTGGTCCGTGAACTGCGCTCCCGCGGCACAGCCGTCGTCTACATCTCCCATCACCTGGACGAGGTCCTGGCGCTGGCCGACCGGATCACGGTGATGCGGGACGGTCTGACCGCGCTGACCGAGGCGGTCGAGAACGTGGATCTCCCCGCCCTGGTCCGGGCCATGGTCGGCGACCGCCTGGTCGCCGAACCGGCGGTCCGGAACAGGGACTTCGGGGCGCCTGCCCTCGAACTGGACAAGCTCGGCGGGGACAGGCTGCGGGACTTCGACCTCACGATCAGGGCGGGCGAGATCGTGGCCGTGCTCGGCCCGGCCGGGGAGGCGCAGCGCGAACTCTTCCCGCTGCTCAGCGGGGTGCGGCAGCCCTCGGCCGGAACCGTCCACGTGAGCGGGACCCGGTTGCGGACCGGCAGCATCCGCGCGTCGCTGGCGGCGGGGCTGCGCTGCGTCACCGGCGACCGGCTGCTGCACGGGCTGGTCCCCGGCCTGAGCGTCGACGAGAACCTGGCGCTGGCCGACCGGGGCATGAACCGGCCCTGGCTGGTGCGGTGGACGGCTCTGCACCGCAGGGCCGCCGACACCCGCCGGCGCTACGGCGTCATCACCCTGTCGGCCGACCCCGCCGTCGACTCCCTGTCCGGCGGCAACCAGCAGAAGGTGCTGCTGGCGAAGTGGCTCGACACCGAGACGACCGTGTGCCTGCTGG
Source organism: Streptomyces sp. NPDC004838 (assembly GCF_053600955.1). Classification (NCBI taxonomy): domain Bacteria; kingdom Bacillati; phylum Actinomycetota; class Actinomycetes; order Kitasatosporales; family Streptomycetaceae; genus Streptomyces; species Streptomyces sp. NPDC004838. The sequence continues at coordinate 51,300 of NZ_JBSGAW010000027.1, read as the reverse complement.
AGGAGCCCACCAGCGGCGTGGACGTGGCGGCCAAGGCCGACATCCACCAGATGGTCGACGAACTCGCCGACCGGGGCGCCGCGGTACTCCTGACCTCGGCGGACGTCGACGAGGTCAGACGACTCGCCGACCGTGTGGTCGTCGTCCGCGGCGGGCGCGCCGTGGCTGAAGTGCACCGGGACGAGCTGTCCCGCGACGAACTCGTCTCGCTCACCGTAGGAGGACACGTCTCATGAGCGCCGCATCCGCCTTCCGCGACCGGACCGGCTTGAGCCTGCCGCCCGGTGTCGCCCGTCACTTCGGACTGCTCAGCGTCCTGCTGCTGATCGGACTGTTCACCTCGCTCAACAGCGACGTCTTCCTGACCACGTCCAATCTGGTCAATGTCTCGCAGCAGATCGCGGTCGTCGCCGTACTGGCCGCCGGTCTCACCCTGCTGATGACCGCCGGCGGCATCGACTTCTCCCTCGGGGCGATCGCGGCCGTCTCCCACGCCGTCGTCGCCAAGCTCATCCAGGGCGGTATGAACGAATGGACCGCGGTCCTGATCGCGCTCGTACTGGGTACCGCCATCGGCCTGGTCAACGGGGGCGTCGTCACAGTGTTCTCCGTCGCCCCGTTCGTCGCGACCCTGGCCTCCTCCACCATTCTGACCGGGTTCGCGCTGCTGCTGCTCGACGGCAAGAGCGTCAGCATCGGCGACCATCTCTCCGTCCTCGGCTTCGGCGAGCTCTTCGGCGCGATTCCTTCACTGGTCGTCCTGGCCGTACTGGTGTGCGTGGCGGTGGGGCTGCTCATGCGATGGTCCGCGTTCGGCCGCAACGCCTTCGCCATCGGCGGCAACGAGAGCGCCGCGCGACTGTCCGGCATCCCGGTCGTCCGCGGCAAGCTGCTCCTGTACGCGCTCGGCGGCTTCCTCGCGGCTCTCGGCGGCGTGATGCTCGTCGCCCGGCTCGGCGCGGCCAGCCCCGGCACGGGCGGCCTGCCGCTGGAGCTCACCGTCGTCGCCGCCGTCGTCATCGGAGGCACCTCCCTGCACGGCGGCAGCGGAACCCTCGTCGGCACGGTCCTGGGTGTCCTGCTGCTCGGCCTGGTCGCCAACTCGCTCAATCTCCTCCAGATCGACCCCGTCTACCAGGACATCGCCGTCGGCACCGTCTTGATGATCGCCGCGATCGTGAACCATCAGCGCGGCCGCCGCACCTGAGCCACCCTCCTTTGTTCCCCCCGGTGAAAGGAAACGCCATGAGCCGCACCACCACCCGACGCCTCACAGCACCACTGGCCCTCACCGCAGCCCTCGGACTGTTGGTCGGCGGCTGTTCCGTGGACAAGGGCAAGGGCGCGGACGCTGCCCCGGTCGACCGGAACAAGAAGCTCACGATCGGCTTCGTCAACGGCAACAACATCGAATTCCACACCTGTCTGCTCAGATCGATGCAGGCGCGCGCGGACAAGGACAAGGTGGAACTGCTCACCGCCAACTCCGCGATGGACCCGGCCAAAGAGCTGTCCAACATCGACGACATGATCGCCAAGCAGGTCGACGTGATCATCGTCCAGACGGTCAACATGGACGCCCTGGAGGGCGGCATCACCCGCGCCAACCGGGCGAACATCCCCATCTTCCTCACCTCGGTCGCCGCCGTGGACCAGTCCAAGATCCTCGGCGCCGTCGTCACCGATGTCGCGGGAGTCGGCAAGCAGCTCGGCGAATGGCTCGGCGAGGACAGTGCGGGCAAGCCCGTCGAGGTGGGCGTCATCGGCGGGGCGCCCGGAGCGGCGGCCGACCTGATGGACGCCGCGTTCAAGAAGGCGCTGCCGAAGCAGGCCCGTATCGTCTTCGACCAGCCCGCGTTCTGGCAGCGGGCCAAGGCGCAGGACGTGGCCGAGAACATGCTCCAGGCCCGCCCGAAGGTCAAGTACGTCTTCGTCCACAACGAGGACATGGCGACCGGGGTCCTTGCCGCGCTCAAGGCGGCCAAGCGCCACGACATCAAGGTCGTCACCAACGGCGGCAGCCCCGAGGGCATCGAGGGAATCCGCGACGGCGAGATCGCCGCGACCGTCAGCAACACTCCGTGGTCCGTCGGCGAGATGGCGATCGACAACGTGGTGGGACTCATGCACAAGGAGAAGGGGGTACAAAAGATCTCCACCGTGCCGAACCTGCTGATCACCAAGGCCAACGTCGGCGAGGCACCCCCCTACTGCGCGTAGGCCGCTTCTGATGGATCTTGCTGGGCTCGCGTGCCCTGGCACCGCACTCCCCCTGGGCCTGGCGGCCCGGGAGGTACCCCCACGCTGCGTTGTCGTCAGTCGCCGATGCTCCGCATGGACTCCCTCCTCCGCCTTGCGATGCACGGCACCAGACCCCGCTCACTGATCGAGCCTGATCCATCAGAAACACCCTAAGGCGGACTCCCCGATGGCACACCACAGCACCGGCCCGCGTCGCCGCGGCGTCCAATCGGTCGACCGGGCGCTGGACATCCTCAGCGCCCTGAGCGCGGCCTACCCCCGCCTGCAGCTCTCCGAACTCGCCGAGGTCGCCGGACTGCCCAAGACCAGCACGCACCGCATCGCGGTGACCCTGGTCGAGCGCGGATTCCTGCGCCAGGAGGACGACGGAGCCTATGTGCTGGGCACCCGGCTGCTCGAACTGGGCAGCCTGGTGTCCACCACGACGGCCCTCGCCCACCTCACGCAAGGCGTGGCCGAGGAACTGGCCCGTGCCACCGGGGAGACCGTGCTGATCGCCGAGGTCGACTGGCGGGACCGATCGCTGATCATCACCGGCAGGCGCGAGGTGGGGCACAGCCCCGGCGCACTGTCCTCGATCGGCCAGCGTTCCGTCCTCGCCAACGGCTGCATCAGCGGCGCGATCCTCAGTGCCCTGCCCCCGGACGAGACGAGGAGGATCGTCCCGCAGTTGCGGCTGGCCCAGCGCACCCCCCTCAGCATCACCGATCCCGGGGTATTCCTCCAGGAGGTCGAAGCGAGCCGCACCAGGGGCTTCGCGATAGAGATCGACCAGTTCATCGAAGGCATCGCGGGCGTGGCGGTCCCCGTCCTCGTCGCGGGACGCCCCGCGGGCGCGGTCGCCGTCTGCGGCCCCACCGTCCGGATGCCCCGTCGGCGCCTTGAGAGCATCGCCGCCCTGACACAGGAGCTGCGAGGCCGCGCCGCCCACCCCCCGGTCCCGCCCAGGACCGGAACCTGACAGTGCAAGGAGAGACCATGGTTGCAGTCACCGCTGACTGGGTGACCTTCCCCAGCGGCGATGCCGAGATCCGCGGCTATCTGGCTCTGCCGCCTGCGGGCGCCGAGCGCCCCCCGGCGGTGATCATGGCGCACGAGAATCTCGGCGTCATTCCCCACCGGCAGCGCGTCACCGAGGAACTCGCCGCCGAAGGCTACGCCGTCCTGACGGTCGATCTGTTCAGCCGGATCGAGGGCCGGCCGCCCCAGGAGTACGCGACCCAGGAGGAGCGGCGGGCCAAGGCGTTCCTGGCCGCCCGCGACGAGCAGGCCGTCCCCGACCTGGAGGCCGGACTCGACTACCTCGCCGCCCGCGGCGACGTCGACGCCGCCCGCGCCGCGGTCGTCGGCTTCTGCCTCGGGGGCGGTCTCGCCATCGTCTGGGCCACGCGGTCGGACCGGCTCTCGTGCGCGGTACCGCTGTACGGCATCCCCGAACTGCCCGCCGCCTACAGCCCGACCGGTGCGGTCCGCTCCCGCATCGACATCGCCGACCGGGTGCGCTGCCCGGTCCAGGCCCACTTCGGCGGTGCCGACGCGGTCATCCCGCTCGATCAGGTCGCCAGGCTCACCGACGCCCTGGGGCGCAGCGGCCGTCCGAGCGAGGTACATGTGTACGAGGGCGCGGGGCACGCCTACCACGACGACACCCACCCCAACCACGATCCGAAGGCCGCCCGGCTCACCTGGGAGCGGACCCTGGCCTTTCTGCGGGAGCACCTGTGAGCCTGTGGACCGACCTGCTCGGGGCAGAGGTCCGGCACATCAGCGCCGGCGGAGTGCCCACCCGTACGGTGTCCGTGGGGTCGGGGCCCGCCGTGGTGTTCCTGCACGGGCGCGGCGGGCATCTGGAGACTTTCGCACGCAATCTGGCCGCCGTCGCCGCGCCCGGCCGCCGGGCGATCGCCATCGATCTGCTCGGGCACGGCCTGACCGCCCGCAGTGCCGAGGGGTGGGGGCACCTCCCGGCCCGCAGTGCCGAGGGGTGGGGGCACCTCCCGGGCCGCAGGGCCCAGGGGGACTACACGATCGGCGAAATCGCCGGCCATGTACGGGCCGTGCTGGACGCGCTCGATCTCGCCGAGGCCGATCTGGTCGGCCAGTCGCTCGGCGGCTGGGCCGCCGCGCTGACCGCGCTGGACGCTCCCGGCCGGGTCCGCGGGCTCGCCCTGATCGAGCCCGCCGGGCTCCAGTCGGAGGCCGAACGGCTGGCGGACAGCACGGTCAGGGCGGCGTACCAGCGGGGCGGCCGGGCCTATGAGGAGCCGACGGCCGATGCCGTCCGAGCCCGGCTCGGCGGTCTGCTCGCGGATCCGGCGAGCGTGGACGAGGAACTGGTCGAGATACGGACCCGGCTCTACGGGCCGCCCGAGGCCCGCGACGTCCATCGGCGGGTCCGCGCGGCGGACAACACGCCCTGGCTGCTCACCGCGGAGCGGCTGGCGGGGCTGAGCGTCCCCACCCTGTTCCTCCGCGGGGAACTGGGCCACACCCCGCCGGGTGTCGTCGAGGCCGCCGCCCGCGCGGTGCCCGACGCGGCCGTCGTCACCGTCCCCGGCGCCAAGCAGTGGCCCCAGTTCGAGCGGCCCCGGCAGGTCAACGAAATCCTCAATCGATTCCTGGAAGAAGGAAACACCGATGTCATTCTGGACTGATTCACTCGGCGCGGAGGTCCGCTTCCGTGAGGCGGCCGGCTGGCGGACCCGATCCATCGAGGCCGGCGAGGGACACCCCGTCGTCCTGATGGGCGGGCTGACCGGCCACGCGGAGGGGTTCCTGCGCAACGTCGTACCGCTCGCCGAGCGCGGACTGAGGGTGTACGCCATCGACGCCATCGGGCACGGTCTGAGCGCCCGGCCCACCGATGTCACCTATCACGCGCCCCTGTTCACCGAGCACCTCATCGGGTTCCTCGACGCGATCGGCGCCGAACGCGCCCATCTCGTGGGCCAGTCGCTGGGGGGCTGGACGGCGCTCCACACCGCGCTCCACCACCCCGGCCGGGTCGGCCGGGTCGTCTCCGTCACCGGGGCGGGTCTGCTGCTGTCGGACGAGGGGCGCGAGGAGGAGAGCGAGCGGGTCCACGCCCAGGTCAAGGCGGTCACCGCGAAGGCGGCCGCCGCGCCGACCCGGGAGAGCGTCCGGGCGCGTCTGGAGTGGCTCATGGTCGATCCGGGTGTGGTGACCGACGAACTCGTGGAGTGCCGCTACCGCTACTACACCCTTCCGGGCGCGGAGAAGGCCCAGGCCAAGCTCGTCGCCGAGCAGCCCGGCGAGGGGAACCGGGCGTACATGCTGGGCGAAGCGGAGCTGGCCGGGATCGGGGCCGAGACGCTGGTGGTGTGGACCGACCACAATCCGACCACGCCCGCCGAGGTGGGGCGCAGGGCGTCCGAGATCATGCCGAACGCACGTTTCGACGTGATCACCGACGCCGGTCACTGGCCGATGTTCGAGCAGCCCGGGCAGTTCAACAGGATCGTCGGGGACTTCCTCGCCGGGGACTCGGGGTGACCCCCGCCGAGGAGGTCGCCCTCGGCTGCCGGATCCTGGCCGCGCACGGCAACGCCGATCTGGTGTGGGGGCATCTGTCCCGGCGCGATCCGGGCGGGAAGGACGTGTGGCTGAAGGCGGCCGGGTACGGCATGGAGGAGATCACCGCCGACCGGGTCGTCCGCATCGACCACGGCGGGCGGCGGACGGGCGGCGAGGGCCGCGTCCACCTGGAGTACCCCATTCACACCGCGATCATGGCCGCCCGCCCCGATGTCGGGGCGGTCGTCCACAGCCACGGGGAGGCGGCGGTGGCTTTCGCGGCCACGGGCCTGCCGCTGCGGCCGGTAGGACACGAGGGAACCCTCTTCTGGCCGCCCGACATCGCGCGCTTCACCGAGACGGGCGATCTCATCCACACACCCGAACTGGGCGAGGCCGTCGCGGCGGCGCTCGGCGACCGCAACGCCCTGCTCCTGCACCGGCACGGGCTGGTGACGGTGGGGCCCGATGTGCCCACGGCGGTCATGACGGCGATCTTCCTGGAGAAGGCGTGCCGTATGCAGCTCACCGTCGCGGCCGCCGCAGGAACCGCCCCGTACTCCGACGAGGCCGACCACTTCGATCCCGCCGAGGCGCTGGCGAAACGCGACCGCTGCTACGGCCCCCGCCAGCTCGCCGACGCCTGGGCGTACCTGGTGCGCTCGCTGGACGCGCGCGCGTGACCGGGGCGGCCCCCCGCGCGTGACCGGGGCGGCCTCGCCCGCCCGCCCCGGACCGGCGGAGGCCGTAGCCCCGAGCCGGTCAGACCGCGAGGGCGGAGCCGACCGGGGAACGCTCACGTGCGTCCTCGGTTGTCGGGCGGCGGGCGTCACGTACGGGATGAGGGATACGTAGAAGGAGACCGCGTGGCCGGCCGCTCGGCAAGCCCCTGGCCTCCCCCGGCCGCATCAGGTCAGCCGGGCTGTCGCACGGCCTCCGGCTCCTTGCACGGTGCGCACGCCGTCCAGTCCACGATCTGTACCGCCGCCCCGGCGGCCTCTGTGCCCCGGCAGCGGGCGTGGTGCCTGCGGGCGATGCCGTCCAGGTCGAGGTGGGAGCCGAAGGCGGGGTGTGCCGCCAGCCGCCGTGCGTACGCCCACACGTGGGGGTGCTCGGTGATGCGGTGCACCGCGGCGGCGTCCAGGTGGTGGCGGTGCACCGTGTCCAGCTGCACGAGCGCCACCCACAACTGGACGTCGCCGAGCGTGAGTTCACCGCCCAGCACGTGCTCCCGGGAGGCGAGCCTCCACTCCAGGACATCCAGCGTGCGCAGCAGGGTGGCCAGCGCGGTGTCGCGTGCCGCCGGGTCGCCGTCGGACTGCCCGGCGCGCTGGGCGGCCCAGGTGATGCCCTGCTCGCAGAGTCGGCCAACGGTCTCGACAGCCTTCTCGGCACCGCGGGGGTAGAGATCGGGACCGTGTCCGCCGAACCGCCGAGTCAGATCCCGCAGGATGTCGGGGGTGTGGGTGCTGACGATCGTTCCGGTCCAGTTGTCGCTGAGGACCGGCGCCACGGCCGGTCCTGAGTGCTGGTGCGAACTGGCTTCGTACAGCGGGCGCAGTGCCAGATATCCGCCGTCCGAGGCATCGGGCAGGTCGGGCAGCAGCGTGACCGGGACGGTGTCGTCGAGGCCGAGCAGGCTGTGTGTGATGGCGATCCGCAGGCAGTTCGGACAGGACAGCACGAGGTGGAGTCGGTAGCGCTGCGGCGCGGCGTAGTAGCCGCTGCGCGCGTCACAGCCGATCCTGCTCCGGAAGGGCGGCACGGCTGTGGGGGATGTGGCGGACATACGTCTCCCTGGGGTGCTCGGTCGCAGGCATACGGGCATACGGGCATACGGGGGGGGCGACGGCTCGCGGCGGCTTCGGCACGGCCGGGATGCGGTGCCGGGCGTGAGGATCAGGCGCGGGTGGGCGTGGAGCCTTCACCGTGCGGGGAGTTCGCCGCGCTGCACACGCGCAGAAGGTCGATGTGGCGGCGGGAGGTCAGCAGGAGCAGCGGCAGGACGGTGATGCGGATGGCTCGACGGCCGGAATCCAGCACAGAACAGTCCATTTTCCCTACCGATTCACTATGATTTCCCGCCTTGGAGTGTCGGGCCACGGCCGAGCCCCGTCAAGGGGGTGCGTGCCACCCACACCAGAACGTCTCACTACCCGAGAAGACCTGCCGGGTCCGGCCGTGCGGTCAGGCCGCGCGGTCAGGCCACGCGGGCGGTCTCGCAGGCGGCGAGCAGCGTGTGGACCGCCTCGACGACGGCGCCGGTAAAGGAGGGGGGTCGGCGTCACGCCGGGCGCTCGCACCGAGCCGTGCCGGAGCGACCGCGAGCAGGCGGCCGACCGGGGTCGGCCCTTCGGGGTGTCGGCCACCTGGTGCGGCGAGCGGCGCGGCGCCCAGTCCGGCGCGGGCCGCGTCGAGGACACCCGCGAGATAGCCGGCCTCGACGACGACCGTGGCCGGGGAAGTGGTCGGCGCCGTAGGCCCCGGCGCTGGCAGATCTCCCCGCCCTTCCTGCGAAACCCCAGTTCAGGCGGGCATCTGGCCATGTGTCAGGTGGCGCAACACTCCAGCAACACCGCTTTCCCTACCAGATAGGTATGGTCCGAAGCATGCCACCCGCCGACCGCATCCGAGACCACGCCGGCCAGGGCGCGACCACCGTCGCCGCCCACCGTGCGCGGCGACGGCTGCGTGCGGACCGGGCTCGCCAGCTCGCCGACCTGCTCCGCCACCAGCTCCTGGCCGGGGGGTTCCCGGAGGGCGCGCTTCCTCACGAGACGACCCTCGCCACGGACTACAGCGCCTCCCGCAACACCGTTCGCCAGGCCCTCGACCTGCTGCGCGCCGAGGGTCTGGTCGAACGCCTCCCCGGCGTCGGCACGGTCGTCGTGGCCCAGAAGTACCCCCACGGACTCGACCGCCTGATGGGCCTCGCGGAAACCCTGCTCGAACACGGCCGTGTCACCAACGAGGTCCGCACCGTGGGCCCCGTCCCCGCCCCGTCCCCGGTGGCCGACCGCCTGCACGTCCCACCCGGCACCGACGTCCTCTACATCGAACGTCTGCGCCGGCTGAACGGCCTGCCCCTGTCCCTCGACCTCACGTACATCCCCCTCGACATCGGCACGGCCCTGCTCGGCGAGGACCTGGAGAACACGGACATCTTCCGGCTCCTGGAGACACTCACCGGCCGGTATCTCGGTCACGCCGAGATCAGCCTTGAGGCGGTGAACGCGGACGCCCACTCCGCCGCCGTACTGCAGGCACCGCGGGGTACGGCCGTCCTGATGCTGGAACGCCTCACGTACCTCGCCGACGGGCGACCCGTCGACCTGGAATTCATCCGCTTCCGCGGCGACCGCATCTCGATGAGCGGTCTGCTGCACCGGTCCCTGTGAACACCCCACTCGCGCACATTCCTGGAGACAGCCATGCCCTTGGTGCCCCACCGGGCCGACGTGCCCGTGACCGTCGACGAGTCGAAGTGCATCGACGGCTGCACGCTCTGCGTGGACATGTGCCCGCTGGACTCCCTCGCCATCGACGAAAGCAACGGCAAGGCATACATGCACGTCGACGAGTGCTGGTACTGCGGCCCGTGCGCGGCCCGCTGTCCCACCGGAGCCGTCACGGTCAACATGCCCTACCTGCTCCGGTGAAAGGCCGAACTCCCATGAAACGCCCAGCACTTGCCGCAGCCGCCGCCCTGCTCCTCGCGCCGCTCACCGGCTGCGGCGGCAACGCCGCGGCCGGAGCTGACGGCTCCACCGTCACGGTCACCGTCGGCTACCAGTCCAAGACCATCAACACGGTCACCGCGGGGACCCTCCTGCGCTCCCTCGGCTACCTGGAGAAGCAGCTGAACTCCCTCGACGACGGCCGCACCTACAAGGTCGACTGGCAGGACTACGCCACCGGCGCCCCCATCACCGCCCAGATGACCGCCGGGAAGATCGACATCGGCTCGATGGGCGACTTCCCGCTGCTCATCAACGCCGCCCGCGGCCAGCAACTCGGCCGCCCCACCCATCTGGTCTCCGTCACCGGCTACAACCTCCGCGGCGGCCTCAACACCATCGTGACCGCCCCGGACTCCAAGCTCACCTCCCTCAAGGACCTCAAAGGCAAGAAGATCTCCACGAGCGTCGGCTCCGCCGCCGACGGCACCCTCGTACGGGCCCTGCAGCGCGCCGGCGTCGACCCGAACGACGGCGTCGAGAAGCTCAACCAGCAGCCCGCCGTGGGCGCGTCGGCCCTGGCCGCGGGCAGCGCGGACGCGCTGTCGCAGTTCGTCGCCTGGCCCGGCCTGCTCACCTACCAGGGCAAGGCGAAGGCCCTCTACGACGGCGCCCGGCTGAACCTGCCCACTTTCCACGGCGTCACCGCCCGCGAGGACTTCGCCAAGAACGACCCGGCCGTGCTCGAAGCCTTCCTCAAGGCCCAGGCCGAGGCCACCGACTACCTCAACACCCATCCCGTGGCCGCCGCCGAGAAGGTCGCGAAGGCCACCGGCCTGCCCGCCGAGGTCGTCTACCTCTACAACGGCGCCCACGGCATCTCCACCTTCGACCCGGCCGTCAAGCCCCAGCTCGTCTCCGCGCTCAAGCAGGACGTGTCGGTCCTGAAGGCGGCGAAGCTGACCGGCGATGTGGACGTGGACTCCTTCGTCGACGACCGGTACGTGAAGAAGGCCCTCGGCACGTCGTACGACAAGCGGCTCGCCGCGGCTCCCCCGGCGGCCGCGAGCGAGGCATGGCCCAAGGGCGCCGAGGAGACCAAGGCGTTCAAGTCCCCGGCGGAGCTCCTGACGTACGTGGCCGCCCACCGCGACGGCATCCGTGCCGCCTACGTGCCCGACGCCACCACCGGCACCCTCTGGTTCGCCGACAAGGCCGTCTGGGTGGCCGACGGCGAGAAACTCCTGCCGTTCGTCGCCCCGGCGACCGCGCGGGCGTATGTCTCCGCGCACGGCGGTGCCCGCGTCATCACCTACGCCGACGCCCTGGAGCGTGCCGCGTGAACCCGCCCGCGCCGCGAGCAGGCCGCTACCGGCGGCCACTCCCGCCGATCGGCCGGTATGCGCTGCGGGTGGCCGCCGTCGCGGCCGCCCTCGGCCTCTGGCAGCTGCTGACCGGCCTGGACGTCGACCTGTGGCTGCGCTTCTCGCAGTTCCCCACCGTCACCGATGTGGCCCACGCCTTCGCCGGCCGCCTCTCCGGGGCGGACTACTGGAGGGACCTCGGCGACAGCCTGACCCGCATCGTCGGCGGCTTCCTGCTGGCGGCGGTGCTGGGCGTGGCGGGCGGCGTGCTCGTGGCCCGCTCCCGGCTCGCCGAGGACCTGCTGGGCCCCCTGCTGGAAGTGGTCCGCCCGATCCCCGCGATCGCCCTGGTGCCCGTCGCGATCCTCCTCTTCCCCTCCAACGAACAGGGCATCGTCTTCATCACCTTCACGGCCGCCTTCTTCCCGGTCCTGGTCTCCACCCGGCACGCCGTCCGGGCGCTGACCCCGGTGTGGGAGGAGGCCGTGCTCACGATGGGCGGCGGCCGGTGGCGCATCCTCGGCTCGGTCGTCCTGCCGGGCGCGCTGCCCGGCATCTTCGGCGGCCTGTCGGTCGGCATCGGCGTCTCGTGGATCTGCGTGATCTCCGCCGAGATGATCTCCGGCCAGTACGGCGTCGGCTACCGCACCTGGCAGGACTACACGATCGTCGACTACCCCGGTGTCTTCGTCGGCATGGTCACGATCGGCGTCCTCGGATGGCTCACCTCCACGACCGTCGAGCTGTTGGGCCGACGCCTGACCCGCTGGCTGCCCCGCACGTCGTACGTCCCCGGAACCCGGCCGGCGGCACCGCGCACGCTCGCACCCGCCCGGCCGGCCCCCGCCGCCGCCTCCGCCGTACGGACCGGACAGTCCTCCGACACCGAGGAGGCACGCGATGAACACCTCGTCTGACACCCAGCCCGGACTCCGTACGGTGGACCAGGCGCCGTCGTCCGTACGCGGCACCCGGCTCACCCTCCACGCCGCCACGCTCGGCCACCCCGACGCGCCTGTTCTGGCCGGCGTCGACCTGGTCATCGCGCGGGGTGAGATCCTCACCGTCGTCGGATCCTCCGGATGCGGCAAGTCGACCCTGCTGCGCAGCCTGGCGGGCCTGCTGCCCCCACTGGCCGGAGAGATCGACCAGGACGGGCACCCCCTGGCCGGCCCGTCGGCCGAACGCGCCCTGATCTTCCAGGAGGACGCCCTCCTGCCCTGGCGCACCCTGCGCGCCAACGTCGGACTCCCGCTCGCCATCCGCCGCGTCCCGCGCTCCGAACGACGCGTCCAGGCCGAGGAGTGGCTGGCCCGGGTCGGACTCGCCGACCACGCCCGGCAGTTGCCGCATCGCGTCTCCGGCGGGCAGCGCCAGCGCGCCCAGTTGGCCCGCGCTCTGGCCGGGCGCCCGCGCGCCGTCCTCATGGACGAGCCGTTCGGCGCCCTCGACGCCCAGACCCGCGCCGGTATGCAGGATCTGCTGGTGGAGGTGCTGCGGGGCACGGGCGCGACCGTCGTCTTCGTCACCCATGACGTGGACGAGGCCCTGTTCCTCGGCGACCGCGTGGCCCTGCTCGGCGCCGGCCGCCTCCTCGCCGTACGGGACGTGCCGCGCCCGCGCGACCGTACGGCCCTCGGCGACCCGGCCCGCACGGCCCTGCGCCGCGACGTCCTCATCTCGCTCGGCACGTGAAAGGCACCCCGGTGAACACCCGCGCGAACACGCCCACGGAGCCCCTCCGGATCCCCGCTCTCACCGAAGCCGAGGAGCTGACCTGCGACGTCCTCGTCATCGGCGGCGGCACCGCCGGCACCATGGCGGCCCTGACCGCCGCCGAGCACGGTGCGAACGTCCTTCTCCTGGAGAAGGCACACGTCCGTCACTCCGGCGCCCTCGCCATGGGCATGGACGGCGTCAACAACGCGGTCGTCCCCGGCCGCGCCGAACCCGACGACTACGTCGCCGAGATCACCCGCGCCAACGACGGCATCGTCGACCAGTCCACCGTCCGCCAGACCGCCACCCGCGGCTTCGCCATGGTGCGGCGGCTGGAGTCGTACGGCGTGAAGTTCGAGAAGGACGAGCACGGCGAGTACGCGGTCCGCCAGGTCCACCGCTCCGGCTCCTACGTCCTGCCGATGCCGGAGGGCAAGGACGTCAAGAAGGTCCTGTACCGGCAGCTGCGGCGGCGCGAGATGCGCGAGCGGATCCGCGTCGAGAACCGGGTGATGCCGGTGCGGGTGCTGACGGCGGGCGAGGGTGGGGACCGGCGCGCGGTGGGGGCGGTCGGCTTCAACACCCGCACGGGCGCCTTCGTCGCGGTGCGCGCGGGCGCCGTGATCCTGGCGACCGGCGCCTGCGGCCGGCTCGGACTGCCCGCCTCCGGCTACCTCTACGGCACCTACGAGAACCCGACCAACGCGGGCGACGGCTACGCCATGGCCTACCACGCGGGTGCCGAACTCACCGGCATCGAGTGCTTCCAGATCAACCCGCTGATCAAGGACTACAACGGCCCCGCCTGCGCCTACGTCGCCAACCCCTTCGGCGGCTACCAGGTCAACCGCCACGGCGAACGCTTCGTCGACTCCGACTACTGGTCCGGCCAGATGATGGCCGAGTTCGCGGCCGAGATCGCGAGCGACCGGGGCCCCGTCTACCTGAAGCTGAGCCACCTTCCGGAGGAGTCGGTCTCGGCCCTGGAGTCGATCCTTCACTCGACCGAGCGCCCGACGCGCGGCACGTTCCATGCCGGTCGCGGCCATGACTACCGCACCCATGACATCGAGATGCACATCTCCGAAATCGGCCTGTGCGGCGGCCACTCGGCATCGGGCGTACGGGTCGACGACCACGCCCGTACGACCCTCCCCCGCCTGTATGCCGCCGGCGACCTGGCCTGCGTGCCGCACAACTACATGATCGGCGCGTTCGTCTTCGGGGACCTGGCCGGAGCGGACGCTTCCCAGTACCAGGTCTACGAGGGCGAGTTGCCCGAGGACCAGATGCGCGAGGCCCACGAGCTGATCTACCGCCCGCTGCGGACCCCGGAGGGCCCGCCGCAGCCCCAGGTCGAGTACAAGCTGCGCCGCTTCGTGAACGACTACGTGGCCCCGCCGAAGTCCGGCGCCCGTCTCTCCCTGGCCCTGGAAGCCTTCGAGCGGATGCGGGACGATATCGCCGCGATGGGGGCCCGGACCCCGCACGAACTCATGCGCTGCGCCGAGGTCACCTTCATCCGCGACTGCGCGGAGATGGCCGCGCGCGCCTCCCTGGCCCGCACCGAGTCCCGCTGGGGCCTCTACCACGACCGTCTCGACCATCCCGAGCGCGACGACGCGACCTGGTTCCACCACCTCGACCTGTACAAGTCCCCCTCTGGGGCTATGGAGTTCACGGCCCGTCCGGTGGCTCCCTACCTGGTCCCGGTCGACGGCTTCACCCCGTTCGGCGGCCCCTCCCGGCACGTCGGCGAGGTCCACCCGGAAGGTGTGGCGACGGCAGGGGCCCGGGAAGCGGCGCCGGTGGCGTTGCGGCGGGAACCCACCGTGGCCGACACGGCCGCCCACCCCCGGGCCGACACGGACGCGCGGGCCACACCCCGTCTGCTCGAACTCCTCTCTCTCGCAGAGGACGAGCCTGATCTCTCCGTGCTCGCCGACTTCTTGACGGACCCCGAGTCCAGCGTGCGCCGGACGGCCGTCACAGTCCTGTCGGAGATCGCGCCCCCGGGCACCGGACCGGCTCTGGCTTCGGCGCTCACCGATCCCGACGCCGGCGTCCGCGCCGCCGCGGTCGCCTCACTGCGCGAACTGGCCGAGACGCTGCCGCCGGAACCGGCCCTGCGCGACGGTCTCGCCGCCGCCCTGTCCGAGGCCGACTCCGCCGTCCGCGCCGCCGCACTGGACGTACTGCGTGCCCTGCGCCTCGGTGACGCCGAGTGGTTCGCGCGCTCCCTGTCGGATTCCGACATCGCCGTACGCGTCGCGGCCGTGCGCGCGCTGGTGTCGGTGGACGCCTCCGTCGAGGTGGCCCGCGCAGCGGCCGTCGATCCGTCCCGCGAGGTCCGCGTCACGATCGCCAAGGCCCTGGCCACCATGGGCACGGGCTCGGACACGGTCTGCTCGGCTCTCGCCGCGCTCGTCGACGATCCCGACGCCCTGGTCCGGGGGGCCGCCTACGAGGCTCTGGGCGCGACGGGCTGCCCGGAAGCCCTGGCCGCACGCGCCGAGGCGGCCCTGTCGGACCCTGCCTGGCAGGTCCGGGCCGGGGCCGCCACCGCACTGTCCGTCGCGGACTCCGTCCTGGCCGTCCCAGCCCTCGCCAAGGCCCTCACCGACCTGAACGCCGACGTCCGCAAGGCCGCCGTACTGGCCCTGACCCGGCATCGTGCGGCCGAGGACGCCCGAGCCGCCCTGGCCGGCGCGACGACGGACCCGGACGCCGACGTCAGGGCCTACGCGGCGCGGGCGCTGTGACCGCGAGCCGCCGTGCGGCCGGGAGGCGTCCCGTGTTCTGCTCGACGCACCGTGCCACGTTCGTGCCGAGCGTGATCCCCGACTCGTCGGCCGACCTCGTGTGGACGCCGGAGAAGACCCGGGCGTCGACGTTCTCGTCCGGGAGCTGCTGCCAGGTGGTCTGTGCGGCGGGTCCGGGTCTCGCCCGGCGCGGTGGGGCTGGTCAGCGGGAACGGGGCGGTACGCGGACCTGCGAGCGCCGACAGGACGGTCCGCGCGGCGCCCGCGCAGGTGTTGCGGCCTCGCGGACAGTCCGGACGCGCCGGGATGGTGTCGGTCAGGGATTCGTCCATGCCTCGGGGTCCTCCGCGAGGCTCAGGACCTCGTCGGGCAGCTTGGCCGCGGCCACGTGGGCCAGGGTGACCTCGCCGAGGATCTTGCGGACGTTGGCGCGTACGGCGATCCACAGCGGCAGCAGCGACTCCGCGGGACCGCAGTAGGAGAGCCCGGGTGGGCGCACTCCCCGCACCGAGACCAGGGGGCCGTCAGCGACGCGGATGACGTCGGCGATCGCGATCGACTCCGCCGGGCGGGCGAGCCGGTAGCCGCCCTTGCCGCCCCGCTGACTGACCACAAGACCGCCCCGGCGCAGGTCGCCGAGGATGCCCTCCAGGAATTTGTGCGGGATACCCTGCGCAGCGGCGATCGCCTCGGCCTTCAGCGATGCCTCGCTCCCTGCTGCGGCCAGCTCCAGTGCCGCCCGCACCGCATAGTCCGCCCGCGCCGAGATACGCATACCGCGATTATCCATGACAGTCGTGTCCGCCCGCCGCGCCGGTCGCCCTCCCGGTCAGGCTGGAAGAGCGAAGGGCGGGCGCGCGCCGTTGAGGAAGTAGTCGCCCACCTCGCGCAGTCCGTGGGAGTCGGCGGAAGCCACCGTGCGTACCACGATCGAGCGGTGAGCCGGTCCATCCCCCGCTCCCGGAGCAGACCGACATTGAATCCACACGGCGACAGTTCACGTGCGGTCCCAGCTCCAGCCGGACCCGCCCACAGCCAGACCCCATCGGCCAAGCAGCCGCCGTGGAGCCTCGCTGGCCGTCGTCGGCGCGGACCGCGACGGGAACCGCGGTCAGACGCCCTGACGAACGGACGGGCCAATGCTTCTTCTAAGCGCCTGCTCCATTCTTGGACGTACAAGCTCTTCCGCGACCCATCAACGGCATGCCACGGTCAGCCACGCAGGACGCCGTCTTGCTGCAGGTCGACCCCCTCAACACGTCGACTTCATGACGTACGTACCGAGATCGTCGGCTTCGACGATGCCCGGGAGCGAACCACCCTTACGCAGGGGCGTGACATGGCGGGTCGCTGTCACCTCTGTCAGCATTTCCCCAGGCTATACGGCCCGACTTCCTGCCAATCCGCGGAAGCGGATCAGCGCCGTACAGCCGGGAAATCCCCCCGCTCGGCCCTGGGGAGAATCCAGGGGAGTCCCGGACGGGATTCCGCGCCGGGAGTCGACCGATGAGACGGTCGGCTCCCGGCGTCGCCGTGTACGCACGCGAATCCGCCGCCGTGAGGTCCGGAAGTCGCGGAGGCCGATCCTCTGGCGGGGGCTCTCAGGCGTGCATGTAGTCGTAGTCGCACCGGGCGCCGGCGGCACCGGGACGGGCCGTGCCGAGACACACGAACAGTTTCAGATCGGGCCCGTTGTCGGCTGGGGAGGAATCCCAGGAGTCCAGGGTCGTACTCCAGGGGCTCGAGGTGTTGTCCGTGCCGATCAGCTTCGTCACCCCGCCGTGTCTCACATAGGCGCGGGCGGCCACTCCGTCCGCTTCGAAGTCATGCACATAGCTCTCGTGGCCGTTGTGGCGATAGGCGTAGCCCGTATCGGGGCTGACGCAGAAGTGTCCCTTGACGGAGCCGCCGAGATGCCCGGCCGAGTTGTTGACCGTCTTCCAGAGCGTTGCGCAGGTCGGGGCTGCCGCCGCCTGGGCGGGCTGGGCCATGGCCAGTCCGCCGAGGACCGCGCCGGCGCACGCCATCGCCAGGGCCTTGCCGCGTATACGGCCGATCAGATTCCGCACAGTGTTTCTCCTTCTGACGTCGCTGAGTTCCGGAACGAGGGATCCCACGGTCGCAGCCTGGTGCGGGCGAGGTACATGACGAGGAATGCACGTCACTTGACGATCCGTGCACACAGCGGTCGTCGACCTCCTGGGCTGCCGGGCCGGTTGAGGCTGTGGCGGTACCGGCGGTCGAGGCCGTGCGGGAGGCTGTGTCGGTGGTGATCCAAGGTGCGGACTGCCAGCCGATCAAGGCTGTCTTCGGAGAGGGACGGGCCTCGAAGGTCTGACGTCGGACACCGTTTAGCCCGTTCGGACGCGATGCGGTGCGCCGCGTGCCGTGACCGGGCGGCCGGAGAACAATGAGCGCCATGTCTCATATGCCGCCGGGTGGTGGCGGTCGGTCCCCGCTGGGCGCGGAGACGCCCGCGGAGCGGGCGGACCGCAATCTGATCGAACTCCTCCAGGAACTGAGGGTCGTGCAGACCGGTGTGCAGATCGTCTTCGCTTTTCTTCTCGGCATCGCCTTCACCAGCCAGTTCCCGAATCTCGACACCTTCGAACGCGCCACGTATGTGGTGACGTTGCTGCTCACGGTGATCTCATCGGCGGTGCTCGCGACTCCGGTCGCACTGCACCGAGCGCTGTTCCACAAGGGTGCCAAGATCCGGATCGTCGCGCTGTCGGCCCGGCTCGCGGAACTCGGTCTGGTCTTCCTCGCCCTCGCGCTCAACGGCGCTGTTCTGCTGATCATGAACGTCGTCCTCGGCCGGACCGCCGCTCTCGCGATCACGGCCGCCACCCTCGTCATGTTCACCGGCCTGTGGTTCGCCCTCCCGAGAGCACTGCGCCGCCCGATCCCCTGACCCTCGCCACAACCCGTCTCCTGACCCGCATCGCACCGTGCGGGAACATCCCGGTCTCAGCGGCCGGGGCGTGCGGCGACCATCGCGTCGTGGAGTTCCTCGGGGCCTGGAACGGGGGGCAGCGGCGACAGCGCCGCCGGTCCGGGACGGCAGGAGTCGAGCAGCAGGGCGACCAGCCGCCGCCACGCGCCCGGCGCGGCGTGGCGAGTGGACGAGAGCACCCCGGCGTTGGCCATCAGGAACAGCATGACGTCACCGCTCGTCAATTCGGGCCGCAGGCTGCCCTGTTCCTGTGCGCGTCGGATCAGCGCGTCCACGGCCGCCACGGCCCGGGCACGCGGCTCCTCCATGCCCGGTGACTCGGGGAAGCAGGCGGTGAAGCCCTCGGTCACCCCCCGGTCGGCGGCCTGCGTGGCGCAGACGCGCTCGACGAACGCGCCGACCGGGAACGGACCCCGGTCGGCGCGGCGCGGACCACGGGCGGTGGTGTCAGCCGAGGTGCCGGGTGAAGAACCGCAGCGTGCTGTCCAGTTCGAACGCCGGGATCTCCCCGTGCTTGCCCGGGTTGGCGTGCAGCGTCTTCTCGGTGGAGGACAGAGCGTCGAACAGCGCCAGGCTCCGGGCCCGCGGCACCCGCTCGTCGTCCCACTGCACCAGGAACTCGACCGGGACCGTGATCCGCGCGGCGGCCTCGGCCGGAGCCGACGCCCCGCCCAAGCCCAGCACCGCCGCCCGGACCCGGGGTTCGGCGGCGACGAAGGGCACGCCGAGTCCGCACCCCAACGACACACCCCAATAGCCCACCGGACCGGCGCCGACGTGTTCGAGTCCCTGGACCGCGTCCAGCACCGACCGCCATTCCGGGACGGTCCGACGAGCCACGAGCGCCTGGAAGTCGGCGATCAGCGGAGCCAGATCTTCTCCTGCGTCCACGCGGGCCCGATTCTCGGTCGCGATCCGGTCGTACTCCTCGTCCTTCGGCCGGTCGCCATGGCCCGGCACGTCGACCACCGCCACCGCGAAGCCGCACTCGGTCACGAATCGGCGCGCACGGGCCGTGATGTCGGGCGCCTTCTTGTGCCGGCCACCGCCGTGTCCCATCAGGATGAGGGGACGAGTACCGGCGGCGCCTTCCGGCGTCCATAGGACGCCGGGAATCTCACCGAGCGCGAAGAGTTGTTCGAAGATGCCGTCCGACGACGTCTCTGAGATGAAACGCATAGGGTTTCAAGCCTTTCGGGATGCCTTCCGCGGGCACTCCCTAGGCCGTACGAGGGAGGGAGTCCCGACCTGTCGAAGCGTTGATCGGTCTCACCTCCTCGGTTCGCAACGGCGTGCGGCGACGTCGAACGTATCACGAACGGCTTCACCCGCGTGTGCGATTCCCGCCGGAGCGGAGCCTGTCGGGATATCCACATATCCACTTGCCACCGCCGGGTCCGGGATGCGAACGATTTTCCATGGATGACGACGTCAAGGTCCCTGAGTTCCCCCGTCAGTTCGCCCGCACCCAGCGCTTCTCGCTCGGCGAACCGGATCGTTTCACCGTCTCACCGGACGGCTCACGCGTGCTGTTCGTCCGCGGGACGAGCGGCGACGACAAGGTCAGCAGGCTGTGGTCGTACGAGGAGGGGCGGGAGCGGATGCTCGCCGACCCCCTGGCCCTGGGCGAGGACTCGGACGCGGTGCCCGAGGCGGAACGGGTTCGCCGGGAGCGGGCCAGGGAGCGGTCGTCCGGTGTGGTGTCGTACGCGACCGACGCCGAAGTCCGGCTGGCCGCCTTCGCGCTGGGCGGCGCGCTCTGGACCGTACGGACCGACGAGGGCGGCGGGAGTCCGGGGTCGCCCCGGCGGATCGTGACCGCGGGTCCGGTGGTCGACCCGCGCCCCTCGCCGGACGGCGCCTTCATCGCGTACGTCACCGGGGGCACGCTCCATGTCGTACGCGCCGACGGCACCGGCGACCGTCTGCTCGCCGCGCCCGAGAGCCCCGAGGTGACCTATGGCCTCGCCGACCATGTGGCGGCGGAGTCGATCGGCCGGGCGCGCGGGTACTGGTGGTCGCCCGACGGGGACGCGCTCCTGGTCGCGCGGGTGGACGACACCCCGGTGCGATCGTGGTACCTCGCCGATCCGGCCGACCCCGCCAAGCCGCCGAGGCGGATCGCGTATCCGGTCGCGGGAACGGCCAACGCGGAGGTGTCGCTGCACATCCTGGGGCTGGACGGCGGCCGGGTACGGGTGGAGCTGCCCTCCGCCGCCGACGCGGAGTTCCACCCGCCCGGCGAGTGGACCGACACCGCCTTCGAGTATGTGACCGCGGCCGGCTGGGACGGATCCGGGCCGCTCGCTCAGGTGCAGACCCGTGACCAGCGCTCCTTGTGCCTGCTGGCCGTCGATCCGGCCACCGGAGCGACCGAGCCACTGCACCGGGACCGCGATCCGGCATGGGTGGAACTGCTGCCGGGCACTCCCGCCCGTACCTCGTCCGGCGCCCTCGTCCTCCCCCACTACGGTGACGACGGTGTGCGCGGACTGCGGATCGGCGATGCGACGACCCCGGCCGGGCTGCATGTCCGCGAGGTCGTGGAGACGGTCGGGGACAGGGTGTTCTTCACGGCGAACGAGGAGCCGACCGAGTTCCACGTCTGGTCGTACGACCCGGCCGCCGGGTTCGTCCGCCTCAGCCAGGGCCCGGGTGTGCACTCGGCGGCCGCAGGCGGCGACACCGTCGTACGGAACAGCGCGACCGGGGAAGGCAGGACGGTGACCGTGCTCCGCGACGGGAAGCCGGTCGGCCGGATCGAAGTGCTCACCGAGGAGCCGGTACTCACTCCGAGGCCGGTGTTCCTCTCGCTGGGCGAGCGCGAGTTGCGCAGCCAGCTCTTCCTCCCGTCCTGGTACGAGCCGGGCTCGGGCCGGCCGGGACAGCCGGGTGGGGCGGGAGGCACCGGGCGGCTGCCGGTGCTGCTCAATCCCTACGCGGGCCCCGGCATGCAGCTTGTGGTGCGGGCGCGCGCGTGGTGGACGTGTGTGTCGCAGTGGTTCGCCGAGCAGGGGTTCGCCGTTCTGGTGACGGACGGGCGCGGCACTCCCGGCCGGGGCGGGGAGTGGGAGAAGGCCGTCCACGGCGACCGGTTGACACCCGCTCTCCAGGACCAGGTCGACGCGTTGCACGCGGTTCTGGAGCGCCGCCCCGATCTCGATCCGGACGCGGTCGCGATCCGCGGCTGGTCCTTCGGCGGCTATCTCGCGGCCGGTGCGGTGCTGCACCGGCCGGAGGTGTTCCACGCCGCCGTCGCGGGCGCCGCCCCCGCGGAGCGAGGGCTGTACGACACCCACTGGGAGGAGCGGTTCCTCGGGCATCCCGAGGTGTTCCCGCAGGCGTACGAACGCAGCTCGCTGATCCCGTACGCCCACCGGCTCACCCGGCCGCTGCTCCTGGTGCACGGGGTCGCGGACGACAATGTGCACTTCGCCCACGCGCTGCGCTTCTCGTCCGCGCTGCTCGCGGCCGGGCGGCGGCACAGTGTGCTGCCGCTCTCGGGGACGAGCCATATGGTCACCCGTGAGGACCAGGCGAGCAGCCTTCTGCTCCTGGAGGCGGACTTCCTCAAGAGATCTTTGAATCTTTGAGAATCTGAACTCTCCGGCGCACGGGCCCGTAGAAGACCGAGAAGGAGCGACCGGCCGAAGGGTTCGGCCGACTGGGACCGCGGACAAGAAGGAGCGTCAACCATGACCGGATCGCAGGGGCCGTCCCGGACCGTCACCCGCCGGACCGTCGTCGCGGCGGTGGGCGGAGCCGGTCTCACGGTGGCGCTGACCGCGTGCGGCGCCGAGGACGAGGGCGGCGCCGTCGGCAGCGGTACGGCAGGCGGCGGCGACAGCGCCGGAGGCAGCGGCGGCGGTGGCGGCACGGAGCTGGCCAAGGTGGCGGACATCCCCGAGGGCGGCGGCAAGGTCGTCGGCGATGTGGTGATCACCCAGCCGAGGGCGGGCGAGTTCAAGGCGTTCTCGTCGAAGTGCACGCACCAGGGCTGCGCGGTCCAGGGCGTCGAGAACAACGTCATCACCTGCCCCTGCCACAACAGCCGGTTCGACGCGGGCGACGGCAGCGTGAAGGGCGGCCCCGCGACCGCTCCGCTGCCGTCCGCGTCGATCAAGGTGGAAGGCGACTCGATCAAGCTGGCCTGACGCGATCAAGCTCGCCAAGGCGGTTTCGCCGAAGTCCCGTCCGTCGGGCGGGCCCCGCACGGCCGAGCAGCGCATGCGCCGAGCAGCGCATCCGCCGGGCGGCCACCGTTTCGGCGGACGGTCGCCCGCATGTCAGTGCTCTGAGACGGTAGGGCCGTGGCCCCCGCCGGACGCGGCTCCCGCACCCGTGTGGGCGACCCGGTCCGCCGCCACGCGGAGCGCGTCCCCCTCCGCCGCCGCGCGGAGCGCTCCCCCCTCAGCCGCCGCGCGGAGCGCTTCGACCGTCGCCCTGATCGAAGGGCGGCGGTCCGCGTCCGCACGCCACACCGCGTACACATGCCGCCGCACCCGCTGCCGTACGGGAACGAACGCGATCCCCTCGGGCACACGACCGCGCCCGAGCCGCGGGGTGACACAGACACCGCACCCGGCGGCGATCAGGGCCAGCTGGGTGTGGTGTTCCGCGGCGAGATGCGCGATGCGGGGCTCGACGCCCTTCGAGCGGAGGGTGAACACCAGCCACTCGTGGCAGAACTCGCCCTGGGGCCAGGACACCCAGTCGTCCTCGGCGAAGTCCTCCAGATCCACCTCGGAGCGGCCCGCGAGGGGATGGTCGCGGGACATCGCGACATCGGCCGCGTCGTCGAGCAGATGCGCCTGCGCCAGCCCGCCGGGGATCGGCAGCCTCTTGTTGTTCCAGTCCAGCACCACGGCGAGATCGAGATCTCCTCTGACGACTCCCTGGACCGCCCGCGCGGGCTCCAGCTCGCGTGACCGGACGCGCAGTTCGGGGTGCTCGGCACGCAGTCTCGTGATCATCCCGGGGAAGAGCCCGCGCGCCGCCGTCGGAAACGCACCGACCCTGACGTCCCCGACCGCCCGCCCGCGCTGCGCCTCGATATCCGCCTGGGCCAGCTCGACCTGGGACAGGATGCGCGCCGCGTGGTCCGCGAGGAGCAGCCCGGCGTCGGTGAGCCGTACACCCCGCCCGTGCTTGGCGAGGAGCTGCTGCCCCACTTCCCGCTCCAGCTTGGCCATCTGCTGGGAGACGGCCGAGGTCGTGACATGCAGTCCGTCGGCCGCGGCGCTGACGGAGCCGTGGCGGGCGAGGGCGTCCAGCGTTCGCAGGCGCTCCAGATTCAACATATAAGCGATACTAAAAGAACGCGGCAATGAATTCTCGCTTGTTCTACGAGATCGAACGGTCGAAGCTGGAGACCATGACCACCGCCGCGCACTCTCCCGCCCTCCGCGGCCCTCGGCTCGACTGGCGGGTCCGCTTCGCGGTCCTCTCCACCGTATGGGGCTTCAGCTTCCTTCTGATCAAGGTCGGCACCGAGGCGTTCGCGCCCTTCCAGGTCACCCTCGGCCGGCTCTTCTTCGGTACGGCGGTGCTGGCCGTGGCCATGGCCGTACGGCGGGAACGGCTGCCGCGCGGAGGACGGACCTGGCTGCATCTGACGGTGGCCGCGTTCCTGCTCAGCGTCCTGCCGTTCTCCCTGTTCGCGTACTCGGAGCTGACGATTCCGTCCACTCTGGCGGGCATCTGCAACGCCACGTCGCCGCTGTGGGGAATGGCCCTCTCCCTGGTCGCCCTCTCGGAGGACCGTCCCACCCGCCGCCGGTTCGCCGGACTCGGCATCGGCTTTCTCGGGGTGCTGACCGTGCTCGGCGCGTGGCAGGGCTTCGCCGGGCTCGACCTCGGCGGTACCGCGATGGCGCTGCTCGCCGCGATGAGCTATCCGATCGGCTGGATCTACATACGCCGGACGCTGGCGGGCAGTAGGGACTCGCATCTCTCCCTGACCGGAGCCCAGTTGCTTCTCGCCACGGGTCAGCTCGCGGTCGTCACCCCGCTGTTCACCGCGATGCCGACGTCCTTCCCGCTCGTTCCCCTGCTGGCGGTCGTCGCACTGGGCGCGCTGGGCACGGGTCTCGCGCTGCTGCTCCAGTACGGGCTGGTCGACGAAGTCGGACCGACGACGGCACAGATGGTCACCTATTTCATCCCGGTCATCGCCACGGCGGCGGGTGTGGTGGTCCTCGGCGAGCGTCTGGACTGGAACACACCGGTGGGCGCGCTGATCATCCTGGTGGGCGCGGCGCTGACACAGACCCGGTCGAGGACGCCCGCCGCGGCGCGCACGACGGTTCCCGTGTCCGGGCCGGTGGCCGCGTCGGACGGCTCCGGGCCCCGAGCCGCAACCGGCACGCCTATGCCGACACCGACGCCCGCACCCGCACCCGCACCCGCACCCGCACCCGCACCCGCACCACAGCAGTCGAACCCTTCTCAGTCGCCGGCCGCTCAGCCGTAGCTGCGTACCCGCGCCGGTTCGGCCGCCGACGCCAGCGCGTCGGCGATCCGGCCGACCTCGTCCGGCGTCAGGCCCGAGACGGTGATCCGTACCCCCGGCGGCGCGGCGATCCGGAAGCGCGCTCCGGGTGCGACGGCCCATCCGGCCTGGAGCAGCCGCGCCACCGTGCCCGTCTCGTCGGCGACCGGCACCCATACATTCATTCCGCTGCGGCCGTGCGCTTCGACTCCGCGCTCGGCCAGGGCGCGCAGGAGGGCGTCGCGCCGTTCCCCGTACGCGGCCGCGACCGCGAGCGGATCGACCGCCTCCGAAGCCCAGAGGTGGACGACGGCACGCTGGAGCAGCCTGCTGACCCAGCCGGGTCCGACGAACTGCCGCCCGCTCACGCGGTCGACGGTGACCGGATCGCCGGTCAGCACGGCGACGCGGAGGTCGGGGCCGTACGCCTTGGCAGTGGAGCGGACGAAGGCCCAGCTGTCCGTGACCCCGGCGAGGGGGTGCAGAGGCAGATCGACGATCCCGTGACCGTGGTCGTCCTCGATGAGCAGGGTCCGGGGGAAGCGGGCGAGGACGGTACGCAGGTCACGGGCGCGCTCGGCGTCCACGGACGCGCCGGTGGGGTTCTGCGCGCGGTCGGTGACGATGATCGCCCCGGCCCCCGCGCCGAGGGCTCTCTCCACTCCGGCGGGGAGCGGGCCGTCGTCGTCGACCGGGACGGGGACGGGCTTCAGCCCGAGCGCCGGCAGCAGGTCGAGCAGATTTCCCCAGCCCGGATCCTCGACGGCGACCGAATCACCGGGACGCATATGCGCGGCGAGGACGCGCTCGATGGCGTCCAGTGAACCGGAGGTGACGGCGATCGGGCCTTCGGGAACCCCGTCGGCGTCCAGCGCGGCGCGCGCGAGGCGGCCGAACTCCGGGTCGACGGTGGCCTGCCCGTACAGTCCGGGCCGGTGCTCATGGTGCAGGGCCGCGGCGGAGAGCGCTTCGCGCAGCGGCGGCAGCAGCGCGGGGTCGGGGTTGCCCTCGCTCAGACTCCGCACCCCCGGTGGGGCCTCGACCCTGATGGACCCGCGCGAGGTACTGACGGGCCTCGGCCGCACCCGGCTGCCCCGCCGGCCCGCGGTCTCGATCACCCCGCGCTCGCGCAGGGTCCTATAGGCGGCGGCGACGGTATTCGGATTGACCCCGAGCCGGCCCGCCAACTCCCTCATGGGCGGCAGAAGTTGCCCCGGCTCCAGTTCACCCGTCCCGACGGCGCGCTCAATGCCGGCGGCGATGTCCGATGCACGCCGACCTTCGATCCGGTATTCTCCTAGCACAAATCACATTATGCACTAGTACAATGGAGGACGCCAATGCGGGACGCCACCGGGCACACACGCGAACACGAGCAGCGGCAACATCCGTACGAGCCGACCGACCGCACCGTGCCCACCCGCCTCCGCGAGCGGGCCTCGTACGACCGCGAGGTGGTGCACTCGATTCTCGACGCGGCGTATCTCTGCCATCTCGGTTTCATACGGGACGGAGCACCGGTCGTGCTGCCGACGCTCTTCGCCCGGCTCGGCGAACGGCTGTACGTCCACGGCTCGACCGGCTCCCGGCCACTCCGTATGGCGGGCGAACCGGACCCCGGTCTCCCGGTGTGCCTGACCGTGACGCATGTCGACGGCCTGGTTCTCGCGCGGTCCGCCTTCCACCATTCGATCAACTACCGCTCGGTGGTGATCCACGGCCGGGCCCACCAGGTCACGGACCCCGAGGAGAAGCGCACGGCCCTCGACGCCCTGGTGGACCAGGCGGTTCCGGGCCGTTCCCGGGACTCCCGCCCGGCGAACGCCAGGGAACTGGCGGCGACGGCGGTCATCCGGCTGGACCTCACGGAGGTCTCGGCGAAGCACCGCTCCGGGCCGCCGAACGACGACCCGGAGGACATGGATCTGCCCTACTGGGCGGGAGTCGTACCGCTCACGTCGTCGTACGGGCCGCCGGTCCCCGCCGACGGTCTGGCGCCCTCGACCGGGGTGCCGGAGTACATCGCGACACTGTGACGGTCGGCCAGGGAGGCGGCGGGCCCCGGACCGGTCCCCGCACCCCGCCCCCGGCTCGCGAAGCCGAACCGGAACGAGGGCCCGAACCGGAACGAGGAGCTGGTCCGGAACGAGGAGCTGGTCCGGCGCGAGGAGCCGCCCCGCCCCGGAACCGGACCGCGCCGGTCCCGCGAGTTCAATCCGCGCCGTTCCGTCTCCCCATCCGCGCCTCGGCGAGCGCGAGCGCGGCCACGGCCGAGAGCAGCAGCAAGGTACCGGACACGGTCGCCGCCGTCAGGTGTTCGCCCAGGAGCGTCACGGCGATCGCCGCGGCGCTCACGGGCTCGAGGAGCATGATCACCGAGACGGTCGCGGCCCGTACGACGGCGGCGCCGGCGAAGTAGAGCACATACGCCAACGCCGTCGGCACGGCGGCCACGTAGACCATCAGCCACAGCACGCGGGCCGGTTCCCCGGTGTGCGGGATGAGTCCCTCCGCCAGTGCCATCGGCAGCAGACTGACCGCGCCGACGGCGAACGCCCATGCCGTCGTGGCCACGGAATCGCTGCCGCCGTCCCGCCCCAGCCAGCGCGCCAGCAGGGTGATCGCGGCGTATCCGGAAGCGGCGAGCAGCGCGAGTACGATCCCTGCCGGCCGCACGGTACCGCCCTCGCCGCCGAGCACCAGAACCACCAGACCGGCCAGCGCCCCGCCGACGGCCACGAGACCGCCGCGCCCGAGCCGCTCGCCCATCGTCAGCCGCGCGCCCACCGCGATGAGGACGGGACCCGCGCCCAGGGTGACCACCGTGGCCACGGCGAGGCCCGTCGCCTGCACGGCGGCGAAGTAGGCGCTCTGAAAGAGGGTCAGCCCGAGCCCCGTACCGAGGATCCGTATCAGCCTCCGACGCCTCGGCTCGACGACCGCCGCAGGCCCGGTGGACGCTGGGGACGCTGTGGACCCGATGGGGTGCGCGGTCGCGGACGCACGCCGTGCGCGCAGCGCCAGCACACCCAACAGCAGCACGAGTCCTCCGACGCAGCGCCAGAAGGACAGGGAGAGCGGTCCGAGATCGCTGGCCTCGAAGACCAGCGAGGCGGCCGCCCCCGCCGTCCCCCAGGCGACCCCGGCGAAGATCAGATAGAGCAGGCTCCGCCCGACGGGCGCGGGCGCGGACGGCCGCGCGGGCACGACGACGGCAGGAGTGGAAGAGAGATTCGACACGTGTGGTCTCCGTGTGAAGAACGGGATGGCTTCTCGCTCTGCTCCGGCACGCGGACAGCGAAGAGCCGCTCGGGACTACCCGAGCCCGGTCTTCGTCAACGGCCGCGCGCTACGACGCGGGCGGCGGAAGGACGGTCGAATGCATGATCGTGAGACTACGTCCCCGCGTGCCCGGCCGACAACTCCCCGTCCGCGACGCCTCCCGTAACCCCATGCGTCCCCCCGCCGTCCGGTACGCCATCCGTCCCCCCGCGCGAGCCCTCGTCCAAGCCCCCGCGCGAGATCCCGTCAGCGGGCGTCCTCGGCCGGGAGACGCCCTTGCCCGGCCCGGAGGCGATCGGCCCCGACGGCGGCTTCGGGGCCTGGGACTGCGCGATGAACGCCCCCACCAGCACCAGCGCACCGCCCAGGATCTGCGGCAGCGACAGATGCTCCCGCAGCAGCACCCATGCCAGCACGGTCGCGACCACGGCCTCCAGGCATGCCACCACCCCCGCCACCTGCGGCGACAGCATCCGTACGGAGACGACTCCGGTGACATAGGCGAAAACAGTCGCGAGCAGCACCACCCAGGCGAGCAGCAGCCAGGCGGCGACCGGTGTCCCGCCCATGGCCACGTCCCCGCCCAGCACCGAGAAGTCCATGCCCCACGGACGCGCGATCACCGTCAGCACCGCCGCGCCGATGAGGAGCCCGTACGCGATGACGCCCAGCGGGTTCGCCCGCTCCTCGCCGTCGCTGCCGTGGTCGGACAGGATGAAGTAGCAGGCTTGACAGCCCGCCGCGCCCAGCGCGAGCAGCAGCCCGAGCACATCGAAGCTCAGCCCGGCCCACACCTCGACGACACACGCGAGACCGGTGACCGCGAGCACCACGCCGACGGCGGCAGCCCTGGTGACGGGCCTGCGCTGTACGAAGCGGATCCAGCCGAGGACCAGCGCCGGGCCGAGGTACTCGACGAGCAGCGCGACCCCGACGGGAATCCGGGAGATGGAGGCGAAGTAGAACGCCTGCACTCCGGCGACGGCGAGGAGCCCGAAGCCGAGCAGGAACACAGGTTTACGGCGTACGAGATCGCGGTGGCGCCAGGCGAGCGGCAGCATGATCAGCGCCGCGCCCGTCACCCTCAGCCACACCACGTGCAGCGGGTCCAGACCCGCCTCGATCAGCGGCTTGGCAGCCACACCCGAACCACCGAACGCGAACGCCGAGACCAGGGCTATCGCCAGTCCCGCGCTCTTTCCCGAAGACGCCTGCATCGGCACATCATGTCAGCGCGCGTCAGTACCGTCGACCCTGTGACGCATGGCGAGACGCGGATCATTCGGCGGCGGCCAGCCCTTCGTAGTCCCGCCGAATCCGGTCGTCGAGCGACTCCGCGTCGACGCCCGCCCGGCTCAGTACCTCCATCGCGCGGCACCCCGGATCTGCGGCGAGGCGGGCGAGGAGATCGACACCGGTCGCCCGCGCGTTGCCGCACTCCTCGGCGCGTTTCAGCGCCCCCTCCATGGCGGCCGCCGCCGAGGGAGACCAGCCCGCGCCCCAGCCGCCGTCACCGTCACCGGCACCGACGCGGACCCCGGGCTCGATCCCGGTGACGCGGTCGGGATCGGTGAGCCGGTCGGGGTCGGTGAGCCGGTCGGGGTCCGCGCCGACGCAGGCGCCGTCCGGAGCATCGCGTACGACGGGGAGCGCGCCCGAGTCCTCCACCGACCCCTGCCACCGCAGTCCGTAGCCGATGCTCCGCTGAACGAGATAGCCGAGCACCCGCGCGATCTGCGGTCCCGGCCCGAACAGCTCACGGACCTCCGGGTCCGACTCGATCAGCGAGTGCAGCAGATGAGCGGTGTCGACCTGCCGGTCCCCGTCGCGCAGGGCTCTGCGGCGCGCGCCCTCGACCACCGAGGCCAGTTCAGGGGTGAGCCGGGTGTCGGATTCCGCACGCGAGACGGCGCGCTGCCGGGGCAGTCGCGGCCGTCGGGGGTCTGAGCTCTCCACATAACCCACCTCATCAGCCGCCGAAAGGCCGTGCGTCCCCGTCTGGGGCCATTTGCCCATCCCACCGGAGGTGGGTACGCCCGACCGTTTCCTCCTCCTTACGGATGAGATCGCGGAGATCTCCCCCTGACCGCGCGCGCCGCCTTGCCGCACACCCGCACCGCGAGCCGTATGCCCCGTACACATGCGTCCGGCGGGCAACCGACCGACACCGGGAGAGCGTCCCCCCGTGCATGTTCTGGATGGTCGCTCTGCTCGCGGTGGACGGGCGGCAGTACGTCTACCGGGTGTACGCGCCGGCCTGCGCGCTGCCCGCGGATCTCTTCTGGGCCGCCTTCCACTGCCATGACGAGGGACCGCACCCCCGCGCCTCCGACTGCTTCGACTCCGCCGAGATCTGGCACCACCAGCTGATCGAACAGATCTGACTGTTCATCAGTACTGAATGCTCGACCCGGTACGGCTACGTTCCGCGGCACCGTGACCCGATATATGAAGCCTGATACCTGAAGAAGGGGTGGCCGTATGGCCACTCGAGGATTCGGCGACCGCCGCACTCGATGAATCACTATGCGGACTCGGCGGGCCAGCCGACCGACGCCCACGGTCCTCGCAACTCCCACAGATCGCGGGTGTTGCGAGGACCGTTGGAACCCAAGGGGTGCGCGGACCCTCGGCCGTCGCCACGGGTCAGTGCTCGTCGGGTCAGTGCTCGTCGGCGAGGATCAGATAGAGCTTCTTGCGGGTTTCGTTGATCGCTTCGACGGCCTTCCGGCGCTGCTCGGCGTTTCCGGTCTTCCAGACCTGGCCGAAGGCTTCCATCAGCCCCCAGCCCGCCTGCCGGATCTCGTTGACCGTCTCCCAGTCGACACCGCGCCCGGCCTGTTCCCACGGGGCATCCGGCCCCGACTCGGCCTCGGCGCGTCCGGAGTCGGTGAGCGTGAACAGCTTCTTGCCGCCCTCGCTCGCACTGACGATCAGCCCCTCGTCCTCCAGCAGTTGGAGTGTCGGGTAGACCGAGCCGGGGCTGGGCTTCCACGCCCCGCCGCTGCGCTCGTCGATCTCCTGGATCATCTCGTACCCGTGCATCGGGCGGTCCTTCAGCAGGGCCAGGATCGACGCGCGCACATCACCGCGCCGCGCCCTCCCCCTGCCACCGCCACGGCCGTGCCCGCCGCCGAAGGGCCCGCCGCCGAACGGCGGACCGAACTGCCCGAACGCGCCCCGGCGTCCCTCGAAACCGCCCCGACCCTGATGGCCGGGCCCGCAAGGCCCATGTCCGTGTTCGTGTCCATGTGAACGCATCGCTACGCTCCTTCCATCGTTGATCTGTCGCGATGCGTCAACGATATATCGGAATAGCTCGCCCGACAAGCCTCGGCCGTACGGCGGGCCCCCTCGGCGACCGGCCGGCCCCTCGCTCGGCACCGGAACAGGTCTTCCGTCAGGTTTTCCGTCAGGCCACCCGTCGGGACATCCGTCGGACTGAGCGGCCCGTGCGGAGAGAAGCCGGCGCCCTGGACGTACTCCACGTCGCACCCGGATCCGCCGCCGAGGAGCACGTCGGAAACGGCCACCCTCGCCCGTTTGGCCTTGGCCCGCCCACTACCCGCACAGCTACCGTCCCCCTATGCGCATCCACTTCGTCGACGCCTTCACCCCCCGCCCCTTCGCCGGAAATCCCGCCGCCGTCGTGCTGTTCCCCGGAGCCGACCGCTTCCCGGACGACTCCTGGCTCCAGCAGGTCGCCGCCGAGGTCAATCTCTCCGAGACCGCCTTCGCCCACCCTCTCCCCGCCTCGGCCCGCGAGGACCGCGCCGACTGGGCCCTGCGTTGGTTCACCCCGGCCACCGAAGTGGACATGTGCGGCCATGCGACGCTCGCCACCGCCCATGTCCTGCACACCACCGGCACCGCGAGCGGCACGGTCCGGTTCGCCGCCCGCTGCGGAACCCTGTCCGCCGCCGCCGATGAGGACGGCTCCATCACGCTCGACTTCCCCACCTCCCCGCTCACCCCCGTCGGGGTCCCGGACGCGGTCGCGGACGCCATCGGCGCGCGGGTGATCTCGGTACACGACACCGGCCAGCACGTCGGCGACCTCCTTCTGGAGGTCGCCGACGAGAAGACCGTGCGCGAACTCACCCCGGATCTGGTCGCCGTGGCCGCGCTCTCCCGGCGCGGGGTCATCGTCACAGCGGCGGCCGAGGACCCGGCGGGCGGCTACGACTACGTCTCACGCTGCTTCTTCCCACGGGTCGGCATCGACGAGGACCCGGTCACGGGCAGCGCCCACACCGCCCTCGCGCCGTTCTGGTCGGCGCGCATCGGACGTACGGAACTGACCGGGCTCCAGGCATCCGCCCGCTCCGGCCTGGTCGGCACCTCCCTGCGCGGCGATCGCACCCTGCTCACCGGCCGGGCCGTGACGGTCATCGACGGCGAACTTCTGACCACTCCCTGACCTCGGAGCCCCGTCCGGAGCACAGCCGTGATCCCGCCCGGCACGGAGAGGGGCGTACGGACCGGTTCCGTACGCCCCCACGGACCGCAGCTCACGCGGTCGGCAGCCAGCCCACTTTCCCGGCCAGCAGCGCGTACCCCACGAACGCCACGATGTCGAGCAGCGCATGCGCCACCACCAGCGGCCCCACCCGCCCCCAGCGCCGGTATAGCAGTACGAAGACCACGCCCATGACCATGTTGCCGATGAATCCGCCGATGCCCTGGTACAAGTGGTACGAGCCTCGGAGCACCGAACTGGCCACCAGCGCGGCCATCGGGGACCAGCCCAACTGTCCGAGACGGCGCAGCAGATAGCCGACGACGATCACTTCCTCCACGACGGAGTTCTGGATCGCCGACAGGATCAGCACGGGGAACTTCCACCACACCTCGGGCAGCGACTCCGGCACGACCGTCAGATTGAAGCCCGTCGCCCTGGCCACCAGATAGAACGCCAGGCCCGCGCTCCCGATCCCCGCGGCGACGAGTGTGCCGCGCCCCAGGTCCGGCCAGGGCCTGGTCCGGTCGAAGCCCATCGACCGCAGCCCGCCCGCGCCCTCCCTCGTCAGCAGATGCGCGACCAGCAGGACCGGCACCAGGGCGGTCGCGATCCCGAAGAGCTGCCAGGCGAGATCGAGCCAGGGCCGTCCGGGTGCGTACGACCCGTTGAGGGAGGCCGCCTGTTCCTTCAGACCACCCGGTTTCGTCAGCGATCCGACAAAGCTGATCAGCGACGACACCGCGCTGGCCCCCAGCGAGAGCGCGAGCACCAGAAGCGTCTCGGACCGCAGAGCACGTCGTGGCACGCCCTCCTGGGGAAGAGAATCGGCCACGCGTCCCGCCTCCATCTGCACCTGCGCCTCCAGTCGGGTGATCCGGTCTCGTCCCCCATCCTCACCCGGCCAGGGTCTCGAACACAGACACGAAAGGCTCGACACGGGGTCGGCGTCGGGGAACGACCCCTCACAGGCGGGACGGACCCCTCACAGGGGACACCACAGCTTGCCCGATTCCGCCGCTGCCCCGGACGCGGTGCGTCCCGGCCCGTCTCAGGCTTCCGTCTCGCGCCCCGGAAACCCGATCGGCCAGGTGTGCACCGGATCCCCCCGGTGCATCAGCTCGCAGTAGCGACGGGTCATCGCCGCCAGGGCCGCGTCCCGCTCCAGGCCGGCCTCCAGCGCGCGGTGGAAGGTCTCCGCCTGCCAGGAGGCCCCGTTGATCCGCCGCCTGCACCGCTCCTCGATCGCCCCGAGATACCGGTCGCGGTCGGCGGCCTCGATGTTCCACGCGTCGAGCCCCGCGGCGGCCAGCGGCAGCAGTTCATCGCGTACGAGTTTGACCACGGGCACCCGTGTGATGCCGCCCGCCCGGCCGGGACGCGGCCACTGGAGCTCCGCGTCGATGCCGTCGCGGCACGCGGTGTCGAAGTTCTCCGCCGCTGCCTCGAACGGGAGCCTGGTCCACACCGGCCGCGGCTCCTCCGCGAGCGCGCGGACCAGTCCGTAGTAGAAGGCCGCGTTGGCGATCACATCGGTGACCGTGGGGCCCGCGGGCAGCACCCGGTTCTCCACCCGAAGATGCGGCACCCCGCCCGCGATGCCGTAGACAGGGCGGTTCCACCGGTAGACCGTGCCGTTGTGCAGGACGAGTTCGTGGAGTCCGGGGACCCCGCCGTCGTCGATGATCCGCAGCGGATCCTCTTCTTCGTCGCAAATGGGCAGCAGGGCCGGGAAATACCGCAGATTCTCCTCGAAGAGGTCATATACGGAATTCACCCATCGCTCACCGAACCAGGTGCGCGGGCGCACCCCCTGGGCCTGGAGTTCCGGCGGCCTGGTATCCGTGGCCTGCTGGAACAGCGGTGGCCGGGACTCTCGCCACAGTTCCTTCCCGAACAGGAAGGGCGAGTTGGCCCCGACCGCGACCTGAACCGCCGCCACCGCCTGCGCCGCGTTCCACACATCCGCGAACCGTGCCGGCGTCACCTGCAGGTGCAGTTGGACGGATGTGCACGCCGCTTCCGGCGCGATCGACGCCGAAGTGCAGGTCAGCCGCTCCACGCCCTCGATGTCGAGGGCGAACGCCTCACCGCGCGCCGCGACGATCTGATCGTTCAGCATCGTGTAGCGGTCGTCGTCCGAGAGATTCGCGCTGACGAGATCGTCCTGGGCGAGGGTGGGCAGAATGCCGATCATCACGATTCCGGCGCCGACTTCATCAGCTTTTCGGTGGGCATATCCGAGCCCCGTTCGCAACTCCTCTGCCAGCTGGTCGAGAACCCGGCCGTCGAGCCGGTGCGGAACGATATTTACTTCCAGGTTGAACATTCCCAGTTCGGTCTGGAAATCCTGGCTCGCGATCCGCTCGAGCACTTCCGCATTCATCATCCTGGGCAGCCCGTCGGCACCCGCCAGATTCAGTTCGATCTCCAGACCCATGAGATTTCTGGGACGGTCGAACCTCTTCTCCGCCAGGAGCCGTCCCAGTCCCGCCAGACACTGCTGGAGCTTCCGCCGATACCGCTGGCGATCAGACAGCGCGAACCCGTCCGTCACGACCTTGTCCCCCATTGAAGCGTCCTTCCTCCGGTGGGCGGCACGCAGCATCGGTCGCTCGCGTCACGGACGATAATGCCCAGACCGACTGATCCATAACGCAGCGCGGGCGCTTCCGGACCGGTACCGTGGCGTGCGCCATCGGGCGGCCCGCAGACCCGGCAGGGTGCAGTACACATCTACCTTCACCCACTGTCTGGTGAAAAACGCCGACGAGTTTCGGCCTACCGGCATGGGGACATACTCCCAGGCTATCGCCGGAAACGTAGGGGAAAACCGGCGTATCGAACGGCTGAAAAGGACTTGAATCCGCCTTGCCCTTAACGCCGGCCAGCGCTAGCGGAAACACAGTGAGAACACGTGTCGTATAAACTCGGTGGACGAGGCAGAGAGTTGGCACCCGGTGGCCCTTCCGGCCCCCCTCTGGCCCCGCACGCTGACAGCGCCGTCCGCACCTGCCCTGGCTCCACGTGTCTCCCAAGCGAGAGGCGACCCATCATGCCGCTGCATGTCCCCCCGGCCCCAGCGCCTGCCGTCCGCAGCGTCCTCGCGGCACTCGGTTCCCCGTCCGCCGTCCACGAGGACCACATCCCGGCACTCAGGTCCGTCCAGGGACCCGTGAGCCCCGAATCACCGCTCCCCGTACATGTACTGGAGAAACTGAAGGTGCCGGACGGGCTGGACGGGATCGTGCCCGACGATCCCCGGCCCGCCACCCGGCTCACCGGGTGGCGCTTCCTCCTCCGCGCCGGCGAGCGGTCCGTGGCCGCGGCGGAGACGGAGCTGACCCCGGACGGCTGGCTGTTCTCGCACTTCTTCGAAGGCCCCTACCTCCGCTCGACCGAACAGGCGCTCCGTCAGGCGGAGTCGCTCCAGACGCCGTTCCAGCCACGGCTGCTCTCCATACCCGCGCTGTACATGCTCACACTCTGGCTGCACGCGGACACGGAGGCCGACGCCTCCGCGGGCACCCCCGGATCCACCGACCTCCTGGTGCCGCTCGCCCCGGCACCGCCCGGCATCGCCGCCCACCGGCCGCACCGGTTCGCCGACCTCCTGCCCGTGATGAACCTCCGGCTGACTCCCGCCCCGCTGCTGGGCTCACCGGCCTGACACACCGCCGCCCCACATCCCGCCCGGCGGTCGAACCCTGTTCGCGCCCCGTCACTCATCGGTGACGGGGCGCACTGCTGCCCGAATGGACTAGTCCATTCCGGCCCCCCTGAACCACCCGAAAGGACAGTCAAGTTGAGCTGAACCGCCCGCGTGGGTGATACGTCTCTCATGAGAGAGACGAGCTGTCGCGAAATCCCTGCGGATTGACGCTCGTGCGGCAACACTGGGATCGGACCGACAGATACGGGGGGCGGCCATGAACACCTCATCGAGCCGCGGGACACTCACCACATCACAGCGAAAGAACCCACCCATGTGCCAGCATCAGCCACCTTGCCCGACATCCGACTCAGCCGACAGGGATGCGGCGCGCCTCATGGCGCACCACCCTGAACAGGGCTGGAGCCTGCTGTGCAATGGCGTGCTCCTCTTCGAGGACACCGGCGAACTGCTGCCCGACGGACAGATCATCGCGCCGCACCGGCCTCTCCGGGCGGTGAAGGCGGCCTGAGAGCCGTCTGAAAGCCGTCCCTCGGCACCCGTTGGATCGAGCCCTCTGCGTGGATGCGTCGCATCGTACGGCGGGGGGCGCCCGCATATCGGGCGCACAGGCGCGATCCGGCCAAGCGACGCGGCGGCGACGGGCGAGGCGGGGGCCTTCGCCCACGACGAGCCGGGGTTCCGTACGCGGATCCGGCGCGGTACGACGGGCCGTCGGTCGTGCCGCGAGCTGTTCTCCGTACAACAGCTACGACGGGTACGACCGGGGCGAACCGCACGACAGAAGCAAACCGTACGACAGGGGCCGGCCGGAGAGTTCCTCCGTACCGGCCCCGACGCACGCGTGCCGTCCGTCAGTTGTCGTACTCGTCCAGCGGCGGGCAGGAGCAGACGAGGTTGCGGTCCCCGAACGCGTCGTCGATCCGGCGGACCGGCGGCCAGTACTTGTCCGCGGCGTTCACCGCGCCCGGGAAGACCGCCTCGTCCCGGCTGTAGGCGTGCGTCCACTCCCCGCCCAGCGCGGCGGCGGTGTGCGGGGCGTTCCGCAGCGGATTGTCGTCGGCCGGCCACTCGCCCGACGCGACCTTCTCGATCTCCGTGCGGATGGCGATCATCGCGTCGCAGAAGCGGTCGATCTCGCCCAGGTCCTCGCTCTCGGTGGGTTCGATCATCAGCGTCCCGCTGACCGGGAACGACATCGTCGGCGCGTGGAAGCCGTAGTCGATGAGCCGCTTGGCGATATCGGCCACGCTGACGCCGGTGGCGTTCGACAGGGGCCGCAGATCCACGATGCACTCATGGGCGACCAGTCCGGCCGGTCCCGTGTACAGCACCGGGTAATGGGGCTCCAGCCGCTTGGCGATGTAGTTGGCCGCGAGCACGGCGACCTGGGTGGCCCGCTTGAGGCCCTCGCCACCCATCAGCCGCATATACGCCCAGGAGATCGGCAGAATGCCCGCCGAGCCCCAGGGAGCCGCCGAGATCGGTCCCACACCCGTCTCGGGGCCGGCGGTCGGCTGGAGAGGGTGGTTCGGGAGATACGGGGCCAGGTGCGCCCGCACCGCGACCGGACCGACGCCGGGGCCGCCGCCGCCGTGCGGGATGCAGAACGTCTTGTGCAGATTCAGATGTGAGACGTCCCCGCCGAACTCGCCCGGCTTGGCGAGGCCCACCAGGGCGTTGAGGTTGGCTCCGTCGACGTACACCTGGCCGCCCGCCTCGTGGACCCGTGCGCAGATGTCGGCGACGTGCTCCTCGAACACCCCGTGCGTGGAGGGGTAGGTGATCATCAGCACGGACAGTTCGCCGCGGTGCTTCTCGATCTTGGCGCGCAGGTCGTCGACGTCGATCTCGCCGTCGTCGGCGGTCTTGACGACGACGACCTTCATGCCCGCCATGACGGCGCTCGCCGCGTTGGTTCCGTGCGCGGAGGACGGGATGAGGCAGACGGTGCGCTGCTCTCCGCCGTTGGCACGGTGGTACGCGCGTACGGCGAGGAGCCCCGCGAGTTCGCCCTGGGATCCGGCGTTGGGCTGGATGGAGACCTTGTCGTAGCCGGTGACCTCGGCAAGCCGCTCCTCCAGCTCCCGGATGAGCGTGAGATAGCCGGCGGCCTGTTCGACCGGGGCGAAGGGGTGGATCTGCCCGAATTCGGGCCAGGTGACCGGTTCCATCTCGGTCGTCGCGTTCAGCTTCATGGTGCAGGAGCCGAGTGGGATCATGCCCCGGTCCAGCGCGTAGTCACGGTCGGCCAGGCGGCGCAGATAGCGCAACATGGCGGTCTCGGAGCGGTGCTGGTGGAAGACGGGGTGGGTGAGGTAGTCGTCGGTCCGCAGCAGCGCCTCGGGCAGCGCGTCCCCGGTGGCGGCGTCCAGCGCCTCGATGTCGGCGTCGACGCCGCAGGCGGCCCAGACGGCGGCCACGGCCGCGCGGGTGGTGGTCTCGTCGCAGGCGACGGAGACATGCGCGTCGTCCACGAGGCGGATGTTGACCCCGCGCTCACGGGCGGCGGCGACCACATCGGCGGCCGGGGCCGGGACGCGTACGGTCAGGGTGTCGAAGTACGAGCCGTGCACCACGTCCACACCGCCGGCCTTCAGGCCCTCGGCGAGCAGGGTGGCGTAGCGGTGGGTGCGCCGGGCGATCGACCGCAGTCCGTCCGGGCCGTGGTAGACGGCGTACATCCCCGCCATCACGGCGAGCAGCACCTGCGCGGTGCAGATGTTGCTGGTGGCCTTCTCGCGGCGGATGTGCTGCTCGCGGGTCTGGAGCGCGAGGCGGTACGCCTTGTCGCCGTCGGCGTCCACGGAGACGCCGACGAGCCGTCCGG
The DNA here is from genome assembly GCF_053600955.1 of Streptomyces sp. NPDC004838. NCBI lineage: Bacteria > Bacillati > Actinomycetota > Actinomycetes > Kitasatosporales > Streptomycetaceae > Streptomyces > Streptomyces sp. NPDC004838. Next base: position 12,292 of record NZ_JBSGAW010000027.1, on the reverse strand, counting down.
GCAGGCTGCGGGCGTACGTCTCCCGCACGGCCATGTAGCCGGCGTGCGGGCCGCCGAAGCCCATGGGGACGCCGAAGCGCTGGGTGGTGCCGATCGCGATGTCCGCGCCGAGTTCGCCGGGCGAGGTGAGCAGGGCCAGCGCGAGCAGATCCGCGGCCACGGTGACGACCGCGCCGAGGGCGTGCGCCTGGTCGATGACGGGCTTGAGGTCCCGTACGGCGCCGGAAGCACCGGGGTACTGGAGCAGGACGCCGAAGACGCCGCCGTCGGCGATCTCCGCGGGGATGCCTTCGCTCAGGTCGGCGGCGACGACCTCGACTCCGGTCGGTTCGGCGCGGGTCCGGATCACGGCGAGGGTCTGGGGCAGTACGTCGGTGTCGACCAGGAAGACGCCGTTCTTCACCTTGCCGACGCGGCGGGCGAGCGACATGGCCTCGGCGGCGGCGGTGCTCTCGTCGAGGAGGGAGGCACCGGAGGTGGGCAGGCCCGTCAGTTCGGCCACCATGGTCTGGAAGTTCAGCAGGGCTTCCAGGCGGCCCTGGGAGATCTCCGGCTGGTACGGCGTGTACGCGGTGTACCAGGACGGGTTCTCCATGACGTTGCGCAGGATCACCGGCGGGGTGAAGGTGCCGTGGTAGCCGAGGCCGATCATCGGCGTCAGCACCTCGTTCCGGTCGGCGAGGGAGCGCAGCTCGGCGAGGACCTCGGCCTCGGTGCGCGCGTCCGGGAGCCCAAGTGCCCCGGCGCTCTTGATGACGTCGGGCACCGCCGCGGCGGTCAGCTCGTCCAGCGAGCCGTAACCCACCTGCGCCAGCATCTTGGCCTGGGCCTCGGCGTCGGGTCCGATGTGGCGCTGCTCGAAGGGTGTGCCTCGCTCCAGCTGTGCGAGCGGCATGCGGTTGGCGGTCATGTAGGAGGCCTCCTGGTCTGACACGACCTGCGAGGGGCACCACGGCGCGGGATGCCCTGGACGGCCTCCCCCTCTGTCATCTCAACCTGAGAGCTTCGCCGGACCGCCCGAAAACGGGGCGCTCCGGCTTTCACCGTCGGTGAGAGCGGATGCCGTCCGACGCCCGCCCTGCTTTCCAGAGTGACCTCGTCCGTGCGGTACAGGTGCCTGAGAGATTCCGGGGAGGATTTGCTCCTTCGGCGCCACCGTCGTCCTGCCGGTGGACTCTCCCGCACGGGGTCAGCAGCCGCCTGCCAGCCTACCAGCGCACACTCTCGACGATCGTTCATGCGATCCCTCAAGTGGCCGACGGCCAGAATGTGCCCTTTCGTATGATTTAACCAGCAGTTGCGACCTTCTGGAGGGACCGTGCGAACCGATATCGATCCGCGCAGCCTGATCGGCCGCAAGGCGTTCGACCGCAACGGCGTGAAGATAGGAACGATCGACGAGGTCTATCTGGACGACGCCACGGGCTCACCCGAATGGGCGGCAGTCCGCACCGGGCTCTTCAGCCGGGACGCGTTCGTCCCGCTGGAACCGAGCACCTTCGCCGACGACATCCTGCGTGTCCCGTACGAACGCTCGCTGGTCAAGGACGCGCCGGACTTCGGCGTCGGCCGCCATCTCTCCCCCGAGCAGGAACTCCAGCTGTACCACCACTACGGCCTCGAACTCTCCGTGGCCCCGGAGACTCCGCCGTCACCGGCCCGCGACCGCTCCTTCGGGAAGGTCGCCGGCGACGACGCCTGACGCGAATCGTCGGCCAGGGCGACGAGGGCGACCAGGGGCAGCGGATCGGAGAGCACCAGCTCCGGATCGTCCGTTCGGAACGTGCGGACGCGCCCAGGCGGCGAGTCCGGCTCCTCGAACCGCACGGTGACCCGCCCCACCCCGCTGCCCTGCACCCATCCGGCCCCGTACACGGCATGCCGCACATCGTGACCGGCGGGCCAGCGCCGCTCCCCCAGCGCCTCGTCCCCCGCGGGCGCGTCCCCGGCCCCGGCCGTGTGCCCGCCGTGCCGTACGGGTCCGTCATCGCCCGGCAACGCACCCGTCCGTACTCCGCCGCCGAGGCCGCCGGGCGGCGGCCGGTCACCGCTCTCGTACGGGCTCCGCGGGTCGGCGTCTCCCGGCCGTACGGCTCCTCCCGCGCCGGGCACGGCCTCCGCCGCTCCTGTCGGCTCCCCAGCCGCCGCCTGGGCGGCCTGGGCGAACAGGTCCTCCTGGGTGTAGTCCGCGAGGCCGCTGACCCCCACGCCCAGCAGTCGCACCCCGCCCGTCGTGTCCACGGCCTCCAGCAGCCGCGCTGCCGCCTCCCGTACCACCGAGGGGTCGTCGGTGGGCCCCCGCAGGGTCTCCGAGCGGGTCAGCGTCGAGAAGTCGTACCGCCGCACCTTCAGCACGATCGTCCGCCCCGAGTGCCCCGACGCCCTCAGCCGCTGTACGCAGCGGTCCGCGAGCCGCTCCACCTCCAGCCGGATCCCGACCCGGTCGTGCAGATCGACGTCGAAGGTGTCCTCCACCGACACCGACTTGGTGTCGCGCTCGGCGACCACGGGCCGGTCGTCGTACCCCATCGCCATCCGGAACAGCGAGGTCCCGTGGGCCTTGCCCACCAGCCGTACCAGTTCGTCCTCGCCCGCCTCCGCCAGCTCCGCGCAGGTCGTCATGCCGGCCCGCCGCAGATGCTCCCCGGTCGCCGGTCCGACGCCGGGCAGCGTCCGTACGGACATGGGCCCGAGCAGCTCGCGCTCCGTGCCGGGCTCTATGAGGACGAGCCCGTCCGGCTTGGCCTGCTCGGAGGCGATCTTCGCGAGCATCTTGGACCCGGCGAGCCCCACGGACCCGGTGAGCCCGGTGACCGCCCGGATGTCCGCGCGCAACCGCTCGCCCACCAGCCGCGCCGACAGCGAGTCACCGGCCGAGCCGCCCGCCTCCAGATCCACGAACGCCTCGTCGAGGCTGAGCGGCTCGACAAGCGGTGAGAGCCTGCCGAGCAGCGCCATGACCTGATCGCTGACCGAGCGGTAGACGGAGAAGCGTGGCACGAGATACGCCGCGTTCGGCGCGAGCCTCCTGGCCTGCGCCATGGGCATCGCCGAGTGCACTCCGAAGCGTCTCGCCTCGTACGAGGCCGTGGCGACGACCCCTCGTGGACCGAGGCCGCCGACGATCACCGGTTTTCCGCGCAGGCTGGGCTTCGCCGCCTGCTCGACGGCGGCGAAGAACGCATCCATGTCCAGATGCAGAATCGTCGGCGCGGATCTCACATCTCCGATGCTGCCTCACGCCACTGACAATGCCCCGCCAACCGGCCCGCGCGCCCTCCACCGGTCCCACCCGGGCACAGGGCCCCAACCGCGTATCGTCTCGTCCTCGCCGTCGCCGGTACGGGCACACCGGCGACGGGTCCGCGCTCAGACCGCGCGGTCGCGTCTGCGCCTGGCCAGTTCGTCGGCCGGGTTGTTCCCGACGAGTGTCTCGCCGGTGTCGATCCGCTCGCCGTGCAGCTGCGACAGCGCCGCCTCGACATCGCGCCAGACCACGCCGACGGCGATGCCGAAGATGCCCTGTCCGCCCTGGAGCAGATCGACGACCTCGTCGGGAGACGAGCACTCGTAGACCGTCGCCCCATCGCTCATCAGGGTCATCCGCTCCAGATCGGCGAAGCCGCGATCCCCGAGATGCCGCACGGCCGCCCGGATGTTCTGAAGGGCCACGCCGGTGTCCAGGAACCGCTTGACGATCTTGAGGACGACCACATCGCGGAAGCTGTAGAGGCGCTGTGTGCCCGACCCGTACGCCGGGCGGACACTCGGCTCGACCAGGCCGGTACGCGCCCAGTAGTCGAGCTGTCGGTAGGTGATGCCCGCGGCCGCGCACGCGGTGGGCCCGCGGTAGCCGACCGTCTCCTCGGACGGTTCAGCCGCACCCCGCTGGAGCGGATACGGCCCGCCCTCCCCCGGACTCCGTCCGAGGGCGCCCCCAACCGCACCGTCGCCGCTGCTTCTCACGCCGGCCCTCCGTCCTTGACTGCCCACACGACGGTAGGCAGTCACCAGGGGTGCGTCAACGATCGCCACACTCGCCACGCCGAGTGATAATCACCCTGAGAGTGGTTTCGCATGCCCCGATCCGGGGAAGGGCTGCTCGAATGCGCCCTGTCCGCCGGCGGGTGGCCACCGGCTTCCGCCGACGGCCACCATGCTCACTCAGCGTTCAGCGGTCACTGACTGCTGGTTCCGAAGTCCTCGGGAGAGATCTGGTCGAGGAACTCGCGGAACTTCTCCACCTCGTCCTCCTGCTCGTCCGGGATGGCGATCCCCGCGTCGTCGAGCACCCCGTCACTGCCGTAGATCGGCGTGCCGGTGCGCAGGGCGAGCGCTATGGCGTCGGACGGGCGGGCGCTCACCTCGACTCCACTGGCAAAGACCAGCTCCGCGTAGAAGACCCCTTCGCGCAGGTCGGTGATGCGGACCTCGGTGAGTTCCTGCCCCACCGCCTCCAGCACGTCCTTGAAGAGGTCGTGGGTCAGCGGTCTGGCCGGTGCCATGCCCTGCTGTGCGAAGGCAATGGCGGTCGCCTCCCCGGGACCGATCCAGATGGGGAGGTACCGGTCGCCTCCCACTTCACGCAGGAGCACGATCGGTTGGTTGGAGGGCATTTCCACCCGGACACCCACAACGTCGAGCTCGTTCACACAGCAACCCTAGGACGTGCCCGGCCTCTTTGGGTAGTCGGGCACGTCCATGATCAGTGGAGCCGGACCCCGAGAGCGGTCTGTACCAGGGCCGCGTGGAGCCGTACGGACAGGGCCGCCAGCTCTTTCGCGGTGGCCTCGGCATGCGCTCTGGTCTGCGGATTACGATGCCGCCGCAAGGGTGCGACCACCTGTTCGACGAGTCCGGCCTCCCGGTCGGCGGCGGCCTTCATGGCCCGCAGATGCCGTGGTTCGAGACCGAATCTGCCGAGATCGGCGATGAGCCGGGCCACGGTCACCGACTCGGCGTCGTACCCGCCGTCGCCGTCGGGTGCGAGCAGGCCGTACGACTCCCAGTCGGCCAGTTCCTCCTCGCCGACCTCGGCGGCGGCCAGCAGCTCGGCCCGCCCCACCCTGGCGGCGGTACGCCCGTCGGCGTCGGACTCCCCGGCCCCGTCGGACAGCTCCCGGCCGGAGCTCTGAGCGGGCAGCTGCGGCTGCTCGCCACGGGCGACGGCGTCGAGATGCTCGCGGATGACCTTCAGCGGAAGATAGTGGTCCCGCTGCATGCGCAGCACCTGGGCGAGCCGCTCGACATCCTCCGAGCTGAATTTCCGGTACCCGGACGGGGTACGGCGCGGTTCGACCAGCCCTTCGGCCTCCAGAAAACGGATCTTGGAAATCGTGACGCCGGGAAACTCGTCCCGCAGCTGATGAAGCACCGTGCCGATGCTGATCAGCTTCTCGCCCGCGGAGGCGGTGCCGTGTCCGGCACCGCCCGTCGTCGGTGTTCGCAGCATGTGCCTTCCCTGACGGGCCTGACGGATTACATGCCCCGCTGGCTCGCATGGCTCGCGTAGAAGACCAGTCGGTACTTGCCGATCTGGACCTCGTCGCCATTCGCCAGATAGACCGCGTCGATCCGCTCACGGTTGACGTAGGTGCCGTTCAGGCTGCCGACGTCGGCGACGCTGAAACTGCCGTCCGGGCTCCTGCGGAACTCGACATGACGCCGGGACACGGTCACGTCGTCCAGGAAGATGTCGCTCTGCGGGTGCCGGCCGGCCGTGGTCAGCTCGCCGTCGAGCAGGAAGCGGCTGCCGGAGTTGGGTCCGCGCCGGACGACCAGCAGCGCCGAGCCGAGGGGCAGGGCGTCCACGGCGGCCTGAGCCTCCGGGGACAGCGACGGGAGCTGTGTCTGCCCCGTCACCTCGGAGTCGTACGCCTCCAGCCCGGAGATGGAGATCGTCGACGTCGTCTCCGAAGGACGCTCGGCCGAGACCCCGCCACGCAGTGGTGCTCCGCAGTTGGAGCAGAACCGGCTGGACTCGGCATTGCGGTTCCCGCACCTCGTACACACCGTCACGCCCGCCATGGACGGATCCTCCTGTCGCGGCTGGCCCCCGCGGGGATTGGTCGCATAGGGGTCGGGGGCAAACCCTCCACCCGTACCTGAGGTTGATGGTTCCCCGAAACCTATGCGGCCGGGACCGGCAGGGTCAACAGACGACGCGCCCCGGCCACCCGGAATGTCACCACCCGGACCAGCGACCTCGTCCCGGAAGAGAGGCCGCTCAGCGCCCTGCTCCTCCTGGCCATGACGCCGGGCACGATGCCTGGCGTTGCCGCCGTCCTCGCGTCCGCTCTTGCCGAACAACTTCGCAAACAACTTCACGGGCGATTCCCCTTGACCGAAATAGACCCGCCCGTGGGGCAGGACGAACCCTCATTGATCACACCTGCCGACCCGGACATCATCACAACGTCCGCGGCCGTCAGACAGTTTCCATTACGCCGCGCGATGTCGGTGTGCCGACCCCCCGCAACCTCTCGTCCCGGCGACCCGGGCATCGCGCTCCCCGGCCTCACCGCGCTGACGACCGAGCGTAGTCAGGGCTCTTCACGGGTCGCAAGGCATCCACGACGATCCTCTCCGCGCGCTCCACCGTGGCCGTGGCCTGCTCCTTTTCCAGTGTTTGCACGACCCCGCCCGGAATGTTCAGGGCGGGCTCCAGATCCTGCGGCTTTCCGATGACCTTGAAAACGTACGGCGCGCTGATCCGCATCCCGTCCACCTTGATGTCACCGCCGGTGCCCGTCAGATAGGTATCGGCCACGACCCGGACGCCATTGACCTGAATCGCCTCGGCGCCCGCGGCCCGCAGCTCCTGGACCGCGTCGAGCAGCATGTCCGGCTCCACGGAGCCGGACTGGCCGGCGACGGTGAGCGTGATGCCCGGCCCCTGGGCCGCGACGGTCCCGGCCAGGATGCCGAGCTGCTGTTCCTTCTGCCGCGTCTGCTTACGCGCCTCCTCCGCCTGGTCGGAGCTGTTCTCCAGTTCCGCGCGCTGGACCTCCAGGCGCTGCTTCTCGTCCTCCAGCCGCTGGGTGCGGCTGTCCAGCTCGTCGAGGATGCGTACGAGATCCTCCTGGCGTGCCCCTCGCAGAGCACTGTTGTCACTGGTCGAGCGGACCTGGATGGCGAGCCCGAGACCGAGGACGAACAACAGGACCGCGACGATGAATTGGGCGCGGGTCGCCCGGGGCGGCCAGAGACCGGCCTTCAGCCGCTGCCGGCCCGTCAGCCCCGCCGGGGCCGTGCCGGTCTCCTTGGTCGCCTCGGTGGCCTCCGGCTCCGCGCGTTCGGGTCCGCCGGGTGCCGGTTCCGCGGGTGCCGTTCCTGCGGGCTCGGAGGGCTCGGCCTCGGGCATCTCGGACCGGGGACCGGCGACCTTGGGGGCGGTGTCCTCGGGAATCCCGTTCCGGGGACGCTCTTCGCTGTTCATCGGCGTCACGCCTGGAAGACGTGCCGGCGGATCGCGGCAGCGTTGGAGAAGATCCGGATGCCGAGCACGACCACCACTCCGGTCGACAACTGGGCGCCGACGCCCAGCTTGTCGCCGAGGAACACGATCAGGGCGGCCACGACCACATTCGACAGGAAGGAGACGACGAACACCTTGTCGACGAAGATCCCGTCCAGCATGGCCCGCAGCCCGCCGAAGACGGCGTCGAGCGCGGCGACGACAGCGATCGGCAGATAGGGCTCGACCACCGCCGGAATCTCGGGCCGGACCAACAGTCCGACCACGACTCCCACGACGAGGCCCAGTACGGCGATCACGATGTGCCCTTCCCTGTGTCTGCCGTACCCTGCCCGCTGCCCTTCCCGGCATCGGGGGTTCCCGGCTCTGCTGTGCGTACGATCAGGCTCGGGGCAGCCGGAAGACGCACCTTGTCCTGTGTAGAGATGCTGAAACGGATCCCGAAGTTCTCTCGCAGCACCTGCAAATACTGTCCGTCGGAACTTTCCTGGAACGAACTGCTCAGCCGCTTCCCGTCCCCCACCGCCAACACCGTGTACGGCGGCACCAGCGGCCGGTTGTCGACCAGTATGGCGTCGCCCGCCGCACGGATGGCGGAGAGGGCGGTCAGCCGCTGTTCATTGATGGCCACGGCCTCGGCGCCGGACTCCCACAGTCCGTTGACGATGCGTTGCATGTCGCGATCGCGCACCCGGCCCGTATCACTGAAGCCGCTGCTCTCCCGGGGACCGCCGGCACCACCGCCGACGGCGTCCTTCGCATCGTCCACGACGAGCTTCACGCCGGGTCCGCCGACCTCCGTCGCCCCGGCGAGCATCGCGACGAGTTCCCCCTGGCCACCGTCCTGGGCGTTGAGGGCCTTCCGCTGCCGCTCACCCACCTCGTCCCGGAGTTCGTCGACGCCTCGCTCCAGTGCGTCCGCCTCGGCGGTCTCGGCGTCGACGCGGTCGATCAGTTCCTCGCGCTCCTTGGCCACGACCGGGGCGGATATCCGCGCCTCGGCGGCGCCGACGGTGACTATCACGGCCGCGAGCACCAGGCCGAGGGCGAGCCAGAGCTTGGCCCGCAGGGTACGGGGCAGCCCACCGCCCTCCGCCCGGCGCCGGGCCGTCGCCTCGGCGTATCCCTCGTCGAGACTGTGCTCCATCACGTTCGTCAGCAGCGACATGGACGCATCGGGGCGCGGCGGTGGAGAACCAGTGCTCCGAATGGGGGGCTGCTGCGGCATGCCGCACATCGTCGCACGCCATGGCCGCTACCGCCGAATGGCCCCACCGGCGGGCCGGGAGCCGTCGGTGGACAACTCCCGGCACACCGGTCACACGTCAGTGACCTGCGCTGTCGACGACGGCGGCCCACTCGTTGAGCAGTGCCTGCGCCGAAGCGTCATCGGGTCCTTCCGCCCACAGATGGGTGACGGCCTCCGCGGGGTCGGGCAGCACCATCACCCAGCGGCCGTCGGTCTCGACGACACGAACCCCGTCGGTCGTGTCCACATGCCGCTCCTCGGCCGCCTCCACGACCCGCCGCATGACGAGCCCCTTGACCGCCCAGGGAGTGGCGAGATCACGCCGCAGCACATGCGCGCGCGGAATCCGGGCGTCGATCTGGCTCAGCGTGAGCTGCGTACGCGCCACCAGCCCCACCAGCCGTACCAGGGCCGCCGTACCGTCGAAGACACTGCTGAACTCCGGCACGATGAAGCCACCGCGGCCGTCGCCGCCGAAGATGGTGGTCTCCTCGCGGCCCACCCTCGTCAGATCGTCGGGCGAGGTCGTCGTCCACTCCACCTGTGTGCCGTGGTACGCGGCCACCTGCTCGGCGATACGGGTCGTCGTCACCGGCAGAGCCACCCGGCCGCTGCGCCGTTCGGCCGCGACCAGGTCGAGCAGCACCAGCAGCGCCCGGTCGTCCTCGATGATGCGACCCCGTTCGTCCACGAGCGACAGACGTTCGCCGACCGGGTCGAATCGCACGCCGAAGGCCGCCCTCGCGGAGGCGACGATCTCGCCGAGCCTCACCAGTCCCGCCCGCCGGGTGTCGGCCGACTCGGTCGGTCTCGCTTCGTCGAGACCGGGGTTGATGGTCAGAGCATCGACCCCGAGCCGTCCCAGCAGACTCGGCAGCACCAGCCCGGCACTGCCGTTGGAGGCGTCCACCACGAGCTTGAGGCCCGATTCGGCGACCCCTGTCGTGTCGACGTTCCGCAGCAGTGATCCGGTGTACGAGTCGAAGACGCTGGCGGGGAAGTGCAGATCGCCGATCTCCCCCGGAAACGCCCGCCGGTACTCCTGGCGGGCGTAGACCCGGTCCAGTTTCCGCTGCCCGCCTTGCGACAGGTCCGCCCCTCGTTCGTCGAAGAACATGATGTCGACCGAGTCGGGCACCCCCGGCGATGTACGGATCATGATGCCGCCGGCGCTGCCGCGCGCGGTCTGCTGGCGTGCCACCGGCAGCGGCACGTTCTCCAGGTCCCTCACATCGATGGCACTGGTCTGCAGCGCCGAGATCACGGCCCGTTTGAGCGCCCGTGCGCCACGGGAATGGTCGCGCGCCGTGGTCACGGTGGCGCCCTTCTTCAGCGTCGTGGCATACGCTCCGGCCAGCCGTACGGCCAGCTCCGGAGTGATCTCCACATTCAGGATCCCGGAGACTCCCCGGGCCCCGAAGAGATGCGCCTGCCCCCGTGACTCCCAGATGACCGAGGTGTTGACGAAAGCGCCGGCTTCGATGGTCTTGAAGGGGTAGACCCGCACATTGCCCTGAACGATCGATTCTTCACCGACGAGGCACTCGTCACCGATGACCGCGCCGTCCTCGATACGAGCGGATCGCATGATGTCGGTGTTCTTGCCGACGACGCAGCCGCGGAGATTCGCATGCTCCCCGATGTACACATTGTCGTGGATCACCGCTTTATGAAGGAACGCACCGCTCTTGACGACGACGTTCGAGCCGATGACTGTGTGTTCGCGGATTTCGACATCGGCTTCGACTTTGGCGTAATCCCCGATGTACAGCGGTCCGCGCAGTACGGCGTCGGGATGTACTTCGGCGCCCTCGGCGACCCAGACACCGGGCGAGATCTCGAATCCGTCGAGATCGACGTCGACTTTGCCTTCCAGGACGTCGGCCTGGGCCTTCACATAGCTCTCGTGTGTGCCGACGTCTTCCCAGTAGCCCTCGGCGATATAGCCGTAGATCGGCTTGCCTTCCTTCATGAGCTGGGGAAAGACATCAGCGGACCAGTCGACGGGTACATCGGCTTCGACATAGTCGAAGACCTCGGGTTCCATGACGTAGATTCCGGTGTTGACGGTGTCCGAGAAGACCTGGCCCCACGTCGGCTTCTCCAGGAAGCGCTCGACCACACCCTCTTCATCGACGATGGTGATGCCGAATTCAAGTGGGTTGGGTACCCGCGTCAGACACACCGTGACCATCGCGCCCTTCTCCTTGTGGAAGGAGATCAGGTCGGTGAGGTCGAAATCTGTGAGAGCGTCACCGGAGATGACGAGGAACGCGTCGTCCTTCAGCGCTTCCTCGGCATTCTTCACGCTGCCCGCGGTGCCGAGTGGCTTCTCCTCATTGGCATAGGTGAGCTCCATTCCGAGCTCTTCGCCGTCACCGAAGTAGTTCCTGACGAGTGAAGCGAGAAACTGTACGGTCACGACGGTCTCATTGAGACCATGCCGCTTGAGCAGCCGCAGCACATGCTCCATAATCGGCCGGTTGGCAACCGGCAGGAGCGGCTTGGGCATGCTGGAAGTCATGGGGCGAAGCCTGGTTCCTTCGCCACCGGCCATCACGACGGCCTTCATGTCGGAAGCGTCCTCCTTGAGAGACGACGGTCCAGCCGACTTCGCTCGTCCAAAGAGGCCCTCTGGCGTCATGCGCTGCCGGCGACACTGCCGGGCGCCGCATCAACGAGTTCAATCGGGCACGGTATCCGCCTTGACGAGACGGCGGACCTGGACCACGTACAGGATCCCTGCCCACCAATACAGAGTTGTACCCCATCCTGCGAAGGCCCATCCGAAAACAGCGGCAAGTGACGCAAGCCACCCCGCGCCGTCACTCAGCAGCAGCAACGGAAACGCGTACATCAGGTTGAAGGTGGCGGCCTTGCCGAGGAAGTTCACTTGAGGCGGCGGATAGCCGTGCCGCCGGAGGATTCCCACCATCACCAGCAGCATCAGTTCGCGTGCCAATAGGACTGCCGTGAGCCAGAGGGGCAGGATGTCCCGCCAGGTCAGACCGATCAGAGTGGACAGGATGTACAGCCGGTCGGCGGCCGGGTCGAGAAGACGCCCCAGACTGCTGACCTGGTTCCACCGCCGGGCGAGCTTGCCGTCCAGGTAGTCGCTGATGCCGCTGAGCATCAGCACCAGCAATGCCCAGCCATCGCTCTTGGGCCCGCCGAACTCCGGGCGGAGAATCAGCCACAGGAAGAGCGGTACGCCGAGGAGGCGGGCCATGCTGAGGATGTTGGGGATGGTGAGTACCCGGTCCGTCTGAACCCGAGTCTCCTGGACCTCCACCCGGGGGCCTCCTGTGTGGAACGTGCCGACGATGCCCCCTGACCCTACCTTCAGCCGACCGGCTCATCGGCACAGGGGTGTTGAGGTCAGCGGGCGGTTGTCGGCTGTGGCCGGTGCCCACCACCCACCCCATTCCCGCCCCGGAACCCGCCCCGGAATTACGAATAGGGTCCGGAAATGCGGAAAGGCCCCGCACCTGTGGTGCGGGGCCTCCCCCTCGATAATTGTTCGGCGGCGTCCTACTCTCCCACAGGGTCCCCCCTGCAGTACCATC
>NZ_JBSGAW010000026.1:0-133309 GCF_053600955.1 Streptomyces sp. NPDC004838 | reverse complement strand
CGCTGACACGACGTGCTCTGTCTGCCACGGAAACCCCGGCACCATGCCTGACCAGCGACAACACGGCGATCAAGTGCGGAAAGACAACAGCTTCTAAGGCCGTACGAGCCCGGTGTCCTCACCACACAATGGGGTGTGGCGTTCGACATCGTGTCTGGGGACGGGGGTGGTCCAGGACCGGATCCACGGATCCGCCGGGGCCGGAACGGTCCCGGCGGCGGTGCGGTGGTGTCCATGGGCCGGTAACACCCGCCCCAGCACCCACATCAGGACTCGGTCGATGAGCGTACGCATGGGTGATCTGCTCCGGTTCGACTGTTGAAGGGGGTGGCCCCGGCCTGCTTGGGGGGTGACAGACCAGGGCCCGGAACGCCCGCGACGAGTCGGCGGGATCGCGGGCGGGGTCTGTCAGCCGTCCGGCTCCGACCGGCTGGATTCCCTGGGCCAGGCCACGTCGGCGTACTCGTGGTAGTGATCACTCTCGTGTCCGGAACCGAGGGTGCAGTTCCGTGCGGGCGCGTCCGGCTTGGGCACCCAGCACAGGTCCGGCCCCTGCCGCTCTGGCGACGGCGGCGCGTAGACGGGCCCGGACGGACGGGCGACCGTGTCACCCACGGCATCCGGGGCCGTCGGGTCCGCCCGGTCCGCCCGGTCCGCCCGGTCCGCCGATCGGCTCCTGGCCGGGACGACGCGCAGATACTCCGTCGTGATCTCCCGGAACCCTGAATGCCCGGTAGCCCGCGCGTGCGCGATCGCCCACGCGTCCGGGCCGAGACCTTCCGTACACGCCTCGGACTGCCCGTCCCCCGAGGTGCACTCGATCTCCCGCATGGGCGCGGAGGCCCCTGGGGAGCGGTCCGGGCCGATCGCCCAGTCCGTACACGTGTCCAGCGACGCCATCACGCCGCCTTCGCCTTGCGCATGGAGCAGCGCCACGGGAGGACGTCTGAGAACCCAGGGGCCGCACGGTTCGCGTCCGCAGGCACCTCTGCATGCGTACCGGCGGGAACTCGCCAGCGCGCGCGGTCCACCTGACACACCTTCATCGTCATACTCCGCCCCGCGTCGTCTCAGGTCAGTGATCAGCACTGAAATCGAGGCTAGGGGCGGGGCGTCAGCACGAGGGGCACACTCTGTGCCCCCTAGGCCGCCAGCATCCCGATTTTCACCGCGAGTTCAGATGCACGGCGACGGCGGTCCGGGACCTTCGATTCCGTTTCTTCCAGCACGATCCTCTTGGCATAGCCGTTGTACTTGATCGTCTCCGGAGCGGCTTCGTGCGCCTGCGCCAATGCGGCCAGGGCGGCATCGGGCTGCCCGTCGAGCTGGTAGCCGCGGGCTGCCTCGATCCGGTGGCGCGCGCGGCGCGGCCGGGACGGAATGGTCGTAGCGTCGGAGGCCACGGCCTGGCGTACGGACTCGCCGCCGGCGTGCAGTTCCACCGCGACGGTGACCGCGTGAGCGCCCATGATGGCGCGCGAGAAGCTGGTCACGGGGTGAAAGTAGGCCGGTGGCAGACGATCCGCCATGGCCCGCGCCTGGTCCCAGTGGCGCCAGGCGGTGCCGCTCTCCCCACGGCGGGCGGCCGTGTACCCGGCCTCGAAGGTGAGCGCTCCGGCGATCGCGAGCACATCGTCGTCGGCGTCGGGCAGCAGTGGTGCCAGGAAGGCGAGGGCCTTCGTGTTGACGGCGTCGGCCGCGTCGTACTGCGCGGGCCCGGCGTCACGGTGTGCCTGCGTGGCGAGCCACGCGGCCACCCCGATGGTGTGCGGATCCCCGGACTCCTGCGCGGCGATCATTCCGCGTTCGGCGACCCGCCACAGGAGTGACGCGTCGGGCTGGTACGCCACGAAGAACTGCGACAGCGAATAGACCTCGCTGAGCACAGCCTGGGCGCGCCGTCGGTCGACCGCCGTATCGGCCTGGTGCGCGGCCAGTTGCGCGTCCAGGATCAGACCGGGCAGCAGCGCGCCGACGACCTCGCGGTGGTCGGGGGCCGAGTGGCGGGCAGCCCACGCACGAGCCAGGCGCGCCGCCAGGTGCTCGGCACGGGGAGCCTGCCGCCGGGTGGTGAGCGGAAAGGCGTCGACCGCGGCTCTGACCGCGCCAAGCCGGGGATGGCCGGGACCGGTGAACAGACCCACCCGCATGGATTCGTTCCCCGTCAGATCGGCGAGGTCCCGGACTCGGAGCAACTCGGCGATCCGCAGGATGACTTCCAGCCGGGGTGTCTTCAGCCGACCGGTCTCGACGGCCTTGACCCAGGAGCCGGTACGTCCTATGAGACCGCCCAGCTGATCTCGGGTCATCCCCTTGCGGGTGCGGAGGATCTGTAGCCGCTGGCCAAAGACCAGGGGGTTCTCGTACGGGTCCGGGGAAGCAACGGATGACACAGCCTTGCCCCTCTCCTTGCAGCTCGTCACTGTCAGAGTAGGGGCGCGACCCCATCACTGTGAGCCCCACGGAGATCACGGAAGTGTTCCCGCAACTCCCCGGAGCGGCAGACTCCGGCCAGGATCCGTCGAAGATTCCTGCCAGGGCCGTCACGTCAGAATCCGGCCCCGTGGCGGACTGTCCCAGATTGCGGATCAGGTAGGACGCTGCGCCCTACCCCATCAGGCCCAGTCGGTCGGCCAGTCCCACCACGGCCGTATCGCGGCGGGGCGCGCGCTCGCGCAGTTCGGCGACGAGGCGGCGGGACGTGGAGTGATAGCGCATCCACTCGGGAGCGTCGGCCTCGGCCCTCAGCAGGGCGTTCTCGGCTCCACGGTCGTCGCCGAGATCGTCGTACGCCAGGGCACGGTCGACATGGAAGCGGGCACGCCATGTCGGCGGCAGCGACGCGAGATCGGGAACGGTACGGGCCGCCCGGATCGCCTCGTCGCTTTTCTCCATCTCCACCAGGAAGTTGACTCGCGCGACGCCCGTGTTCGTCGGGCCGAACGGAGTCGCGTAGACCAGATGGTCCTCACCCATGCTCGCAGCGGCCCCTTTGGCCAGCCGGAGCAGATCGGTCACCGTGCCGTGCTTCTCCTGCCGGACGGCGGCCGTGGCGGCGCGCAGCAGCAGAATCCCCCACAAGGCGAGATCTTCGGGCCGCGACCGGAACCCTGGCTCGATCCGGGCGGCGTGGTCGAGCGCGATGCGCTCGGCGTCGGCCAGCCGCCCCTGCCTGGTGAACACCCACGCCAGCGTCGACACGGCCAGCGTCTCCAGGTTCGGATCGTCGCACAGCCGAATCGCCGCCAGAGAGCGCTCCATCGCGGTGAACGCCGCGTCCTCCTTGCCGAGGGCGGTCAGTGTGGTCGCCGCGACCTGGTAGGCCACCGCGAGAACGGAGTTCGCGGCTGCGGCGTCACCACCCGTATGGGCGTGCGCCGCCGCGCGGGCGTCACGGATGAGCTGAGGCAGCAGCGTGCCGATCTCGCCCATGCGGCCCTCGCGCCGGATGGCCTCCGTCGACCTCATGGCGGCACGCAGTTCCTCGATGCCGGGCGGGTCCTCCGGATCCGTGTCCCCGCCGAGCAGATCGGCCACGGGAGAAACGGCCTGCCGGAGTGCCAGGACGGAGGGCAGCCCGTCCTCCGCGGGCTCGGACGCTTCGAAGGTGCTGGGCTGCCCCACCAGATAGCTGGGCTCGGTGTCCAGCGCACGGGCCAGGGCGTTGATGCTGGACAGCCGCGCCGTCTTCCGCCGCCCCTGCTCCAGCTTCCGTACAACGTCGACGGAGAGGTTCGCGCGCTCGGCCAGGTACTCCTGGGTCATTCCGCGACGCAGACGCAACTCCGCGAGCCGATCGCCCATGCCCGATTCGATAGCCACAGCCACCCCCCACCGGAAGGTCCGGGTTCCACAGTACGCGAGGCGGGGTGACGCAACGGCAGGCAAACTTGCCCGGTCCGATGACTTTACCGGGTCAGTAAAGTCGCCGATCCAGGCAAGTTTTCCTAGACGCCGAGCTTGCCTGAGTCAGGCAACCCGGCCTCTCAGGCGACTCTCCTCATCCCGACCGGTCCGCGCGCACGCCGTCACGCCGCCGTCGCCAGCCGCTCCCTGTGCTCCTTCGGGACGAACTCCACATGCTTGCGGCCCGGCCGCAGGTCCACCTTCAGCCGCAGGCCGCCCGAGCGGGCGAGCATCGCGCCGACGGCGAGGGCCGCCAGGAGGGAGACCGCGCCGCCCGCCGCGAAGCCGAGCCGGGGGCCGTACGCGTCGGTGATCCAGCCGACGAGGGGCGCGCCGACGGGCGTGCCGCCGACGAAGACCATCATGTAGAGGCTCATGACACGGCCCCGGACGGCCGGATCCGTCGCCATCTGGATGCTGGAGTTGGCGATGACGTTGACGGTGAGGCCGAACATGCCGATCGGGGCCATCAGGGCCGCGAACATCCAGAACTCGGGGGCGAACGCGGCGACGATCTCCAGCCCGCCGAAGAGGATCGCCGCGCCGACCATCAGCCTCAGCCGGGAGGCGCCGCGCCGGGCGGCGAGGAGCGCGCCCGCGAGGGAGCCGATGGCGATCAGGGTGTTGAGCAGGCCGTATGTACTGGCTCCGGAGCGGTAGACCTCGTGGACGAACGCCGAGAGCCAGATCGGGAAGTTGAAGCCGAACGTGCCGACGAATCCGACGAGGACGATCGGCCAGATCAGTTCGGGGTGGGACGAGACGTATCTCAGCCCCTCGCGGAGCTGCCCCTTCGCGCGGGGTGTGCGAACGGACTTGTGCAGTTCGCCCGGCCGCATCAGCAGCAGGGAGACGATGGGCGCGAGGAAGGACAGGCTGTTGAAGAGGAAGGCGTAGCCGCTGCCGACGGCGGTGATCAGGACACCGGCGACGGCGGGGCCGACGAGCCGCGCGGACTGGAAGTTCGCGGAGTTCAGGCTGACCGCGTTGGCGAGCTGGTCGGGGCCGACCATCTCGGAGACGAAGGTCTGGCGGGCAGGGTTGTCGACGACGGTGATGAGCCCGAGCAGGAAGGCGGTGAGGTAGACGTGCCAGACCTCGACGCTACCGGTCAGGGTGAGCGCGGCCAGCGCGAGACCGGTCAGGCCCATCGCGATCTGGGTGGCCAGCAGCAGGGGCCGCTTGGGCAGCCGGTCGGCGAGGACGCCGCCGTACAGGCCGAAGAGCATCATCGGCAGAAACTGCAGGGCGACGGTGATGCCGACGGCGGACGCGGATCCCGTCATGGTGAGGACCAGCCAGTCCTGGGCGATGCGCTGCATCCAGGTGCCGGTGTTGGAGACGGCCTGGCCGGTGGCGAAGAGCCGGTAGTTACGGATCTTCAGGGAGCTGAACATACTGGTTGACGCGGGTCCCCCGGATGCCGGAACGGCCGTGGGATCGGGTGCGGGTGCGGAGTCTGCTCCGGGTCCCGTACGCAAAACGGTTCGCCTCCTCAGGCTGGTCTACAGGTGTGCGAGCTTCTCCAGGACGGGGGCGGCGGCGCGCAGCTTGGCCCATTCGTCCTCGTCGAGACCCTCGGCGAGCGCGGAAAGCCAGGCGTTCCGCTTGCGGCGGCTCTCCTCGAGCATGGCTTCGGCCTGCTCGGTCTGGCTGACCACCTTCTGCCGACGGTCGTCGGGGTGCGGTTCCAGCCGTACGAGTCCCTTGGCCTCCAGCAGCGCGACGATCCGGGTCATGGACGGTGGCTGGACATGCTCCTTGCGGGCCAGCTCACCGGGGGTGGCGGAGCCACAGCGGGCGAGGGTGCCGAGCACCGACATCTCGGTGGGGCTCAGCGACTCGTCGACACGCTGGTGCTTGAGCCGACGGCCCAGCCGCATCACGGCCGAGCGCAGAGCGTTCACAGCGGCTTCGTCGGCGTCGGCTCGGGCGTCGGCGGCCTCGCTGCCATGGGACGGGTCAGACATGTTTGTTAGAGTAACTCATTACTCTGCCTAAAGACCAGTCGATTAACGGACAGGTCGCGACCCGGCCCCCATAGTCACCCGTACGAGTGATACGCATGCGGAAAGTGACGCACTGGGCATGGCCGGAACGCGACCCTGACGCCATGGGATCGACTGTGCTCAGCCTGCGCATCGACGGTGAGCTGCTCGACCGTCTCAAGCAGCACGCCGCCAGACGCGGAATGAACGTCCAGGACTATGTGGTCCAAACGCTCGTCCGCGACGACTTCGACGAACGCTTCAAGGTGGCCGTCGACGAGACGGAGAAGTTCTACGGCCACACCTGAACGACTCCGGCGCGGAGGCGATTCCGGGCCTTTCCTGCCCGTACCGTTTCCGCTGACCGACCCCAGCAACGGCACTGGAACAGCACCCGGCGAGGACTTTCCCGATGACGGCTTCCGAAACCACCTCAGGACCCGCGTCCGGACGCGCTGCCCGTTCCGAACCCGCAGCAGGTCGGCCTGCCAGCGCAGACTTATCCCTCGACCCCATTCCGGGAACGGTCTTCGTCGCACTCGGTGACCTCCGGGACAACCACCGGGCGTTCGGCCTCCTCCGTACGCACTTCTCCGACGTCCGGGTGGCCGGAAGCAGAGACCGGGCACTCGCCGAGATGACCGCACTGGGCCCACAGGTGACGGCAGCCGTCATCGGCGTCAAGGAACACATCGACGTCAACGTGCTCGACGCGCTGCCGGGCCTGCGGGCGCTCGGCTCGGTGGGAACGGGCACCGATCATCTGGATCTCGACGCGCTACGGAAACGCGGTGTGCAGGTCGTCACCACGCCCGGCGTCAACGCGGTCTCGGTCGCGGAGCACACGATGACGATGATCCTCGCGCTGGCCAAACGGACGCTCACGGCCCACAGCGCGGTGCTCACCGGCAAGGACCGGGCCGGGATGCCGGAGCCTCCCATCGAGATACGAGGCCGCCGCGCCGGGGTGCTCGGAGCCGGGGCGACGGCCCGCGCGCTGCTCCCCCTGCTGCGGGCGTTCGGCATCGATCCGATGTTCTGGGCCCGCACCCCCGACAGGCACCCCGACCTTCCGACGGCAGCGCTGGACGAGATCTTCCGGCGCAGCGACATCCTCAGCATCCATCTCCCGCTGACCGACGGAACGCGCGGCCTCGTGGGCGCGGAACTTCTGACGCTGCTCCCCAAGGGCGCGCTCGTCGTGAATACGGCGAGAAAGGAGATCCTCGACCTGGCCGCGCTGCCCGCGGTTCTCTCCCGCCGTCCCGATCTGCGCTTCGCGGTCGACGATTTCGGCCTGGCCTCCGACGGCACAGCCGCCGCGCTGGGCAGCTCGGCGCTGCTGAGCCCGCACACGGCGGGCGTCACAGTCGAGGCGCTCAGCGCCATGCAGGAAAGTGCGGTACGCGGAACGATCGCCCGGCTGCGCGCCTGAGCCGACCGCGAGCCCGGCGCGACGCTGTCCCGGCACTTCGAGGAGCTGTGGGCCCAGAGCGCCCCTGCCGTCATCGTGGGCGAGTGAGGCCGGGCCCGGCACGGTGGCTGATCTCGGGGTACGGGATCCCGGGTGCCGTTCCGCGTCCGTACCCGGCCCCGCAGCCCGGGACCGGCGGTGCGGGGCCGGCCCATCAGGCGCTGTGTCCATCGGGCCGACCTCACAGGACCCGCAGCCCGAGCCGGTCCTGCCAGCCGCCCGGCTTCCCCGTCCCGGCCGGACCGCCGCTTCGGCTACTTCGCCAGGCCCAGCGCCGGCATCGCGTAGTAGAAGACGAACACCGCCGACACCACGTACATCGCGATCGGCACCTCGCGGCCCCGGCCCGTCGCCAGGCGGAGGACGGAGAAGGCGATGAAGCCGATGCCGATGCCGTTGGTGATCGAGTAGGTGAACGGCATCATCACCATCGCCAGGAACGCCGGCACCGCGACGGTGAAGTCGCTCCAGTCGATGTCCTTGATCGAACCGGCCAGGATCAGGAAGCCGACCGCCAGCAGTGCGGGGGTCGCGGCCTGGGACGGGACCATCGTGGCGAGGGGGGTGAGGAAGAGCGCCACCGAGAACAGCGCTCCGGTGACGACCGACGCCAGACCGGTCCTGGCGCCTTCGCCGACGCCCGCCGTGGACTCCACGAAGCAGGTCGTGGCCGACGAGGAGGTCGCGCCGCCCGAGGCGACCGCGATGCCGTCCACGAACAGGACCTTGTTGATGCCGGGGAGGTTGCCGTCCCTGTCCAGCAGCTTCGCCTCGTCGCCGACGCCGAGGATCGTGCCCATGGCGTCGAAGAAGCAGGACAGCAGCACGGTGAAGACGAAGAGCACACCCGTCAGATAGCCGACCTTCTCGAAGCCGCCGAAGAGGCTGACCTCGCCCACCAGGCCGAAATCGGGGGTCGAGACCGGGTTGCCGGGCCACTTGGGCGTGGTCAGGCCCCAGCTCGGGACCGTCGCCACCGCGTCGACGACCATCGCGACGACCGTCATCGCGATGATGGAGATCAGGATCGCGCCCGGCACCTTGCGGATGATCAGTACGAGCGTGAGCAGCGCGCCGAGCACGAAGACGAGGACCGGCCAGCCCATGAGATGGCCGCCCTGGCCCAGCGTGATCGGGACGACCGTATTGGCCGCGTCCGGGATACGGGAGACGAAGCCCGAGTCGACCAGGCCGATCAGCATGATGAAGAGGCCGATACCGATCGCGATGCCCTTGCGCAGACTGCGCGGCACCGCGTTCATCACACGTTCGCGCAGGCCCGTGGCGACCAGCAGCATCACGACGAAGCCCGCGAGGACGACCATGCCCATCGCGTCCGGCCACGACATCCGGGGCGCGAGCTGGAGCGCGACGACGGTGTTCACGCCGAGCCCCGCCGCCAGCGCGATCGGGACATTGCCGATGACGCCCATGAGGAGGGTGGAGAAGGCCGCCGTCAGCACGGTGGCCGTGACGAGCTGGCCGCTGTCGAGCTGATGCCCGTACATGTCCTTCGCGCTGCCGAGGATGATCGGGTTCAGCACGATGATGTACGCCATCGCGAAGAACGTCGCGAATCCGCCACGGACCTCACGGGCGAGGCTGGAGCCGCGCTCGGAGATCCGGAAGTACCGGTCAAGACCGCTGAGGGGGCCCTTCGGCTGGTGATCAGGTGGGGCTATTGGGGCCGAGGGGGTCATGCGGTCCTCATCAGAAGTCTGAGCTTTTAGAGCTTTGTACGAATAAATCCAGCCACAGGCAAACCGCTTCAGTATGAAGACATGAGGAGGTGATCGCCATCTCCGCGCGTAGACCATTGTGCCAAGAGGCCGCGATGACCTGCGCCTACACTGATCGCATGGCGAAGTGGACCCCCGAGCACGAGGCACCCGAGCCCCTGGAGGGGCCCGTCGTCGCCACCATCACCGGCGGAACCGTCCTCTGGTTCGTCCTCTTCGTCGTCCAGATCCCTTTCTACAGCTGGTTCGACGAGCGTGGCCTGATGTGGTGGGTCTGGACCTGTCTGGCCGGCGCCGGTCTCGGACTGATCGGCATCTGGTACGTACGGAAGCGGGACGCCGCGATCAAGCGCGCGGCGGCGGAGGGGAAGGCCGGGCCCGAAAGCAGCGGGAGTCCTGAAGACGCCGGGGGCTCCGCAGGTCCCGGGCGCGCCGATCGTTCCGAGGGCGGGGGCTCCGGTCACGCCGTCACCGCCCGCGACGAGAACGAGTAGCGAGTAACGAGTAGCACCGCCCGCCCGCCGCCCGCCCGCGACGAGAAGCCGGGGTGCCGGGGCGCCGGGGCTCCGAGGACAAGCGGAACCTCGCCGCGCGGGCAGGACGGAGACCGGCACCGGGCGTACATCCTCCGTACCGCCTCGGGACGATTCGCGTCCTCCCCCGGTCTGATCTTGTCCGTCCCGTTGGGTGAAGCCGCCCTCACCGCCGTACCGTACGGAACATGACGCAGTGGGCGAGGACTGACACGGATGGCCCCGAGCCCGGCGGCCCCACCATCGACGCGGGCGCCGAACTCGATCCCGTACACCCGGTGAAACCGCCGGAACCGGCCGCGCGGACCACCGGGCTGACCGCCGCCGAAGTCGCGGAACGCATCGCGCGGGGCGAGGTCAACGACGTACCCGTCCGTTCCTCGCGCTCCACCGCCGACATCATCCGGGGCAATGTCTTCACCCGCTTCAACGCCATCATCGGCGTCCTGTGGGTGATCATGCTCTTCGTCGCTCCGATCCAGGACAGCCTCTTCGGCTTCGTCATCATCGCCAACACCGGCATCGGCATCATCCAGGAACTGCGCGCCAAGAAGACCCTCGACGGCCTCGCGGTCATCGGCGAGGCCAAGCCGACGGTACGGCGCGACGGCACGTCCGCCGAGATCTCGACCTCCGAGATCGTCCTCGGCGACCTCGTGGAACTCGGCCCCGGCGACAAGGTCGTCGTCGACGGAGTCGTCGCCGAGGCCGACAGCCTGGAGATCGACGAATCACTGCTCACCGGCGAGGCCGACCCCGTCGTCAAACAGCCCGGTGACCAGGTCATGTCCGGCAGCTTCGTCGTCGCGGGCGGCGGCGCGTTCACGGCGACCAAGGTCGGGCGCGAGGCGTACGCCGCCCAGCTCGCCGAGGAGGCGTCCCGCTTCACCCTCGTCCACTCCGAGCTGCGCAGCGGTATCAGCACCATCCTCAAGTACGTGACCTGGATGATGATCCCCACCGCGACCGGGCTCATCATCAGCCAGCTCATCGTCAAGGACAACAACTTCAAGGACTCGGTCGCCAGGACCGTCGGCGGCATCGTGCCGATGATCCCCGAGGGCCTGGTGCTGCTGACCTCCGTCGCCTTCGCGATCGGCGTCATCCGCCTCGGGCGGAAACAGTGCCTCGTCCAGGAGCTGCCCGCGATCGAGGGCCTCGCCCGCGTCGACGTCGTCTGCCTCGACAAAACGGGCACCCTCACCGAGGGCGGCATGGACGTCACGGAGGTCCGGCCGCTGGGCGGGGCCGACGAGGCGTACGTACGGAAGGCCCTCGGCGCGATCGGTCAGTCCGACCCGCGGCCCAACGCCTCCCTCCAGGCCATCATCGACTCCCACCCGGACGGCGCGGAGTGGCGGTGCGTCCAGGCACTGCCCTTCTCCTCCGCCCGCAAGTACAGCGGCGCGCGCTTCGAGGAGAACGGCTCGGGGACGTCCGCCTGGCTGCTCGGCGCGCCCGACGTCCTGCTGCCCGCCGACGACCCCTCGCTCGCCGAGATCGAGCAGCTCAACGAGCAGGGCCTGCGGGTGCTCCTCCTCGCCCGGACCGGGGGAACCCTGGAGAGTCCCGAGGGCATCGAGGCGACCGCCCTCGTCGTCCTGGAGCAGCGGCTGCGGCCGGACGCGTCCGAGACGCTGGCCTACTTCGCCGACCAGGACGTCGCCGCGAAGGTCATCTCCGGCGACAACGCCGTCTCCGTCGGCGCGGTCGCCGGCAAGCTCGGCCTGCCGGGCGCGGAGAACACGGTCGACGCGCGCACCCTGCCCGCCGGGCGCGAGGAGATGGCCGAGGAGCTGGCCTCCAACGCCGTCTTCGGCCGCGTCACCCCGCAGCAGAAGCGGGACATGGTCGCCGCGCTCCAGTCACGCGGCCACACGGTCGCCATGACCGGCGACGGCGTCAACGACGTGCTCGCCCTCAAGGACGCCGACATCGGCGTCTCCATGGGCTCCGGCTCCGAGGCGACCCGCGCGGTCGCGCAGATCGTGCTGCTCAACAACAGTTTCTCCACGCTGCCCTCGGTGGTGGCGGAGGGCCGCCGGGTCATCGGCAACATCACCCGCGTCGCCACCCTCTTCCTGACGAAGACGGTGTACTCGGTCCTGCTGGCGATCCTGGTGGTGGTCAGCCAGGTCGAGTACCCGTTCCTGCCCCGCCATCTGACGCTGCTGTCGACGCTGACGATCGGCGTTCCGGCGTTCTTCCTGGCCCTGGCGCCCAACAAGGAGCGGGCGAAGCCGCACTTCGTACGCCGGGTGATGCGGTACGCGATCCCCGGCGGCATCGTCGCGGCGACAGCCACCTTCTGTACGTATCTGCTGGCCCGCTCCCACTACAGCGGCCCCGGCTCGCTGGAGGCCGAGACCAGCGCGGCGACGCTGACGCTGTTCCTCGTCTCGATGTGGGTCCTCGCGATCATCGCCCGGCCGTACACCTGGTGGCGTATCGGTCTGGTGGCCGCGATGGGCACGGGCTTCCTGATCGTGCTGGTGGTGCCGTGGCTCCAGGACTTCTTCGCGCTGAAGCTGGTGGGCACGACCATGCCGTGGACGGCGGTCGGGATCGCGGCGGCGGGGGCGGCGCTGCTGGAGGTGGCGTGGCGGTTCGTGGACCGGAAGTTCCCCGCGTGACCCTGGTGAACCTCACGGGGTGACCCGCGTGAACCCTGCCAGGGTGACCCGCGTGAACCTCACGGTGTCAGCCCGTGTGAACCCCGCCGGGTGACCAGTCCCCCGCTTCCGGCCGGACGGAGAACCGAGCCGACCGGAAGCAGGGGACGGAGGCCGGGACGAGGGGCCTCACCTGGGCCTCACCTGGGCCTCACCTGGGCCTCACCTGAGCCTCACCGAGGGTCGAACCACCTGTCGCGGGCCAGTTCCTCCGTACGGGAGGGGTCCTCCAGCAGGGCCGCCACCTCGAAGCGGCGCGGCCACTGCCCCGCCGCCCAGGCGAGACCCGCCGCGACGCCCTCGACCGTGGAGGCGTGGACCACGCCGTCCGGGGTCCGGCGCCAGGAGAGTTCGACGCCGCCCGCGATCAGCTCCTCGTGCTCGATGTACGAGGACGGGGTGCCGGGGCCGAGGAGGACATGGACGGACTCGGGGACCTCGTGCTCCTCGCCCTCGGTCGTGACCTCGGCGGCGACCGCCTCGCTCAGACGGCGGACCTGGAGCAGTTCGGCGAGGTCGCCGGCGCGTCCGGGGCTCACCGGGAGCAGCGGAAGGCCGCCGGCGAGCGGGATGAGGTCGGGGGCGTCCGCCACCAGCGCCTCGGAGGCGTCGACGACCCGTACCTCACCGTCCACGACCGCCCGCAGTTCGTCAGGGAGGGTCACCTGCTCGGGGTCGAGGTCGGCGAGGGCCGTGTAGAGGCCGTGCAGCGGGCCGGGGCGCACCGTCCGGCCGGGGTCGGCAAGGCGGCCCAGCAGCTCCGCCGCGCCGCCGGGCTCGTCGAGGAGGTCGGCGACCGAGGTGCGTACGCCGAGGGCCCGCAGCACCTGCGCGTCGTCGAAGCCGGTCGCGTCCACGGACTCGTACAGCCCGTCCAGCAGCGGATCGCCGCCCGCGGCGCGCAGTCCGGCCGGACGCCGGCCGTCGAGTACGGGGTGGTCGCGCAGCCACCAGGCGGTGTAGGACCGTACCGTCTCCGTCGTGCCGTCCGGCAGGAGGACGCGTACGGACTGGGTGAGCGCGTCCCGCAGCGGCGGCCGGGCGAGGAGGGCGAGCGCCTGCGGCCAGCAGTCGTCGTCCACCAGGTCCAGATCGCGTACGGCGATGATCTCCGTGGCCACGGGCGGCACGGGGGTCTCGGGAAGCCGGTCGAGCACGTCCTCGCACCACACGTCGACCGCGTCCAGCAGGCCGACGTCGTCGAGCTCGGCGAAGTCGCCGTCGCGGGGCTCCAGCTCGTCGGGGTCGAGGACGACGTCCGTGGCGCGTACGAGGGTGAAGTTCGCCAGCACCCCGCAGGCCGCGAGGGGCTGCTCGCCCCAGCGGGCGGCCAGGTCACCGTCGCAGAAGGCCAGTTCGTCCTGGCGCATGACCAGGGCGAAGGGGCTGCCGGGGAGGACGAGTTCGCCCGCCGGGACCATCTCGCCGTCCTCGTCGGGCAGGGCGAGCGCGCCGAGCCAGGGTTCGTCGCCGGGTTCGAGGTCCGCTTCCCGTACGAGCGAGAGGACGGTCTCCGCGAGTTCGTCGGCGTCGAGGACGGCCGTGTCGTCGTCGTACCAGACCTCGCCCGCGTCCAGTGATCCGGCGACGGCCGCCCGCACCTGGGGGGTGGTCAGCACGGCGCGCGGGGTGGCGGAGAGCGCGCCCAGCTTCTCCAGCAGGGGGTGGGCGGCGTCCGGGTGGACGACCTTGAGGCCGAGGCGGGCCAGATCGGAGGCGGGGGTCCCTCCGGCGGAGCCGGGAAGGGTCTCGGACAGCGGAGTCTCGGGCAGCGGGATGAGGGTCTGCCGGGGCCCGATCGCGGTGCGGCCGTCCGCGAGGGGGACGGGGAGGCCGGAGAGCCGCTCGGGGTCGACGCCCGCGAGGCTGTCGTACAGCCGCCGCCACCAGGACGGTTCGCGCTCCAGACCAGCGAGGCGGTC
Source organism: Streptomyces sp. NPDC004838 (assembly GCF_053600955.1). Lineage (NCBI taxonomy): Bacteria > Bacillati > Actinomycetota > Actinomycetes > Kitasatosporales > Streptomycetaceae > Streptomyces > Streptomyces sp. NPDC004838. The sequence goes on along the minus strand of NZ_JBSGAW010000026.1, from coordinate 119,075 downwards.
GATCGCCTCGGTCAGCGGGACGCGGGCGACGCCGAGGGTGCGCAGCTCGACCCGGCGTTCGAGACCGGCGGGGAGGAGGTTCGGCAGGACTTCGGAGAGGACGTCCACCGTCTCCTGGCCCGCGCCTTCGAGCACCTCCGCCTCGATGGGCCGCAGGCCGTGCGCCGGCTCGCGGCCCGGCAGCAGCCCGGTGTCCGCTCCGGCCTCGGGGCCTGTCTCCTCGTCCGGTACGTGCCGGGGGGCGGCGGGCTCCAGGAACGCCGTACGCGGCAGGAGCCGGAGGATCGCCGCGCGCAGGGCGCCGTCCAGCTCGCCCTTGCCGAGCGGGCCCGGCACCAGGTCGATCGTGCCCGTGCTCACCGGCCGCCAGTCGCCGAGCAGCTCCGCGTACGCCTCGGCCGCGCGCTGGACCAGGAAGTCGGTGAGCGGTCCGGGGGCGGGGTGGCGCCGGGCGGTGTCCAGCGGGAGCGAGGCGATCAGCAGGGCGGGGACGCCGAGGGGTTCGTCGGTCGGGGTCGGCGCGTGGACGACCGGCGCGGTGCCGGGGTAGAAGGGCGCGCCCTCCACGTCCACGGGCACGGCCCAGGTGACGGTCCAGTACGGCCGCAGCCGCTCCTCGATCGGCCGGTCCCGCAGCAGTTCCCGGTCGATCCCGCCGCCGTGGCTGACGACGCGCCAGCGGCGGTCGCCGTGGGCGCTGTCCCGGATGCGGACGTACGGCCCTTCGGCGGCGCGTTCCAGCGTGCGCACGCCCTCGGGGGTCTCGATCACGACCTCGGAGAGGCCGGTGAGGGTGAGCAGCAGGGCGTCGTCGATTCCGGCGAGGAGGCGTTCGACCAGGTCGAGCGCCGCGCCGTCGCGGAGCGGGAGGACGACGACGGTGTCGTATCCGTCGGGCGCGGTGCCCTCGGCGGGCAGCGGCAGCCGCAGCAGCGGTACGTGGCCGTCCCGGCGGCGGAGTTCGTCGCCGAGTCCGGGGCTGCCCTGGGCTGCCTCCTCGGCCAGGCCGCGCGCCTCGGCGAGCGACCAGCGGACGCCGCCGTGGCGGCCGACGACGGCGGGTTCGTCGCTGACGGCGAGCACGGCGGCGAATCCGACGCCGAAGCGGCCGACGCTGCCGCCGTCGGCGTCGCCCGCGTCGCCGGCGTCGTCCCGTTTGGCCGAGGCCCGCAGGGTGCTGAGCGATTCGGCTCCGGCCGCGTCGAGCGGCGCGCCCGTGTTGGCGGCGGCGAGGACGGCGGGGTCCGTGCCGGTGGCGGGCCTGAGAGTGAGCCGCAGCCTGCCGGGGGTCTTCGCGCGGGCGGCGGCGTCGGCGGCGTTCTGCGCCAGCTCGATGATGAGACGGTCGCGGTAGCCGCCGAGTACGAGGTCCTCCTCGGCGTTGGCGTCCTCCCGGAAGCGGGCCGGCGCGGCCCCCCACGCGTCGAGCACGCCCCGCCGCAGCCGGGCGGTTCCGAACGGGTCGGCCCCTTCGGTGGTCCTGACGACGCTCACGGTGTCGCTCCGCTCTGTTTCTGTACGTAGGCCGCTCTGAACGTGGCCGGTGTGAACAGGGCCGGTCTGCACGCGGCCGCTTCCGAACGTAGCCCTTCCGCACGTCCGGTGGCACGGGTGGCCCGCTCCCTGCGCTGTCCCGGCCGGGGCCGCCCGTGGTGCGGTGGCCCCTGTGCGGCTGAAGGTACCGCGCACGGCGGCACGGATGCGCCGAGGGCGGGGTTGCCGACGGGGGTGCCTGTGGGGTTGCCTGCGGCAGGCGTGACGGGGGGGGTGCGCGGGGGTGCCCCCCGGCGCCCGGCTGAGCGCCACGGGGTGCCTGCCGCAGGCGCGACCGGCATACACGCGGGATTGCCCACCGCCCGGCTGAGCGCCAGGGGGTTGACCGGCTCGCGCGGTCCGACGGGACGGGGCCCGGCGCGGCGGGGGGCTGCCACGCGCACGGTCGGGCTACGAGCCTCCGGGCCCGCCGCTTGAAGGGACGAACGGTCAACGAAGCGCGGGATCGTCTCCCCCGCGCCAGTCGTTCACTCGCTTACAGATGCTGGGAACCATGGGCGACGAGTCCACCTCCGCAGGCGCGAACCACTTCACGTCGACGCGGCTCATCCGCACCGCCGACGAACGGATGCGCACGGCCCGGCCGGTCCGCGCCGGACACGGGCCTCGACTGCGCGCGGGAAGAGATCCCGGTGCGCGGTCGGGCAGAAGCGATCCCGGCCGGAAGCGCCCCCGGCCCGGAAGGGACGCCGAGCCGTACGAGGACGCCGAGCCGGACAGGACGCCGGTACCGATCTCGATATCGACCGCGCGATCCCGACCGCGCGGCTCCGCGGTCCATGGCGTCGGGCGGGAGCCGGGTCCGGCCTACGAGTGGCCCAGGTCGTCGTCCGGCCCCGGACCCGCCGCCGCGGGGACCGAGCCGCTGTCGGGCTCCGGGTGGAGCGGGAACTCGTCCATGCCGAGGGAGTCGAGGACCGGCTGTGCCGGCTGCGGCGGCTTCGGCATGACCGCTGCCTCCGAGTGCCCACCGCAGCCGTACGACAGGGATACGACACGCCCGTCCGCCGGGGAGAACTCGTTCGCGCAGACGCCGAACGCCTGCCGCAGGGATCCCGTGAGCGGCATCAGGAACGCGCAGGTCATGCAGGACGCCGGCGCGGCCTGCGCCATGGGCGTCTTCGCGCCGAAGGACTCGTCCCAGCGGTCGGCCGCGCTGTGCAGGCCGTACCGGGACAGGACCCGCGCCCGGCGCATGCCCAGTTCCTCCGCCACCGCGGCGATCTCGCCGCGCCCGTTCATGACGGTGTCGGCGGGCCGCCGGTCGGTCAGCTCCGCGTCCTCCGCCTCGACGCGTTCGGCGAGGTCGTGGGAGGTCCGGGCGAGCGCCGAATTCGGCGGGGGCGCGTCCTCGCCGGTGTAGCCGGGCTCCAGGCGGAGATCGTCCGCCTCGGTCGGCAGCAGATCGCCGGGGCCCATGTCACCGGGCCGCAGCCGCTCGCTCCACGGCACCCACTCGGGCGCGAGCAGCGCGTCGGGGCCGGGCAGCAGGACGGTTTCGTCCAGGGTGACGACCTTGGCACGGGACGCCCTCGCGACGGTCACCGCCCAGCGCCAGCCCCGGTAGCCGGGCTCCTTGCACTCGAAGAAGTGCGTGACGACCCGGTCTCCCTCGGAGACGAGGGACACATGCTCGCCGACCACCCCCGGCGCCGCGGCCTCCTCGGCCGCCCCTCGGGCAAGGTCTACCGCCTCGGCGCACAGGCGGTCAGGGGTACGGCTTCGCGTCGTCGCAGCACTCACAGGTCTCGCTTCTCTCCTACGCCGTCTCACGGGTGCGCCGATCCGTTGCGTGAGATACGGGCGGAGGGCGGAGCGGACCGGAGGGCCGCATCGACGTCCACGCCCGGACCAATCCGTCCCAGGCACACCTATACGCCATCCATTCTGCGGGATCGCGAAGAGGCGCGCGGCCGGGAGCATTCGCCGGTGGCGCGCTACGCACGCTACCTCTTCCACAGCGCCTCGCCCACCTGCGCACCCCAACGAGGAGCTAACAACCCCGCATCGTCCCTCGCCGCGCCAGGGCTTGGGGCACTATGGCGAGGTGGCAGGAGTCAGTTCCTCCGACGGGCCCGGGTCGCGCGGCAGAGCGGGCCGGAGAATCGCGCGTGCCCTGCATCTGCCGTTCACAGGCACCGCGCGCGGTATCCGCAAGGCGACCCACGCGCACGGCGCGGGCGAGTCGGGGCTCGGGAAGCTCATCGAACTGCACGCGGTGAACGGCGCGGGCGATGTCATGATCACCGTGGCGCTGGCGTCCACGGTCTTCTTCTCCGTACCGACGGACGAGGCCCGAGGGCGCGTCACGCTCTATCTGGCGATCACCCTGGCACCTTTCGCCCTGCTCGCGCCCGTGATCGGCCCGCTGCTGGACCGCATCCCGCACGGCCGCCGCGCGGCGATGGCCGGTGCGATGCTCATCCGGGCGGCACTGGCGCTGCTGATGTCCGGGGCGGTGGTCACGGGGGCGCTGGAGCTGTATCCGGCGGCGCTGGGGGTGCTCGTCGCGTCCAAGGCGTACGGGGTGGTCAGGAGCGCGGTCGTGCCGCGGCTGCTGCCACCGCGAATCTCCCTGGTGAAGGCGAACTCACGGGTCACCCTGGCCGGCCTCCTCGCCACCGGCATCGCCGCGCCGATCGGCGCGGGGCTGCACCGGATCGGGCCGGAGTGGACGCTGTACGGGGCGTGCGCGCTGTTTCTGCTGGGTGCGTACTGGGCGATGCGGCTGCCTCACAAGGTGGACTCGGCGAAGGGCGAGTACCGGGTGCGGCTTCTCCCGCGCGGGGAGAAGAAGCCGAGCCTGCGGACGGTGGGCCCGTCCGTACTGCACGGGCTCCAGGCGAACGCGGCGTTCCGCTGCCTGTCCGGGTTTCTGATCTTCTTCCTGGCGTTTCTGCTGCGCGGCCATCCCCTGGCCGGGCAGAGCGCGGCGGTCTCCCTGGGGATAGTGGGGGTCGCGGCGGGCGCGGGCAACGCGCTCGGTACGGCGGTGGGGGCGTGGCTGAGAGACCGCGTACCGGAGATGATCATCACGACGGTGCTGGGGTTGGTGCTGACGGCGGCGGTCCTCGCGGCGGTGTTCTTCGGCGCGGGAATGGTGGCGGTCCTGGCGGCGACGGCGGGCCTGTGCCAGGCCCTGGCGAAGCTGTCCCTCGACGCGATGATCCAGCGCGACGTCCCCGAAGAGGTCCGTACGTCGGCCTTCGCCCGCTCGGAGACGCTTCTCCAGATGGCGTGGGTCGTGGGCGGCGCGATCGGCATCGTCATCCCGTTGAACGGTGTGCTCGGCATGTCCATCGCCGCGGCCATCGTCTCCACGGGCGCCATCGCCTCGGTCCGCGGCCTCCTCGACGGCGCCCGCCGAGGCAGCCGCCCCCGCCCCCGCCTGGCCTGATCCCGCCGAGTCTCGGCATTCCCAGCCCCGCCGATGCCCGAGCCGGCAGGCCCGCGTTCTCGGCCTCGCCGGCGATTGAGGCGCGGGGCTCGTCGAGGCCCTGGGCGCGGGCCGCTCGCCGAGAGTCGGCCGCGGGGGCGGCGGGGGCTCGCTTCATACAGCCCGGCGACGTCTGGACTGCGGGACCCGGCGCATCCAGCCCCGCCGATGCCCGAGCCGGCAAGCCCGGCGTGTTCAGCCCCGCCGGCGATTGAGGCGCGGGGCCCGGGGCAGAGCCCCGACAGGAACCGGCACCCGCGAACAGGACCGCGCCACCCACGCCCCGAAGGGGCCCGCCCCGTCACCCCAGCCGGGTAGCGATCCCACGCGCGCCCACCACCTTCGGGCCACGGCCGGGCAACCCAACGCCCTCCCACGGACGCTGAGCCGGCAGGTCCGGCAGCCCAGGCCCCGTCGATGCCCGAACCAGCAAGCCCAGCGCATCCAGCCCCGCCGGCGATTGAGGCGCGGGGCCCGGGGCAGAGCCCCGACAGGAACCGGCACCCAGGAACAGGACCGCACCACCCACCCCCCGAAGGGGGACCCGCACCACCCGGAGGGGAACCCGCACCCCGAAGGGGGACCCGCGCCACAGCAAACCCGCACCCCCGGAGGGGGACCCGCACACCTCCCCGGAGGGGAACCCGTGCGCCGCGCCGGACCCCCGCGTGGATAGGGGGAGCGGGGCAGATAGCCTCTCGGGTATGACCGTTGCGTTCTTTTCCGGCCGCCGCCGCCGGGCCGCCGCCACCATCGGTGCCGTCTCCGCCGGGCTCCTCGTACTCTCGGCCTGCGAAAAGCCGACACCGCTCGCGACCGTAACGGTCGGGACGAACTCCGTCAGTTCGGAGGCCACCTGCTACAACGGCGGCGACCCGATCAAGGAGTCCGAGGTACAGGACTGCCTGAAGGAGTCGGGCAAGACGATCAAGGTCGCGCTGGACGACCGGGTCCGGTTCGGTGTCGACCCGGAGATCGCGGACAACGGCTGGACGCTCTTCATCGAGGGGCGGAACGCCGAGGCGGAGCCGTACAAGAAGACGTACCGGTCCGTCCCCGCGAGCGCGTTCTTCGCCGGTGAGCCGGGCACGGCGGCGACGAACTCGGCGAGCATCAGCATCGTGGAGACCAAGAAGGGCAAGCTCGTCGGCATCTGGCAGTTCACACTGGAGAAGACCTCCTGACAGCGGGGAACGGGCCGTGCGCGTACTGGTGGTGACCGCGGTGGCGGCGGAGGCCGACTCCGTCGCCGCAGGACTCCTGGCAGCCACGAGCACGGGCACGGAACCGGGCCCGGAGACCGGTACGGGCCCTGAGCCCGGCACGAGTCCCGAGACGGATCCGGAACCGCAGACGGATCCGCAGACGGGTCCGGGACCGCGGACGGATCCCGAGGCGGATCCCGAGGCGGAACCTCGGACGGCGACCGGCGCGTACCGCGTCACACGCCACCGGCCCGCCGTGGACGTCCTCGTCGCCGGCGTCGGCCCCGCCGCCGCCGCCGCGGGAGCCGCGACCGCCCTCGCGCACACCCCGTACGACCTGGTCGTCTCCGCTGGCATCGGCGGCGGCTTCCGGGCCCACGCGCCGGTCGGCTCCCTCGTGCTCGCCGACGCGATCGTCGCCGCCGACCTCGGCGCCGACACACCCGGCGGGTTTCTGCCCGTCGACGAACTCGGCTTCGGCCGTACGACGCATCTGCCGCCCACCGGCTTCGCCGCCCGCGCCGCCGAGGCGACGGGCGCGCTGTACGCGCCCGTGCTCACCGTCTCCACGGTCACCGGCACCGCCGCCCGCGCCGCCGAGCTGGCGGAGCGTCATCCCCGGGCGGCGGCCGAGGCGATGGAGGGCTTCGGAGTGGCGGAGGCGGCGGCGGCCCACGGGGTGCCGGTGCTGGAGATCCGGACGATCTCCAATCCCGTCGGCCCGCGCGACCGGGACGCCTGGCGCATCAAGGACGCGCTGGAGGCGCTCACCCGCGCATTCCAGCGGCTCAGCCCGCTCTTCGAGGAGGAGTCGCCGTGAGCGACCGAACCGGTTTTGAAGCCATGGACGAGGCGGGGCACGGCCAGGCGTACGACATCGCCTACTCGCCCTGCCCTAACGACACCTTCGTCTTCGACGCCTGGGCACACGGCCGGGTCCCCGGCGCTCCCGCCATCGACGTCACGTTCGCGGACATCGACATCACCAACGGCATGGCCGAGCGCGGCGAGGGCGAGATCCTCAAGGTGTCGTACGCGGTGCTGCCGTGGGTCCTCGACACCTACACCCTGCTGCCCTGCGGCGGCGCGCTCGGCCGTGGCTGCGGTCCGCTCGTGCTGACCCGTGGGGAAGGCACGGACCTGACCGGGAAGACGGTCGCCGTGCCGAGCGAGCGCTCGACCGCGTATCTGCTGTTCCGGCTCTGGGCCGCGGACCAGGTGCCCGACGGGGTGGGCGAGGTGGTCGTGATGCCGTTCCACGAGATCATGCCCGCCGTACGGGACGGGAAGGTGGACGCCGGTCTCGTCATCCACGAGGCGCGGTTCACGTATCGCGACTACGGGCTCCACTGCCTCGCCGACATGGGCGAGCACTGGGAGTCGACCACCGGTCTCCCGATCCCGCTGGGCGCGATCATCGCAAAGCGTTCGCTGGGCGAGGAGAGGCTGCGGCTGCTGGCGCGGACGATCCGCGCTTCGGTGCGGATGGCCTGGGAGGACCCGGCGGCGTCACGTCCGTATGTGCGGGAGCACGCGCAGGAGATGGACCCGACCGTGGCGAACCGGCATATCGGGCTGTATGTGAACGAGTTCACCGCGGACCTGGGGGTCGACGGGTACGCGGCGGTACGGGGGCTGCTGACACGCGCGGCGGCCGAGGGGCTGGTACCGCCCCTCGGCCGCGACGCGCTCGAATTCCCGCGGTTGGACTAGACGCGGGTTGGACAGGCTGGATGCCCAGGCGGCTCGGACCCCAGAACGGCGCAGCTGCCGGAGTGGCCCGGTTGCCGAAGTAGCCCAGCTGCCGACCGGACTGGTCCGGTTGCCGGAGTGGTCCGGCTGCCGAAGTGTCCCGGAGCGACCCACCGGAGCGGCTCAGACGTCGAGCTGGTCCGCCACCGCCCGGAGCAGGCCCGCGATCTTCTTGCCCTGCACCTTGTCGGGGTAACGGCCGCGCTCCAGCGACGGGGTGATGTTCTCCAGAAGAGTCGTCAGGTCCTGGACGATGGACGCCAGCTCGTCGGGCTTGCGGCGCTGGGCCGCCGCCACGGACGGAGCCGGATCGAGGACCGTCACCGAGAGCGCCTGGTCACCGCGCTGGCCCGCGACGACGCCGAACTCGACGCGCTGGCCGGGCTTGAGCGAATCGAGCCCGTCGGGCAGTACTGACGAGTGCACGAAGACGTCGCCGCCGTCGTCGCGGGAGAGAAAGCCGAAGCCCTTCTCGCTGTTGAACCATTTGACCTTGCCGGTAGGCACGTCTGTCCTCGTCCTCGTACTCGTTGGGGCGCTTCGTGGGGCGCTCGGGCAACCGGAAAACAGCTCCGAATAGCACTGCAGCGGGTCGTCCGACCCGCTCCATCCCCAAGGCTAATGGTCCGGAGGCTGGTGACAAGACGCCGCCGAACGGTTCCTCCTCGCAGGGAACTACCCTGGCCGGATGACTGCTACTCCTTCCGTGCCGGGTGACGGACTGGTCCGCGCCGGAGCGATCGTCTTCATCGTCGGCGCGGTGGCCACACTGATCACCGTGGCACCGCTGTTTCTGGGTACCGAGCCCTTTCCGCCGATCGCCTACGCGGTCTGCATGCTGATGGGCGTCGGGTTTCTGATCGCGGGGGCGGGTGTCCTCCGTTCGGTCGCGGCTCAGCGGCGGGCGGCCAGATCGGTGACGCCGTAACAGAGGGGACGGCTTTCACCTGCCGTCCGGTTGCACGCCACGGCTCTCGGCCTGCGACTTTCACCCGGCGGCGACGCTCACCCCGTGACGGCTCGCCCCCGCCGCCTTCACCCCGCCACCCCCGCCGCCTTCACCCCGCCGGTCTCGCCTACGGCTCTCGTCCTGCCGCTTTCGCCCACCGGCTCTCAGCCCGCGAGATGCCGCCGCAGCCATGCCGGGAACTCCGTCAGATCCCGGATCACCACATCCGCCCCGGCTTCCCGCAGTTCGGTTGCGGAGCAGGGGCCCGTCGGCACGGCGACGGCGAGCGCTCCGGCGGTGTGCGCGCCGCGTACGTCTCCGATGTGGTCGCCCACGTACACACCGGCGCCGTACTCCCGGAGGGCCTCCGCCTTCCCCTCGGCCCAGAGCGAGCCGATGACGGCGTCGGGCTCGATGCCGAGATGGGCGAGGTGGAGCTTGGCGTTCGGTTCGTGTTTGGCGGTGACGACGATGGCCCGGCCGCCGGTTTCGCGTATGGCGGCGATGGCTTCGCGGGCGCCGGGGAGGGCGAGGGTGGGCTCGATGGCGTACGCCGGATAGATCTCCCGGTAGCGGTCACCCATGGCTTGAATTCGATCATCCGGGAACCAGTGCGCCAGCTCCTGCTCCAGCGGAGGCCCCAGCCGGGTGACGGCGAGATCCGCGTCGATCCCTACGCCCGTCTCCTCGGCCAGCGCGACCAGGGCGGCGTGGATGCCGGGGCGCGAGTCGATGAGGGTCATGTCGAGGTCGAAGCCGACGGTGAGCGGTCGGGGGGCGGCGGTCTCCTGGTGTGAAGCCATGGGGTCATTGTGCCCATCGCCGTCTCGCCACGGTCTCGCCGCCGCCTGCCTGTTGGCTCTCCGCGTTCTCGCCGACGCGTCGCCGCCGTGTCGCCGTCGTGTCTCCGTCGGCTCTGCGCGTTCCCGATGGCACCTCGCCGCCGTGTCTCCGTCGGCTCTTCGCCGCCCCCTCTGCCGCCTCTCGCCTCGCCATGCCCGGGTGTCGCTCGCGTCGGGTCAGGCCCTCACCCGCCCAGCCCTCGACCGTCAGTTGTGCAGTGCCCATGAATGGCACGTGCAACCAACCTTTAGACTTAGCCAAGCCTTACCTATCCATTGCCCGGTGTTCTCCCGATTGGTCCTCATGTCAGCCAGACGCGCGCTCGCGGTCCGCCGCACCGGCTGGACGGCGGCAGCCGTACTGGCGCTGCTGGTCGCGGTCCTGCTCAGCCTCGGGGTGGGGGCGCGGGCCATCGCGCCGTCCGCCGTGTTCGAGGCCCTGTTCCAGGGCGGGGGCGGTGACGACGCCGAAGTCGTACGCGAACTCCGCCTCCCCCGCACACTGATCGGGTTGATGGTCGGCGCGGCGCTCGCCCTCGCCGGAACGGTTCTCCAGGGCCTGACCCGCAATCCGATCGCCGACCCCGGCATCCTCGGCATCAGCCAGGGCGCTTCGGTGGGGGTCGTCCTCGCGATCGCGTACGCCGGAGTGCACACGCTCACCGGCTACGTCTGGTTCGCCTTCGGGGGCGCGGCGGTCGCCTCCGTAGCGGTGTACGCGATCGCCTCCAGCGGACGGGGCGGGGCGACGCCGGTGAAGCTCGCGCTCGGCGGTGCGGCGATCAACGCGCTGCTGGTGTCAGTGACGATGGCGGTCCTCACGACCAAGGCCGCCGCGCTCGACGAGTTCCGCTTCTGGCAGGTGGGGTCGATCTCGGGCCGCGAGTCGGAGATCGTCCAGCAGATCTGGCCCATCCTGACGGTCGGCATACTGCTGGTGGCCGTCGTGGCGCGCGGCCTCGACGCGCTGGCACTCGGCGAGGACGTCGCGAAGAGCCTCGGCCAGAAGGTCGCGACGGTACGCATCACGGGCGGCGTCGCCGCGACGGTCCTGACCGGTGTCGCGGTGGCCGCGGCCGGCCCGATCGCCTTCATCGGCCTCGCCGTTCCCCACATCGCCCGCGCGATCGTGGGCAGCGACCATCGGTGGATCCTCCCGATGGCGGCCCTGATCGGGCCGGTGATGCTCTTGGTGTCCGACGTCATCGGCCGAGTCGTCTTCCCACCGGGCGAGATCCCGGCGGGTGTGATGACGGCCCTGATCGGCGTGCCGTTCCTGGTGACGCTGGTCCGCCGCAAGGCTGTCCCCGCGTGACTCGGGCCGTCGGGCCGGGAGCGCGGGTCTCGGGGTGGCCTCGCCTGCCAAGGCGCCGCGCCTCGGCAGGTGCGGTGACTCTGGCCGTCAGGCCGGGGGAGCTTGCCTCGGGGCAGCCCCGCCTGCCAAAGCACCGCACCCCGGCGGGTGCGGTGGCTCGGGCCGCCGGGCCGGGAGAGGTTGCCTCGGGGCAGCCCCGCCCGCCAAGGCACCGCACCCCGGCGGGTGCGGTGACTCGGGCCGCCGGGCCGGAAGAGGTTGCCTCGGGGCAGCCCCGCCCGCCAAGGCGCCGCGCCTCGGCAGGTGCGGTGACTCTGGCCGTCAGGCCGGGGGAGCTTGCCTCGGGGCAGCCCCGCCTGCCGAGGCGCCGCGCCTCGGCGGGTGCGGTGGCTCAGGCCGCCGGGCCGGAAGAGGTTGCCTGGGGGCCGACCCACTTGCCGAGGCGCCGCGCCTCGGGGGGTGCCCGCCCGTTCCGCCTTGCGGAACATACGCCCACCGGCAGGGGCACCTACCCCACCAACCAGGGCACCCGGAACCAGCCCCTCACACCGCAACCCGCCCGCGTAACTCAGGCCGCCGGGCCGGGAGAGGTTGCCTCAGAGCAGCCCCACCTGCCAAGGCACCGCACCCCGGCGGGTGCGGTGGCTCAGGCCGCCGGGCCGGGGGAGGTTGCCTGGGGGCGGACCCGCCTGCCAAGGCACCGCACCCCGGCGGGTGCCCGCCCGTACCGCCATGCGGAACATACGCCCACCAGCGGACATGGCTACCCAGCGCGAGCCACCCCGCGCCGTTGGGCGGAACACCCAGGGCGAACGCCCACCAGCGGGGACGTGGGCCCCACCGATCAGGGCACCCGGAGGCAATCCGGACGGGTCGTGGCCGGACGTGGGCATGTGCCGAGGCATTGCGGCGGGGACGTGGGGGATCAGAGCACAGGGAGTGGGACATGAGCGCGAGCATCCGCCCTGCGGGGTACGGCCTGGTGCGGGCGCGGAAGGGGAGCTTCCTGCTGCATCGGCGGGCGGCCTGGGTGGCCGTCGGGCTGGCGCTGGCGCTCGCGGGCGTGTGTGTCGCGTACCTCTCCGTCGGGGAGAGCTTCGTCGCGCCCGGCGACGTCATGAAGGTGCTGCTCGGGCAGCCGTCGGCCGCCGAGGTGGTCGTCGGGACGCTCAGGCTGCCGCGCATGGTGGTCGGGCTGCTCGTCGGGATCGCGTTCGGGATCGCGGGGGCGCTCATTCAGACCGTCGCCCGCAACCCCCTCGCCAGCCCGGACATCATCGGCATCAGCCAGGGCGCCAGCGCGCTGACCGTGGGGGCGATGACCTTCGGGGTCACGTCGTACACCGTGCTCCCCTATCTCTCCGTCACCGGCGGAATCGTCGCCGCCGCGCTCGTCTACGTCTTCGCCTGGCGCGGCGGACTGCACGCGACCCGGTTCGTGCTGATCGGGATCGGGTTCGCGATCGCACTGCGCTCGCTGACCACGCTCTTCATGACGAAGGGCGACTATCTGGTCGCCCAGCAGGCGCAGATCTGGATGACCGGCTCCCTCAACGGCCGCGGCTGGGACGAGGCGACGCCCCTCGCGTGGACGCTGCTCCTGCTCGCGCCCGCCGTCGTCTGGGCCGCGCGGGCGCAGCGGACCGTCTCGCTGGACGACGACATGGCGACCGCACTGGGGGTGCGGCTCGGGCGGGTGCGGCTGGGGCTGGTCGTCCTCGGGGTCGTGCTCGCTTCCGTGGCGACGGGCGCGGCCGGACCCGTCGACTTCGTCGCGCTGCTCGCCCCGCAGATCGCCCGCCGTATGACGAGGACCGCGCAGATCCCGCTGCTCTGCTCCGCGCTGATGGGCGCGGTGATCGTCGTACTCGCCGATCTGCTCGCACGGAAGCTGTTCTCGCCGACCGAACTGCCCGTGGGGGTTCTGACGGCCGCCGTCGGCGCGCCCTATCTGATCTGGCTCATCATTCGGAGCCGTACCACCGGAGGGAAGTCGTGAGGCCCGTGACGAGCAGCAGGCTCACCGCCCGCGAGTTGACGCTCGCCTACGAGGACCGCACGGTGGTCCATGAACTGGACCTCGCGGTCCCCGACGGCCGGGTCACCGTCATCGTCGGCCCGAACGCCTGCGGCAAGTCGACCACTCTGCGCGCCCTGGGACGGCTGCTGAAGCCGAAGGGCGGTGCCGTGCTCCTGGACGGGCAGGAGCTGGCGAAGACGCCGACGAAGCGGATCGCCCAGTCCATCGGGCTGCTGCCGCAGTCGCCGGTCGCGCCCGAGGCCATCACCGTCGCCGATCTCGTCTCCCGTGGCCGCCAGCCCCACCAGGCATGGTGGAGGCAGTGGTCCGAGGAGGACGAGCGGGCGGTCACGGACGCGATGGAGCGTACGGACGTCACCGCGCTCGCCGAGCGGTCCGTCGACGAACTCTCCGGCGGGCAGCGCCAGCGCGTGTGGATCGCGATGGCCCTCGCGCAGGAGACGGATCTGCTGCTGCTGGACGAGCCGACGACGTTCCTCGACATCTCGCACCAGGTGGAGGTCCTCGACCTGGTGCGCCAGCTCAATCACGAGCGCGGACGCACGGTCGTCGCCGTTCTCCACGACCTCAACCAGGCCGCGCGGTACGCCGATCACCTGGTCGCCATGAAGGCGGGCCGGATCGTCGCCGAGGGCCGCCCGAAGGAGGTCGTCACGGCCGCGCTCGTACGGGAGGTCTTCGGTCTCGACTCGGTGGTGATCCCGGATCCGGTGACGGGGTCGCCGCTGGTCGTGCCGGGCGCGCCCTACTCCCCGCCGTCCGATTCCGACCGCGATTCCGACCGCGATTCCGACCGCGGCGGCGTGGTCGAGTCCGCCCTCGCGACCCGGCCGGCCTCCGCGAACACACCCACCGCCGACCGGCGGGACCAGGACACCGTACGAAAGGAAGCTCCATGACCTCGTGGTCCGGGAACCGCGGCCTCGCCGCCGGCGCCCTCCTCCTCGCCTCCGCCCTCGCCCTCACCGGGTGCGGGTCATCGGACAGTTCGGACACCGACGACGGCTCCCCCGGCGGCGGGGGCGGCACCCGTACGGTGAAGACCGCCATGGGTGACGTGAAGGTGCCCGAGACGCCCCAGCGGGTCGTCGTCCTCGACACCGCCGAACTGGACTCCGCCATCACGCTCGGCGTGAAGCCGGTCGGTTCCACCCACGTCGACGCCGAGAGCGGGTTCCTCGGCTATCTGCCCAAGGACAAGGTCGAGGGCATCAAGGACGTCGGCGAGATGATGACGCCCAACATGGAGGCGATCGCCGCCCTGAAGCCCGATCTGATCCTGACGAGCAAGATCCGCCACGGCGCGAAGTACGACGCGCTGACGAAGATCGCGCCGACCGTGATGACGGAGACCACCGGCTACCCCTGGAAGGAGAACTTCCAGGTCCACGCCGAGGCGCTCGGCAAGAAGCCCGAGGCCCAGAAGGCGGTCGCCGCGTACGACGCCCGTGCCGCGGAGGTCACCGCCGCGCTCGGCGGGCCGGAGAAGGCCGCGGCGACGAAGGTCAACGTGGTCCGCTTCGTGGAGGGCGGGGACATCCGCATCTACGGCAAGCAGAACTACATCGCGACGATCCTCGCCGACGCGGGGCTCGGCCGGGCCGCCGTGGCCGACAAGGCGAAGGACGGGTTCTCGTACGACGTCAGCCCGGAGCGGATCGACCTCGCGGACGCGGACGCCGTCTTCCACTCCACCTACGGGGACCCGGCCAAGGCCAAGCGGACCGGCACCCTCGAAAGCGGGCTGTGGAAGAACATGAACGCCGTGAAGAACGGCAAGGTCTTCGCCGTCGAGGACGAGCTGTGGATCCAGGGCATCGGCTACACCGCGGCGAACAAGATCCTTGAGGAGATGCGGGCCGCGCTGACGAAGTGAGCCGCCCGCGCAAGGGCCATCGTCTCCGTCGCCGTTCCCACGTCGACAACGGTCCCCGTCGCGGGGACCGTCACCACCTCGGCCACCGTCACCGTCACCGCCGCCGTCGCGGTCGCGGTCAGCGCCTCCGCGCCCGCCACACCAGGTAGAGCGCGGAGGCGATCGCCGCGCCCTTCAGCACCCATGGCCAGGTACCGGCGAGCGCGTCCCGCATCCCCTCCTGCGGAATGGGGTCGCCCCAGCGGCCCTCGTTCCGGCCCCACAGCCACACCAGTCCGGCCGTCACGGCCGCCGCGGGCAGGCCGAAGACCGTCAGTTTCGTCTCGAACGGGGTGAGTCGGCGGGAGCCGTACGCCAGCAGCCAGCCGAGGCCGAGCGCGAGCCAGGAGCCGAGAACCACGCCCGCGATCAGCAGGGCGGCGGCGAGCAGAAGGAACGGGTTGCCGAGGCGTACGCCCGTCGACGCCCCCTCCCCGGCCTCTTCCTCGGCCCCTTCGGCTTCGGCCGCCGCACCACGCCGACGAAGGCGCGGCCTCCATCGCGACGCCCACCGTCGGCGCCCGGTCTCCGCCCCGGCGTCCTCGGACTCCGCCTCGCCGCCCTCCCCCTCGCCGTCCTCGCCCTCTTCGCTCCCGTCCTCCGGTCGCGGCGGGTGCAGTATCTCGGGGATCTCCACCCCGCCCGTGAACCCGGCGACCCGCTCACCGGCGCCGTACGGCTTGGGCTCGACGCGCCACCAGTCGACGTCCTTGTCGTGCGAGGGGCCGAGTTCGTCGAGTCCGGCGAGGTGGGGCGGCAACCCTACGACCGGGCCCGGCGGCGGGGCCTCGGGTCGTACGGGGGCCGAGTCCCGGCGCGGGCGCGGAATCCGCCGGCGTATGCGCCGGCCCGGCAGACCGAACAGACCGGAGGGCCGCTCGCCGGACGGCGGCTCGGGGACCGGCCGGTCTCCGGACTGCCGGTCGCCGGACGTGCGGTCTCCGGACGTGCGGTCTCCGGACTGCCGGTCGCCCGAAGGCCGGTCTCGGTCAGCGCGGTTGAAGCCAGCGCGGTTGAAGTCGGCGCGGTCCGGGTCGGCCAGGTCGGGGGCCGCCGACCTCGGCGCGGGAGCCGCGTGGCCGCCGTCCGTCGCCGCCGCCACCACCTCGTCCGGTGACCCGAGCCTCCCCAGGATGCGGCGGACCGACGCCGGGTTGTCCGACACCGCTCTCGTACGCTGCCGGTCGATCTCGCCGCGCAGCTCCGACACCAGCCGCATCCGGGTGCCGGACGGCAGCTGCCGCTGCTGCGCCAGATCGCCGACCCGGCTGAGATAGTCGTACACGAGCTGGTCGCTCTCGATCCCCACGGACAGTTCCCCTCGGATGCTCCCCTGACCCTGCCCCGACGGTAGCGCGGCCCGAGCCCTCCAGCGACTAACGTGGGGCGGATGGGGACCATGCCCGAAGGAAGCAGTCCGCGCACGCTGGCCGAGGCCCTGCGGGCGCGCGGCGACGAGGAGCTGGCCGCGCTGCTGCGCGCGCGCCCCGATCTGCTGACCCCCGTGCCCGGCGATCTGACGCAGCTGGCGACCCGCGCGGGGACGCGCGCCTCGGTCGTACGCGCCCTGGAACGGCTCGACCGGTTCTCCCTTCAGACCGCCGAGGCCCTGGCCGTGGCCCCCGACCCGGCTCCGTACGACACCCTGCTCGCACTGCTCGCCGGCGACGAGGGCGATCCGGTGGTCGAGCGGGTGCTGCCGGAGACGGTGGAGAACCTGCGCACGCAGGCGCTGGTATGGGGCGGGAACGACCGCCTCCGGCTGGTGCGCACCGCACGGGAACTCCTCTCGCCCTCGCCGACCCGGCCGTCCCCGACCGGCCTCGGCCCCACCGTCACCGAGGCCACGGCCGGGATGTCGCCCGGCCGGATCCAGGAGATCGTCACGGCGGCCGGCCTGCCGACCACCCATGACCCGGTCTCCGCCGTCGCCGCGCTGACCTCGCTCTTCACCGACCGGCAGCGGATGGGCGCACTGCTGGACGGGGCCCCGGCCGAGGCCCTGGCCGTGCTGGACCGGCTCGTCTGGGGGCCTCCCTACGGCGAGGTGACGGCCCAGTCCACACCGCCCGTACGGTGGCTGCGCGACCGGGGACTCCTGCTGGCGGCCTCCGCCTCTCCCCGTACGGTCGTGCTGCCGCGCGAGGCCGCGCTGCATCTGCGGGCGGGGCGTGCGCACCGCGTGCCGGAGCCGGTGCCGCCGGAGATCGTTCCCGCGGCGAACGCCGGCGAGGGCCGTCCACAGGTTGTGGACAGGACGGCGGCGGGCCAGGCGTTCGCCGCCCTGTCGACGGTCGAGGACCTGCTCCAGGACTGGCACGAGGGCGGGCCCGCGGTGCTGCGCGCCGGGGGCCTCTCCGTCCGGGACCTCAAGCGCACGGCGGCGGCGCTGGACTGCGGCGAGCCGATGGCCGCGTTCTGGCTGGAGCTGACGTACGCGGCGGGGCTGCTCGCGTCGGACGGCGAAGCCGACGAGCGGTACGCGCCCACGCCCGCGTACGACGAATGGCTCACCCTGCCGCCCGCCGAGCGCTGGGCGGCCCTCGCGTCCGCGTGGCTCGCCGCCACCCGCACCCCCGGCCTGGTCGGCACCCAGGACAGCAAGGGCCGCGCCCTCTCCGCTCTCGGACCCGACCTCGACCGTCCCTCGGCCCCCGAGATCCGCCGCCGCGTCCTCACCCTGCTCGCCGCCCTTCCGCCGGGCGTCTCCCCGGACGCGGAGTCGGTGCTCGCACGCCTCCGCTGGGAACGCCCGCTGCGCGGCGCGGCCCCGGACAAAGGCACCGACTTCCGTTCCCGCGTCGCCCTGTGGACCCTGTCGGAGGCGGAGACGCTGGGGGTGACGGGCAGGGGCGCGCTGTCGGCGCACGGGCGGGAGCTGCTGAACGAGCCCGTCAGAGGCGCGGGAGGTGCGGGGGCGGGCACTCCGGGGCCGGACTCACCCGCGTCACCCTCGGCCTCCGCGACATCCGCAGCACCCGCAGC
Organism: Streptomyces sp. NPDC004838; assembly: GCF_053600955.1. Classification (NCBI taxonomy): domain Bacteria; kingdom Bacillati; phylum Actinomycetota; class Actinomycetes; order Kitasatosporales; family Streptomycetaceae; genus Streptomyces; species Streptomyces sp. NPDC004838. Next base: position 101,081 of record NZ_JBSGAW010000026.1, on the reverse strand, counting down.
ACCCGCGACATCCGCAGCACCCGCAACGTCAACGTCAGGTACGTCGGCGGCCCCGCAAGCCGCCGCCGCTGCCGCGCTCGCGCCGCTGCTGCCGACCCCGCTGGACCATGTCCTCCTCCAGGCCGACCTCACCGCCGTCGCCCCCGGCCCGCTGGAGCGGCCCCTCGCCGAGACGCTCGCCGTGCTCGCGGACATCGAGTCGAAGGGCGGGGCGACGGTGTACCGGTTCACTCCGGGATCCGTCCGCAGGGCGCTGGACGCGGGGCGGTCCGCCTCTGATCTGCACACCTTCCTCACGGCGCACTCCCGGACGCCCGTGCCGCAGCCGCTCAGCTATCTCATCGACGATGTGGCCCGCCGCCACGGGCATCTCCGGATCGGCGCGGCCTCCGCGTACGTACGCTGCGACGACGATGTGATGCTCGACGAGATCATCGCCGACAAGCGGTCGCAGAGCCTGCGGCTCCGCCGCCTCGCGCCCACCGTCCTCGCCTCTCCGGCCGACCCGGCGACGCTGCTGAACGGCCTGCGGGCGATGGGATACGCCCCGGCGGCGGAATCGGCGGAGGGGGATGTCATGATCACCCGCGCCCACGCCCGCCGGACCCCGCCGCGCAATCCGCCCGCGCCGCACTCGGACGGGCCGCCCGTGCCCGACGCGGTCCTGCTGGGCGCGGCGGTGAAGGCCATCCGGGCGGGCGACCTCGCGTCCACGGTCGTACGCAAGCCGGTGGCGGAGGGGACGGCTCCCGCGTCGCGTTCCGAGGCCGGGGCGGGTGCCACGTCGGGATCCGGATCCGGGTCCCGGAACGGTGAACTCCCCCGCACCACGGCCGCCGAGACCCTGGCCACGGTCCAGGCGGCGGCCATGACCGGCTCCGCGCTCTGGATCGGCTATGTCAACGCGGAGGGCTCGGCCAGCCAGCGCGTGATCGCGCCCGTACGGGTGGAGGGCGGCTTCGTCACCGCGTACGACCACACGGCGGACGAGGTCCGCACGTACCCGCTGCACCGGATCACGGGCGTCGCGGAACTCGCGGACGACTCGACCTGAACCGGGCCGCGAGCCGACCCGCCCGCGCCCCCGTCGGCAGGCACTCCGGCCCGACCGCCCTACAGGCCCTCCACCGTCGCCTGCACGACCTTGACGAAGATGTCGCCGAACCACACGGCCAGCAGGACGGCCATGATCGTCTCCGTGTAGAAGAAGGCCAGTGCACAGCCCATGGCCGCCAGTACCGACCGCGCGGTGCGCCGCCGGACGGTCCTCCCCTGGAGCCAACTCGCCGCGACCAGGGCGGCCGGGACGACGTACCCGATCGCCCACACCGCCGGAATGCTCGGTCCGGCCGACCGGAAGTCGATGAACGCGAGCAGCACCACCAGCGGAGTGCACACCGCGGGCACCACCCACCAGCGCTCGTCCCTCCGGTCGGCGTCGGCCTGCCCGGACGGCACGGGACCGGGGGGCGTGCCGTACGCGTACGGATTCCAGTAGTTCGACATGCCCCCAGCCAACCGGACCGTCCGCGGCCCCGGCACCGTACACGTACTCATCCCGCGGCCCCGCATACTCAGCCCCCGGACGGCCGGACCCTCGGCGTCGGCGCCGATCACTCCGGCGGCCGGCTGTACCTCTCCATCGCGGCCTTGCCCATGGAGCGGTCCACCAGCCGCAGTTCCCAGGGGCCGGTATTCACATCGAAGTCCTTGCCGAAGCCGACCCATTTCCCGGCCATGCGCCGTCCGGTCGGCTCGACCAGGAGTTGGATGGCCCCGTGGTAGCGGGCCCCGTGGTAGTAGCCGTCTGCGGCGGTCTGCTCGACCCATGTACCGGTGACCACGTTCCGGTCAACGGTCAGGTCCAGCGCGAGCGGGCTGTCCGGGTTGCTGCTCGCCCCGGGCAGACTCCGGACGGTCAACCGGTTCACGTGCTGGACGATCACTACGTAGTGCTTGCCCTCGTATCCGACAGACGCCCGGACGACGCCCGATCCGCCGTCGCTCTGCCCTGGCCGACAGGGACAACATCAGAGCGTCGTGAGGCAGCTACGAGGGAGCGTGAGCGGATGACCATGACGATGCGGGTGTCCCGCGACGGCGGCAGGACGTACGACCGTGAGGTCGTCTTCCCGACCGGCCGGAGTGAGAAGCCGTCGCCCCCCGCAGCGTCCGCCGCGTGGCCTCCCTGCGAGTGCCCCCGATGCTCTCCGATCACGGACCATCCGACACGGAAGGAACTGACGTGACGATCACGAAGCAACCGGGAGAAGTCTTGGGCTTCATCAGCCCCGACCTCAGGGAGCGGCTCGCCCGGGACGTGCGAAGGACCTGGCTGGAACTGTCCGACGACCAGGCCGAGCGTGGGGTGAGCCAGTTGGCGGCCTTCCTGGTGGCCTCCACGCTAACCGCTGAGCCGCTCACCCCATCTCTTCGGGTGGACTTGTTCTGGCACGCGTTCATCAAGCGGAGCGTCTCCTACGTGGCCTTCGCCAAGGCGCTGGGCGTGGACTACATCCACCACGTTCCGGACGACGACGAGACCGGCTCGGACTCCGAAGCGGGCAGGGCCGCCATGGAGGCGACGAAGGCCGCGATCCGCGCGGCCGGATACACCGTCGACCCTGAGTTCTGGCCCAACGAGGGCGCGGCCGGATGCACACAGTGCCACGCTGGGTGCACCGACAGCCCCGTGAACAAGTAGCACGCCTCAGCGCGTCAGCCGCCCGATCTCCAAGCCGGGCGGCTGACGCCATGACATGGGACGGACACCGTGACCGACACTCGTAGCGATGCCTGGGACACCTACTCGGAGAGCAAGCCCCAGCGCAGGAGGACAAACGCCAAGGGCGAGACCACCTGGTTCAACTGGACCCAGCACCCTGACCATGGACCTGGGGCCGAAGTGCTGTCCTTGCCCGCCGGAGGCAGGGTGCTGGACCTGGGTTGCGGCTCCGGCGGAAACGTCGCCCATCTCGCCACTCTCGGTATGGAAGCCGTAGGAGTGGACTTGTCGCCGGCGCAGCTGGCCAAGGCGCGTGAGCGTTGGCCCGACATCGGTGGCATGACGCTGTACAGGGGAGACGCCCTCTCGTTCATGCGGACGCAGGCTCCGTTCGACGGGATCTGCTCCGTCTTCGGGGCCGCCTACTTCACCGATCCGGCTGAGATGCTTCCCGCAGTCCATGCGACGCTCAAGCCGGGCGGGGTGTTAGCCATGTCCCAACGGCCCGCTGTGGAGGGTTGCTACGGCTGTCAGGCGTCCTACATTCCGCGCGGGCCCGACGAGGAACCCGCTGTGGTCAAGCGCTGGGACTACGAGCCGGACGTGTGGGCCGTGACGCTGAAGGAGCACGGATACGTCGACGTCTCTGTGAATGTGATTCCACCGCCTGTGGGAAGTCAGCGCATGGGGACCCTGCTGGTTCGAGGCCGCAGGGACAGAGCAGCCAGGGCGTGACCGGATCCGCTGCAGCCCCGGGCGATTCAGCCCGCGGGAATAGCCGGACACGTCGATGGCTTCTTTCACTGTTACGACGTTCCAGCCCCTGGCCTGGCACAACTCCTCTCACACGGCTCGCTGACGCTCCGGCGAGGTAGACTCTTCTGTTTCCCGCGAAAGGCGGACATAGATGGCCGCGCGCGTCCCCGGCGCACTGGCCGGAACGCCCTTTGAGCGTCGGGCACGGGGCAGAGCCCGAGCCGTAGCGGGTGTGCTGTTCGTCACGGGACGATCCTATTTTCGGAGGTATATGTGTCCTGCCTGATCGTCCAGAGCGACAAGACCCTCCTGCTGGAGGTCGACCACGAGCAGGCCGACGCCTGCCGACGCGCCATCGCGCCGTTCGCCGAGCTGGAGCGCGCGCCCGAGCACATCCACACCTACCGCGTCACCCCGCTCGGCCTGTGGAACGCGCGGGCCGCCGGGCATGACGCCGAGCAGGTCGTGGACGCGCTCGTCGAGTTCAGCCGCTACCCGGTGCCCCACGCGCTGCTGGTCGATGTCGCCGAGACGATGGCCCGCTACGGTCGGCTCACGCTCTCCAAGCACCCCGCCCACGGGCTGGTGCTGACGTCGACCGACCGTCCCGTACTGGAGGAGATCCTCCGGTCGAAGAAGGTGCAGCCGCTGGTGGGGGCGCGGCTGGACCCGGACACGGTCGCGGTGCACCCGTCCGAGCGCGGGCAGATCAAGCAGACGCTGCTGAAGCTGGGCTGGCCCGCCGAAGACCTCGCGGGCTATGTGGACGGCGAGGCCCACCGTATCGATCTCGACGAGACCGGCTGGGCCCTGCGGCCGTACCAGAAGCAGGCCGTCGAGGGGTTCTGGCACGGCGGCTCCGGGGTCGTCGTGCTGCCGTGCGGCGCGGGCAAGACCCTCGTCGGGGCGGGTGCGATGGCGCAGGCCAAGGCGACGACGCTGATCCTGGTCACCAACACCGTCTCCGCCCGGCAGTGGAAGCACGAGCTGGTGAAGCGGACCTCGCTGTCCGAGGACGAGATCGGCGAGTACAGCGGTACGCGGAAGGAGATCCGCCCGGTCACCATCGCCACCTACCAGGTGCTGACGACCCGGCGGAAGGGCGTCTATCCGCATCTGGAGCTGTTCGACTCCCGTGACTGGGGTCTCATCGTCTACGACGAGGTGCATCTGCTGCCCGCGCCCGTCTTCAAGTTCACCGCCGATCTGCAGGCCCGGCGGCGGCTCGGGCTGACCGCCACGCTCGTCCGGGAGGACGGGCGGGAGTCGGACGTGTTCTCGCTGATCGGGCCGAAGCGCTTCGACGCTCCATGGAAGGAGATCGAGGCGCAGGGGTACATCGCTCCGGCGGACTGTGTGGAGGTACGGGTCAATCTGACCGACTCCGAGCGGCTGGCGTACGCCACCGCCGAGACGGAGGAGAAGTACCGCTACTGCGCGACCACCGAGACCAAGCGCAAGGTGGCGGAGGCGCTGGTCGCCAAGCACCGGGGCGAGCAGACGCTGGTCATCGGCCAGTACATCGACCAGCTCGACGAGCTGGGTGAGCATCTGGACGCGCCGGTCATCAAGGGCGAGACGTCGAACGCGCAGCGGGAGAAGCTGTTCGAGTCCTTCCGGCAGGGCGAGATCTCCGTGCTCGTGGTGTCCAAGGTGGCGAACTTCTCCGTCGACCTTCCGGAGGCCACCGTCGCGATCCAGGTGTCGGGCACGTTCGGCTCCCGGCAGGAGGAGGCGCAGCGGCTCGGCCGGGTGCTGCGGCCGAAGGCGGACGGGCACGAGGCCCGCTTCTACTCGGTCGTCGCCCGCGACACCATCGACCAGGACTTCGCGGCGCACCGGCAGCGGTTCCTGGCGGAGCAGGGGTACGCGTACCGGATCGTGGACGCGCACGACCTGCTGGGCTGACGCGCATGGTCCGGCGCGTGGTCTGGTGCATAGTCCGGCGCGCGGTCTGGTGCATGGTCCGGCGCGTGGTCTGGTGCATGGCGTAGTGCATCGCCCGGCCTACGGCCCGGTGCATGGTCCGGTGCCGCCCGGTGCATGGTCCGGTGGCTCAGCCGAGCCGGGCGGCCGGGCCCGTCGCCTCGGTCGGGGCGCTCACTTCCCGCGCGCCCGCGTGAGTACGGCTGGTCAGCCATACGAGCGCCAGCAGCGGCGCGCACCACGCGAGCTGGCGCGCGTCCCCGGCCGTCGCGAAGACCCCGCTGGTCCAGAAGTCCGTGCTCGCGTGCGGGAGGACGAGCGCGCCCAGCAGCACCGTGCCCGTGAGGGAGGCGAGGGCGGTGAGCCCCGCCCGTACCCGGCCGGTGAGCAGCAGATAGACGATGAACACGGCGGGCGCGAGGGCGACCCCGGCCGCGACGCCGAGCGCGAAGCCCTTCCCGATGGCGTCTTCGTCGCGGGCCAGGTCCCACAGGACCAGGCAGACGAGGGCGAGGGTGAAGTCCGGTTCGAGCCAGACGCCGACGGCGACGGCGGCCAGCAGCAGCGGCACGGGCGCGGTCAGGCCGGCGACGCGGCAGCAGAGTCTGACGAGGAGGGCCAGAAGGAGGGCGTTCCCCGCGACGAAGGCGACCTCGAGGGCCGGGTCGGGCAGCCAGGCGGTCGGCACGAGGAGGATCGCGGCGAAGGGGGGATGCGTGGCGGGCAGTTGCCAGTCGGTGACGATGAAGCCGTACGCGAAGCCGTCGGCGAGGGGGACACGCAGCGGGACGCGCTGCGCGGTGCAGAGCGCGGCCAGCGCGAGGGCGAGGACCGCGGCAAGTGATCGGGGGCTCACGTTACGGAACGTCACGGCGGCGACCCTACTAGTGGATCAGCGCAAGGCCGTGAAACGGCTGGAGCGTTCGGCGTATGCGGGGGGCGGGAGAGGGCTCAACGGGGGCGGGAGAGGGCTCAACGGGGGCGGGAGAGGGCTCAACGGCGGACGCCCGCCTCCTCCGCGTACTCCCCCAGGACCGCCACGCTGAAGACGGCGGCGGTGAACACCTTGACCGCGCGCAGTGCGTTGCCGACGCGGTGCTGGGCGTGCTGAGCGTGTTGGGGGTGCTGGGAGTCCGGGGCGCGGCTCGCGGTGACGTGTCGGCGGGTGCGGGTTCGGGGGATCTCGGATGCCGGGGTGAGAGTCGTCGTGGTCATGTATCCATGGTGGATTCCGTGCCTGCTCAGCGCATCGGCCCCCGGATTGAACCCCTCTCCGTCCCGTGTACGACTCCAGGCATACGGGTTCCCCTACGGGACCGGCACTTCAGGAGGACACGGAGTCCTCCCAGGGATTAGTCCTCCCCAGGGAATACCGTTCGCTCCCGTGCCGCGCCATTGACTAGACTCCTCCGTCTTGCCCGCCTCCCTCCGAGGAGCGCCGCCGCCCGGACGGAAACCGGTCGGTCTCTCCGTCCAGACCCCCGCAGCTTCCCCGGAGGCGATCCGTGCCCGCGCACGTCCCCGTACCCTCGCATGCCCCCCAGCCCACGCATGCCCCCGAGCCTGCGCATGTCCCCGAGCCCGCGCCCGGCGGCGATCCCCTTCTCCGGGAACGCTCGCATCTGTCCGCCTCCCGTGCCGCGTTGCGCACGATGCGCGAGGCGGCCCAGTCGCTCGACATCCGTGACGTGACCGCGAACTGGGTCAACACGCGGGTGCTGGAGAGCCAGAAGGAGCTGCGGATCAAGGAACTCGCCGATCTCGTCCACACACCGCTCTTCTTCGGCCGTCTCGACTATCTCGAGACCGCCCAGGAGGGCCACAGCTTCTATATCGGCCGACGCCATGTCCACGACGCCCACGGCGACCCGATGGTGGTGGACTGGCGGGCGCCCGTGTCGAAGCCGTTCTACCGGGCGTCCCGCAAGGACCCCCAGGACGTGGAACTCCGGCGGCGCTTCGGCTACACGGGCGGCGAGCTGACGGCGTACGAGGACGAGCATCTGACCGACCCGGCGGATGAGAGCCATGTCGGCAGGCTGCTCCGGGAGGAGATCGAGCGCCCGCGCGTGGGCCCGATGCGGGACATCGTCGCCACGATCCAGCCGGAGCAGGACGAGATCGTCCGGTCGGGGCTCGGTGGCACGGTCTGTGTGCAGGGCGGTCCCGGCACCGGAAAGACCGCCGTGGGCCTGCACCGGGTCGCGTATCTCCTCTACGCGCACCGGGAGCGGCTGGCCCGCGCCGGCACGCTCGTCATCGGGCCGAACCGTTCCTTCCTCGACTACATCGAGCAGGTCCTGCCCGCGCTGGGCGAGTTGGAGGTCAGGCAGTCGACCGTCGACGAGTTGGTCGCGCATGTGGAGGTGCGCGGCGTCGACGGCCCGGCCGCGGCCGCCGTCAAGGGCGACGCCCGGATGGCGGAGGTCCTCACGCGGGCCCTGCGGTCGCATGTCACGCCGCCCGTCGAGCCCGTGATGGTGGTCCGCGGTTCCCGGCGGTGGCGCGTTCCCGCGTACGAACTCGAAGAGATCGTGGTCGAACTGCTGGAGCGGGACATCCGCTACGGCGCGGCCCGCGACGCCCTTCCCCAGCGGATCGCGCACGCCGTCCTCGTCCGCATGGAGCAGGCGGGCGAGGCGCCCGACGACCGCGTCCAGGACGCGGTGGCCCGTAACCCCGCCGTGAAGGCGGCCGTCAAGGCGATCTGGCCTCCCGTGGACCCGGCGAAGCTGGTGCTGCGGCTGCTCTCGGACGCGGAGTTCCTGGCCGCCCACGCGGACGGCGTGCTGACCGGGGAGGAGCAGCGGACGATCCTGTGGGAGAGGCCGGCGCGGAGTCCGCGTTCCGCGAAGTGGTCGTCCGCGGACGCCGTGCTGATCGACGAGGCGGCGGATCTGGTGAGCCGGACGCACTCGCTGGGCCATGTGGTCCTCGACGAGGCGCAGGACCTGTCGCCCATGCAGTACCGGGCGGTGGGACGGCGCTGTACGACGGGTTCGGCGACCGTGCTGGGCGATCTCGCGCAGGGGACGACTCCGTGGGCGACCGAGAGCTGGGCCGAGGCCCTGTCCCATCTGGGCAAGCCGGACGCGGTGGTGGAGGAGCTGACCGCCGGATTCCGGGTGCCGCGCGAGGTCATCTCGTACGCCTCCCGGCTGCTTCCGTTCATGTCCCCCGGTTTGGCGGAGGTCACTTCGGTGCGTGAGTCGCCCGGTTCGCTGGAGGTCCGCGAGGTCGCGGGCGGAGCGGACGAACTGGACGCGGCGGTCGTGGCCGCGTGCGTGGAGGCTCTGCGGCGGGAGGGCTCGACCGGTCTGATCGCGGCCGACGGCCGGGTGGAGGCGCTGGGTTCGGCGCTGACCGCCGCCGGACTGCCCTATCTCGCTCCCGGTTCCCTGACGACGGCCGAGTCCCGGCTGACGCTGGTCCCGGCCTCTCTGGCCAAGGGGCTGGAGTACGACTATGTCGTCCTGGACGACCCGGCGGCCCTCGTCGCCGCCGAGCCCGACGAACGGACCGGTCTGCGCAGGCTGTACGTGGCTCTGACACGGGCGGTCTCAGGGCTGACCGTGCTTCACCGGGGCGCTCTGCCGGTCCAGTTGGCGGGCCGGACGGGGTGAGCGCGCGCTCCGGGCCCTTCCGCCCTGAGCGCGCGCTCCGGGCCCTTCCGCCCTGAGCGCGCGCTCCGGGCCCTTCCGCCCGGCCTGATCGCACGGTGATTCGGTTCTCCCGTACAACCCTTCGTTCCGCTCCGGCGTCTGGAACGTCAAACAGACCTCCAGGCGCTCCGCTCGGCACTGGATATCCGTGCCGCGGAGCCCCTCGCATAAACTGGGGAATTCATGCGTATACGTGTGTCAGTGGCCGCTGTGACCGGCGCGCTCGTTCTGACCACCCTGGCGGCTCCCGCCGTCCAGGCCGACGAGAAGCCGGGTGGCTCGGGCCAGAGCGCGGCCGAGTCGGCGATCGCCGAAGCCAAGAAGCGTCTCGGAGCCAAGAAGCGTGTCGGAGCCTCGGCGGACGCGAAGGCCAAGATCGCCGCCGTCACCCCGCCGAGGATCTCAAACGTGGTCGTCAACGGCGGCAAGCCGCTCGTGGTCGGCCTCAACAACAAGAAGTTCTCGGTGACCTTCAAGGCCGCCACCCCCGACGGCGTCGCCGAGGGGTTCGCCTTCCCGTGGAGGGGCACGAACCCCGAGCTGCCCGACGGCGTGCTCGTTCCCGACACGATCATCGCCAAGAACTGCACGGGTGTAGCGCCCACCTGCCGGGCCGACTACGTGGTCGACCCCTGGTTCGACCTGGAGAACCGCCTGGCGGGCCCCTGGAAGACCCAGGTCGCCGCGCTGGCGAGCGACGGGGAGACCTTCACCTTCATCGAGAACGCCAGGACCTTCTCGATCCTGCGGGAAGCCCGTCTGACCGTGAACGCCAGCCCCGAGCCGGTGAAGAAGAACAAGACCCTCACGGTCACCGGCGGTCTGCGCGTCGCCAACTGGGACCGGGACGTCTACTCCGGCTACCGCAACCTGCCGGTCCAGCTGGAGTTCCGCAAGAAGGGCTCCACGAAGTACTCCGTGGTCAAGCGGGTCAGCACGGACAGCAAGGGCAATCTGAAGACCACGGTCAAGGCGACGACCGACGGTTACTGGCGCTACAAGTTCGTGGGCAACTCCAAGATGGCCGGGGTCGTGACGGCCGGGGACTACGTCGACGTGCGCTGATGTACCGCTGACGCGCCGACGCACTTGGTGCGCTGTGTGCCGATGCGCCGATGCGCTGATGCGCTGATGATTCCGGCCGTCTCCGTCGTACGGGGGCGGCCGGAGGCGTTTCCTCCGTACGGGAGGCGGCCGGAGCCGGCACCCGGCGGATCACCGGCACATCGCGCCCAGGCCCGTCGCGGCGAGGTCCCGTCGCGGCGAGGCGGTCTACCGCGCGGGACCGACGGCACGGCGACCGCGCGGGGACGGGGACGTGGGCGAGCGCCTGCCTCGGAGCGGACCACGCGGGCTCGCGTACTCACGTACCCGCGTGCTCACGTACTCACAGGCTCACGGGCTCGCCACACGGGATGACCAGGCGGGCAAAACGTGCAGGCAGTACGTGCAGCAGAGCGCGCGGGCCGAACCTCGGGCCGAGCGGGCGGCGGCGCGGGGCCGTTCTCATCAAGGCCCCGACATGACCGGAAAGCGCTCTCCTCTAGGCGGCCGTTCAGGCGGGCCGTTCAGGCTGCGAGTCAGGCGCGGTCAAGGCGTCGCTTCCGGCGGCGGTTCAGGCGACGTTCAGGCGTCGATGGCCATCCGCCACTTCCGTACCGCCTCCGCGCTCACCGGACCCTCCCAGCCGTTCACCCGAGCCGCGCCCCCGATGTGGAAGGCGTCGATGCCCGCGGCCATCAGGGCGGGAAGGTGGTCCAGCCGCAGGCCGCCGCCGACGAGGAGTTCGGGCTCGTAGCCCGGTTCGCCGCGCCGGGCGGCTTCCGCGACGAGGGTGGGGAGGCCGTCGTCCACGCCCAGGGGGGAGCCCGCCGTGAGGTAGGTGTCGAGGCCCGGCATATCGGCGAGCTGCTTGCGGAGCGCGTCGCGGTCGGCGGCGCGGTCGATCGCCCGGTGGAAGGTCCAGCGGCAGCCGGACGCCTCGGCGAGGAGCCGTTCCACGGTGACCAGGTCGGGGTTGCCCGCGTCGTCGAGGAAGCCCAGCACGAACTCCTGCGCCCCCTCCGCGTGCAGACCGGCCGCGGCCCGCACCAGCGCCTCCGCATCCTCCGGGGAGCCCGCCGAGAAGCCGTCCGCGAGCCGGAGCATCACCCGCAGGGGAATGCCGACCGCCTCCCGGATACGGGCGAACGTCTCCCGCGACGGGGTCAGACCGTCCGCCGCGATGTCGGTGATCAGCTCCAGCCGGTCCGCCCCTCCTGACTGCGCGGCGATCGCGTCCTCGGCGTCCAGAGCGATCACCTCCAGGACTGCACGGTTGCTCATGTGAACCCATTCCTCCTGGGGCGGCTACAGCGTTAACAGGTCTAGTCCAATAGCAAGGCTAATACGCGGGCATCGCGGATGCATCAGCGGCCCGATGAGAAGCCCCCCACATCGCGGGGTTCAGGACTTGCACGATATACCTATAGGGGGTATACATAAAGAGTGATCCGATACCCCCTAGGGGTATCATTAGAGGCATCAAGGCTCGGACAGGGAGGAACCGTGGCGCACACAGCCACCCACAAAGAGGTAGAACTCGCCATCGGCGGCATGACCTGCGCCTCTTGTGCGTCCCGTATCGAGAAGAAGCTCAACCGCATGGACGGCGTCGAAGCGACGGTGAACTACGCCACGGAGAAGGCGAAGGTCACCTTCAGCGACGACATCTCCGTACAGGATCTCATCGGGACCGTCGAGGCCACCGGCTACACCGCCGCCGAACCCAAACCCAAGCGGCAGGCCGTCGCGCCCGGCGCCGACGGCACGGCCGGCGCGCAGGAGGCCGGCGACGAGACCGAAGAGGTCGACGGGGAGCTGAAGACCCTGCGGGAACGGCTCATCACCGCTCTCGTCCTCGCCGTACCCGTCATCGCCATGGCGATGATCCCCGCCCTCCAGTTCGAGTACTGGCAGTGGCTCTCGCTGACGCTCGCCGCGCCCGTCGTCGTCTACGCCGGCTGGCCCTTCCACCGCGCCGCCTGGAAGAACGCCCGGCACGGCGCGGCCACCATGGACACCCTGATCTCCGTCGGCACGATCGCCGCGTTCCTGTGGTCGATCTACGCGCTGTTCTGGGGTCACGCGGGCATGCCCGGCATGACCCACCCGTTCGAGCTGACCATCTCCCGCTCCGACGGCTCCTCCAACATCTATCTGGAGGCCGCCGCCGGCGTCACCGCCTTCATCCTGGCCGGGCGCTACTTCGAGGCCCGCTCCAAGCGCAAGGCGGGGGCGGCGCTCAGGGCGCTGATGGAGCTGGGCGCGAAGGAGGTCACCGTTCTCCGGGACGGCCAGGAGGTACGCATCCCCACGGCCCAGCTGGCCGTCGGCGACCACTTCCTCGTACGCCCCGGCGAGAAGATCGCCACCGACGGTCTCGTGGTCGAGGGCTCGTCCGCCGTGGACGCCTCCATGCTGACCGGTGAGTCGGTGCCCGTCGAGGTCGGCCCCGGCGACTCCGTCACCGGAGCCACCCTGAACGCCGGCGGCCGGCTGGTCGTCGAGGCCACCCGCGTCGGGGCCGACACCCAGCTCGCCCGGATGGCCAAGCTGGTCGAGGACGCGCAGAACGGCAAGGCGGCGGCCCAGCGGCTCGCCGACAAGATCTCCGGCGTCTTCGTGCCGATCGTGATCCTGCTGGCGCTCGGCACCCTCGGCGTCTGGCTGGCGATGGGCGAGGGCTGGGCAGCGGCCTTCACCGCCGCCGTCGCCGTACTGATCATCGCCTGCCCCTGCGCCCTGGGGCTCGCCACCCCGACCGCCCTCATGGTCGGTACGGGCCGCGGCGCGCAGCTCGGCATCCTCATCAAGGGCCCCGAGGTCCTGGAGACCACCCGCAAGGTCGACACCGTCGTCCTCGACAAGACCGGAACCGTCACCACCGGCAAGATGACCCTGCTCGGCGTGCACGTCCACTCCACCACCGACCGGGCCGAGGTCCTGCGGCTGGCGGGCGCTCTGGAGAACGCCTCCGAGCACCCGATCGCCCAGGCCGTCGCCACCGGAGCCACCGCCGAGGTCGGCACGCTCCCCGCGCCCGAGGACTTCGCCAACATCCCCGGACTCGGCGTTCAGGGCATCGTCGAAGGCCACGCCATGCTGGTGGGCCGGGTCAAGCTGCTCGCCGAATGGGAGATCCACCTGCCGGAGGACCTGGCGCGTGCCAAGGCCGAGGCGGAGGCCGCGGGCCGTACCGCGATCGCGGTGGCCTGGGACGGCGAGGCCCGCGCGGTCCTGGAGGTCGCGGACGCGGTCAAGGAGACCAGCGCCGAAGCCATCACCCGGCTGCGCGGCCTGGGCCTGACCCCGATCCTGCTGACCGGGGACAACAAGGCCGTCGCCGAGGCGGTGGCCGCCGAGGTCGGCATCGGCGAGGTGATCGCCGAGGTCATGCCGGAGGACAAGGTCGACGTCGTCAAGCGCCTCCAGGCGGAGGGCCGCAGCGTCGCCATGGTCGGCGACGGCGTCAACGACGCGGCGGCGCTCGCCCAGGCCGATCTGGGCCTGGCGATGGGCACCGGCACGGACGCCGCGATCGAGGCCAGCGATCTGACCCTGGTCCGCGGTGACCTGCGGTCGGCGGCCGACGCGATCCGGCTGGCGCGCAAGACGCTGGGCACGATCCGTACGAACCTGTTCTGGGCCTTCGCCTACAACGTGGCGGCGCTGCCGCTCGCCGCGATGGGGCTGCTGAGCCCGATGATCGCGGGCGCGGCGATGGCCTTCTCGTCGGTGTTCGTGGTCGGGAACAGCCTGCGGCTGCGGGGCTTCAGGGCGGCCTCGTAGTCACAGCGGTACCGAACCCGAACCGGTACCAGGAGGCCGAGGGCCCGGGCATCACGCCCGGGCCCTCGGTCTTTGGTTTTGACGGCCCCACCCGCGGCGCTCGGTCTTTGGAGGCTCGCCCTGTGGCGCTCGGCCTTTGGCTTCCGCGGCTCCGCGCGCCGCCCGACGGGCGGGCACTTGGCCGGGTGGGCGGGCACTTGGCCGGGTGGGCACGCGCCCTGGCCGGGTGGGCACGCGCCCTGGCCGGGCGGGCAACTGGCCGGGCGGGCGCGCACCGGGTCAGGCGAACGCGCGACTGGACGGGCAGCGCGCCGGAACCCGCGAAGACCCGCGGGAGGCGAACCATCCCCGTGAGGACCGGCCGGTTGGACGAACACGGCCACTCAGCCGCCTCCGCCGCGTCAGGCCGCGTCAGGCCGCGTCAGCCGCCCAGGCCGCCGCTGCCGAAGGAGCCGCTGTGGGGGTTCGGGCTGTGCTTGGGCCTGCTCTCCGGGCCCTTGCCCGTGCTGTGGCTGCTGTGCGTCCTCAGGTTGTACGGGAGCAGACGCCCCCCGTCGTGGGGGAAGGAGTCCTCCCCGTCGGCCTCACGGACTTCCTCGATGTGCTCACGGTGATCGGGCTTGCGCGGCTGCTCTTCCGGGCGCGGCACCACGAGCTGGGCCCGCCGCCGACCGTCGCGCCACATGGCCACGGTTATCAGGGCCACCAGGATGAGCCCGAAGAGGATCATCACTCCGATCATGATGTCTGCCCTCCGCTACGGCTGGTAGGCGTTTTCCCTCCGTCTTTCTCCAGTGTCACCCCGATCGGCGCTTTTGGTCGCCTGGGACGGATCGGGCCGCGAAATCGCTCCTCGGACCTGCGGGACGGTTTCGCTCGGGTGACGGTGGGCGACGTTCCCCGAGCCGTAAGCTACCCCCGACGAGTGATCCGTAACGAGGAGTTCCAGCGCGTGGATTCTCCTGGTGCGCCGATCGCTTTCGGTGACGACGTGGTCGAAGCCCTCCGTCGCATCCGTCAGAGCTGCGCTGACCTCGCTACCGGCTTCTTCCGTCCCGGCACAACGGGTTCCATGTAGGCCGGCCGGCCTCTTCAGGCCGCAGAGATCCAGGGGCAGGTGATGCCCATGCGGCGAATCCGCCTGCCGTTTGCCGCGCGGGCCCGCTGTCCGGGGTCCCGTGGCCTACAAGGTCCCTCGTCCCGAGCGGCACGTACCGGAGCCGTGCGCCCGCGCCGTACAGTCGTTCCATGAGCGACCCCGCCGCCGGCGCGGCCCACCCGGACGAGCCCTGTGCCGATCTCCGCGAACGGTGGACACGTACGGTCACGGCCGCACGCGGCGGCGGTGCGGCCGACGGTCCGGACCCGGTCCCGTACGCGGAGAATCTGCTTGCCCGCTGGGGCGAGCCGCAGCGCCGGTACCACACCACCGCCCACCTGGTCGCGGTCCTCGACCACGTCGACACGCTCGCCGCGCATGCCGCCGATCCCGAACTCGTACGCCTGGCGGCCTGGTTCCACGACGCGGTCTACCTTCCCGAGCGCTCGGAGAACGAGGAGCGCTCGGCCCGTCTCGCGGAGCGCGCCCTTCCCGAAGCCGGGCTCTCCCCCGAGGCCACCGCCGAAGTCGCCCGTCTGGTCCGCCTCACCGTCACCCACGCCCCGGCCGACGACGACGCCAACGGCGCGGTCCTGTGCGACGCCGATCTCGCGATCCTGGCCTCGGGCCCGGAGCCGTACGCCGCCTACACCGCCGCCGTACGGGAGGAGTACGGCTTCGTCCCGGACGACGCCTTCCGCGCCGGCCGGGCCGCCGTGCTGCGCCAACTCCTCGATCTGCCGCGCCTCTTCCACACCCCGCACGGCGTACGCGAATGGGAGACGCGGGCCCGTCGCAACCTCACGGCCGAACTGGCCCTCCTCGCCCCCGAGTAGAGGCTCCTGAACAGGGGCTACTCGTTGGGAGTGGGGCCTGGGGTGAGGTGGGGTGCGCACTGGGGGCACGCGTAGTGGAGTGAGTGTTCTGTCCAGCGGATGGGGATGGGTGCGTGGGTGGGGCGGTGGCAGTGGGTGCAGTCGGCGGTGAGGGGTTCGGGTACGGGGACGGTGAGTCCGTCGACGGTCATCCGGGCGCTCCCGGAAGCGCGGCCAGGTCCAGGCCGCGGGCCATGTGGACGAGGATCCGGCGGGGCCGGGGTCGTACGGTCCGGAGCCGCAGGGTGTCGTCGAGGGGTGCGTAGGGCCGTACGAGGTGGGTGTCCTCGCCGCGCAACGGCGTGTGGCGTTCGCTGACGTGCCAGGGGACGGGGGTGGTCCATGCTCCTTCGCCAGCGTCTACCGGGCACTCGCCGAGCACGCCAGGCGCGAGACGTATCCCGAGGCCGTGGCGCAGGTCCACGCCGACTTCGCCGCCCTCACCGGTGGTGAACCATCCGAACCCCGCACAGAGGCCACGGCCCTGGCTACACGCTGAGTTCCTCGGCCCTTCCGGCAGCGTCGGGAGGACAGGGCCGAGACGGTGGTGCCCGGACGTCGGGTCCGGCCGAACAGCGGATCAGGGCGGTGCCCTCCGGGTGAAACGGTCGACGCCCACGGGGACCCGCGGACCGGCGGCGGTAACAGCGAAGGGATGTCCAGCACCGCCGAGCCGCCGCCGTCACCGCCCGCCCCCACCCCGCACCCGGCCGTACCCGAGGGTCTGCGCGTCGCCGCCGCGTACGCCTGGCGCGTCGTCGTGGTGGTGCTCGTCGTCCTCGGGGTCTTCTCCGTGCTCGGCCGCTTCCATCAGATCGCCGTCGCCGTCTTCCTGGCACTCGTGGCCACGGCCGTGCTGCGGCCCACCGCCGGCCTGCTGGCCCGCAGGCTGCCCCGCGCGCTCGCCGTAGGGCTGACGGTGACCGGCAGCATCGTCCTCGTCCTCGGTGTGTTCGCGCTGGTCGGGGAGGTGGTCGCCGGGCAGCAGAGCACGCTGGCGCGGGAGTTCCACAACGGGTTCAACCGGATCCTGCAGCTACTGGAGAAGCCTCCGTTCCGGCTCTCCCCCCACGCCCTGACCGACTTCCAGTCCCAGCTCGGGCATCTGCTCACGACCCACCGCTCCGCGCTGGTGAGCACCGCCCTCAGCGGCGCCGGCCGGGTGATCGAGGTGTTCACCGTGCTCGCCCTCGCCGTGTTCTGCTCCTTCTTCTTCATCCACTCCGGCGAGCGGTACTGGGCCTGGTTCTGCGCCGATCTGCCGTCCCGGTTCCGCGGCCGTACCGCCACGGCGGGACGGGCCGCGTGGCGGACCTTCACCGGCTACACCCACGGCGTGCTCCTCGTCGCCACGGTCAACGCGGTCCTCGTCGGCATCGCGCTCGCCCTGCTCGGCGTACCCCTCGCGCTGCCACTGGCGCTGCTGGAGTTCTTCGCCGCGTTCGTCCCCCTGATCGGCTCGCCGATCGCTCTGGCCGTCGCGGTGGTGATCGCGCTCGCGTCCAAGGGAGTGCTGGTGGCGGGGATCGTGGTGGTGCTCATCGTGGTCATCGGGCAGATCGAGGCCCATCTGCTGCACCCGCTGGTCATGAGCTGGGCGGTCCGGCTTCACCCCGTCGTGGTGGCCCTCTCCGTGGTCGGAGGCGCCATCACGGCGGGCGTGATCGGCGCGGTGGTGGCCGTCCCGCTGGTCGCCGTGGTCTGGTCGGTACGGCAGGCGCTCCGCGACCCGAGCGCACTCCGCGGCCCGAGCGAGAAGTGAAAGAGACGGCCCGGACACCCCCGGTACACCCGGACACCCCCGGTACACCCGGACACTCCCGGTAGACGCGGACACCCCCGGTACACATGGATCGTCGTCATCGCGATCAGCCGAGAAACCACCCTGGGCAGGGCCGACGCCCAAAGACCGGTTTCCACCGCTCCGGCGCGGGTGGATCTCGTTCAACTGCCTTGGGGCTGGCGGCGATTGCGGCCCTCATGCTGCCCGGATGTCCACTCAGCCCGTGCCGCGCCGTCCATCCTTCTCTCCGGCCGCTCGGCGACGCTCAGCCTGCGCCCGGACGGGTTGCTCCTGACGCTGCCCCGCGCCCAGTTGCACATACCTCTGGAAGCCGTCGAGGAAGTACGCCTGGACGCGTCCCGGCGCGCCGTCGCTGTCGTACTCACCGGCGCCGGAGGGCGTCGACCCCACCGTCCACCACGTGCACTCCCGCAACTCCGCGGCCGCCCAGGCGCTCGTCGCAGCGGTCGGCGCCGCCCTTCCACGACGGGACCCGTCCACTCCCAGGGAGGACGGCGCCGCGATGGTCCGTACGTCGGAGACCGCCCCGAGGCGATGGGACCCGGACCCACTTCTGATCGCCCTGTGGGTCGTCGGCGGCGCATACGCGGCGGGAGTCGTGGGCCTCTTCGCGGTCGGCGAGTGGCTCAACGCCGTAGCGGCGGTGTTCGCCCTGCTGCCCCTCGCCCTCGGCCTGGCCTTCGTCGTCCCCCTGGTCTGGCACCTGTGCCGGCGGATCGTCCTCCGGTTCCGCGGCGTTCCCATGGAGGCGACCCTCGACGAGAACAGCGGCTACCCGAGGTCCTTCCGCTACACCGACACCACGGGTGTGGACCGCACCATGAGGGCCGATCACAGCGTCCGCCGTGTCCCCGGGCAGCCCGAGCGCGTACGGCTGATCCACGATCCACGGCGCGCCTCCGACCCTCTTCCCGTGCTGACCCCGTGGGGTGTGGTGCGCCGTGCCCTGACGGTCCTCCTCTGGATGCCGGGCGTCCTCATCAGCCTTCTTCTGGGGCCGTACCAGATCGTGTACGGGCTGTTTCTACGCGGCGACTGACCCGGCCGGGACGGCCGGCGCGGCGGCCCGTGGGCCAGCCGCTCAACCAAGGGCGCTGGAAGTCCGGCCGCTCAACCGAGGGTGCCGGGAGTCCGGCACGCTCAGCCGAGGGTGCGGGGAGTCCGGCACTCCTCCCCCGCGAAACCCATGCAAGATCGTCCGCGCTCCTGGGAATGACAGGCACAACCGCGACCGTTGCCCATGTCATGCCCGAATCCGACTCTCGTCGCCGTATGCCGCTCGCCGTCTACATGCTCGGCCTGTCCGTCTTCGCGCTCGGCACGAGCGAGTTCATGCTCTCCGGGCTTCTGCCGCCCATCGCGGACGACATGGATGTGTCGATCCCGCAGGCCGGGCTTCTCATATCCGCGTTCGCGATCGGGATGGTGGTCGGCGCGCCGCTGCTCGCCGTGGCGACGCTGCGGCTGCCGCGCAAGGCGACGCTCATCGCGCTGATCTCGGTGTTCGGGGTGGGGCAGGTCGCGGGGGCGGTGGCTCCGACGTACGAGGTCCTGTTCGTGTCGCGGGTGGTCAGCGCGTTCGCGTGTGCGGGGTTCTGGGCGCTCGGGGCGGCCGTGGCCATCGCGATGGTGCCGGTGAACGCGCGGGCGCGGGCGATGGCGGTGATGATCGGCGGGCTGTCGATCGCGAATGTGCTGGGCGTGCCGGCGGGGGCGTTCCTCGGGGAGCAGTTCGGGTGGCGGTCGGCGTTCTGGGCGGTCGGGCTGGCGTCGGCGGTCGCGCTCGTGGGAGTCGTGACGCTGATCCCCCGGATTCCGCTGCCCGAGGAGAAGCCGCGGCTGCGGCGGGAGTTGTCGATCTACCGGGACCGGCAGGTCTGGCTCTCCATCGCGATCACGGCGCTCGCGGCGGGCGGGGTCTTCTGCGCGTTCTCGTATCTCGCGCCGCTGCTGACGGACGTCGCCGGAATCGGCGAGGGCTGGGTGCCGACGGTGCTGGCCCTGTTCGGGCTCGGCGCCCTCGTCGGTACGACGGTGGGCGGCCGGATCGCGGACGCGCGCCTCTTCGGGGTGATGCTCAGCGGGATCACCGCGTCGACCGTGTTCCTCGCGGCCCTCGCGCTCTTCGCCACCACCCCGGCAGCCGTGGTCACCCTGGCGTTCCTGCTCGGGCTCTCCGCCTTCTTCACGGCTCCGGCCCTCAACGCCCGGATGTTCAATGTCGCGGGCGCGGCCCCCACCCTCGCCGGCGCGACGACGACCGCGGCCTTCAACCTGGGCAACACGGGCGGCCCCTGGCTCGGCGGCACGGTCATCGACGCGGACTTCGGCTTCGCGTCGACGGCCTGGGCGGGCGCGGGGATGATGCTCGTCGCCGTGGCCCTGGTCGGCGTCTCGCTGCGGCTGCACGGCGGGTCGCGGGTGGTGACGTCGTCGTCCTCCGGCGTCCGGGAGCCGGCGGTGGCCTGCGCCGAACAGGTCTGACCGGGCGCCGGGCGGGAGGTGGACGGGAGGCGGACGGTTCGAGCCGTCGGGGCCGTTCAAGGTGTTCAGGCTGTTCGAGCAATTCAAGCCGTTCGAGCTGTTCGAGCTGTTCAGGTCGCCTGCGTCGTTCGGACCGTTCAGGTCGTTCAGGTCGTTCAGGTCCCTTGAGCCGTTCGAGTCGTTCAGGCCGTCCGGGTCGCTGGAGCTGTTCGGATCGTTCCCGTCGTACGGTTTCATCCGGGCCGTTCCGGTTCATTCCGGGTCGTTCCGGGTCGTTCCGGGTCGTTCCGGGTCCTCGGGGCGACGCCCCGCAGCGTGCGCTCCACGCCCTACGCCGGCCGCCCCTTCGGCCGCCGCAGACCCGCCGCCGTCAGCAGTCTGACCACCTCGCGGCTCGACACCTGCACCGCGCCCGCCGCCACCGCGTCGGCGTAGCGGTGGGAGGGGACGTCGTAGTGGTCGCGTTCGAAGGCGCGGCGGGGGCAGCCGATGGAGGCGGCGAAGGCGTGGAGTTCGTCGTACGAGACATCGCTGATCAGGTGGGACCACATCCGTCCATGACCGGGCCAGGTCGGCGGGTCGATGTAGACCGTCACGCGAGGCCGCCGACGGCGGACACCACCACGCCCGCCTTGGCGCAGACCCAGTGCGGGTCCGAGCCCAGCTCCGGTTCGACGTCGAGGGCGTGCGGGTCGCCCGCGTCGCAGACGGGGCAGAGGGGCCAGCGGCCATGGCTTTCGAGAAGGGCGTCCTGGACGTCCTGGGCGACGAGACCCGTGACGTAGTCGACGCCTTCCGGCCACTGCCGCACCCACCAGCGGCGGTGGGTCACCGACTTCTCGACCATCGACACCACCTCGGCGTCCGCGACATCGCGCGCGGCCAGATCCGCGAGGACCAGGGCGCGGGCCATGTGCAGCGCCTGCTCAAGGGGGTCGGCATCGTCCATGCGCCCATTGTCCCGCACCCGCCAGGACTCCGTGCCATGTCCGATTCCGTACCAGATGGGGGTTGACTGAACAGTAGAGCAGAAAATATCTTTCATGATGTGAGTGATGACGTGAAGGAAATTTTCAGCAACAAGGCGCCGCCCGCGCCCGCCGCCCTCGCCGCCAAAGTCCGGACGCTCACCCCGTCCATGACCCGCTCCATGCAGCTCGTCGCCGAAGCCGTCGCCGACGACCCGGCGGGCTGCGCGGCCCTCACCGTCACCGCTCTCGCCGAGCGGACCGGCACCAGCGAGGCCACCGTGGTCCGTACGGCACGTCTTCTCGGTTACCCCGGATACAGGGATCTGCGCCTCGCCCTCGCCGGGCTCGCCGCCCACCAGCAGTCCGGCCGCGCGCCGAGCGTCACCGCGGACATCGCCGTCGACGACCCGATCGACGAAGTCGTCGCCAAGCTCGCCCACGACGAGCAGCAGACCCTCGCCGACACGGCCGCCGGCCTCGACACCACACAGCTCTCCGCCGTCGTCACGGCCGCCGCCACCGCACGCCGTATCGACATCTACGGCATCGGCGCGTCCTCGCTCGTCGGCATGGACCTCGCGCAGAAGCTGCTCCGTATCGGCCTGATAGCGCACGCGCACGCCGACCCGCACCTCGCGGTCACCAACGCCGTCCAGCTCCGTAGCGGCGATGTGGCCATCGCGATCACCCACTCCGGCTCGACCGGCGATGTGATCGAACCCCTCCGCGTCGCCTTCGAGCACGGAGCCACGACCGTCGCCATCACCGGCCGCCCCGACGCGCCCGTATCGCAGTACGCCGACCACGTCCTGACCACGTCCGCCGCCCGCGAGAGCGAGCTGCGCCCGGCCGCCATGTCGTCCCGTACCAGTCAGCTCCTCGTGGTGGACTGCCTGTTCATCGGTGTGGCCCAGCGCACGTACGACACCGCGGCCCCCGCGCTCGCCGCCTCGTACGAAGCCCTCGCACACCGGCACAGCCCCCGCAACAGCCGCTGAACGACCGATGAGGAAGCCCCCCATGACCTCCGCCACACCCGCCACACCCGCTTACGGCGAACTCCGCGCCCAGCTCGAAACGCTCACCACCGAGGCGTTCCGGCCCGAACTCTCCGACATCGACCAGCTGCCCACCCTCGACATCGCCCGGACCATGAACGACGAGGACCGGACCGTGCCGGTCGCCGTCGCCGAGCAGCTGCCGGCCATCGCCGCCGTGATCGACGCCCTGGCCGAGCGGATGGCGCGCGGCGGCCGGCTCGTCTACGCGGGCGCGGGCACCGCCGGTCGGCTCGGCGTGCTCGACGCCAGCGAGTGTCCGCCCACCTTCAACACCGATCCCTCCCAGGTCGTGGGCCTGATCGCGGGCGGGCCGTCCGCGCTGGTGGAAGCGGTCGAGGGCGCGGAGGACAGCGAGCGGCTGGCCGCGGACGATCTGGCGGAGCTGGGCCTCACGGCGGACGACACCGTCGTCGGCATCTCGGCGTCGGGTCGCACGCCGTACGCGATCGGCGCGGTGGAGTACGCCCGTACCGCGGGCGCGCTCACCGTCGGCCTGTCCTGCAACGCGGGCAGCCCCCTCGCCGCCGCCGCCGAGCACGGCATCGAAGTCGTCGTCGGGCCCGAACTGCTCAACGGCTCGACGCGGCTGAAGGCCGGCACGGCCCAGAAGCTCGTCCTCAACATGATCACGACGATCACGATGATCCGGCTCGGCAAGACGTACGGGAATCTGATGGTCGACCTCCGCGCCAGCAACGAGAAACTGCGCGCCCGCTCCCGCAGAATCGTTTCCTTTGCGACGGGGGCGTCGGATGAGGAGGTGGAGGCCGCGCTTGCCGCGACCGATGGCGAGGTGAAGGCCGCGATCCTCACGATTCTCGGTTCGGTCGACGGGCCCACGGCCGCGAGGCTCCTGACGGAGTCGGGCGGGCGGCTGCGCGCCGCGCTCCAGGCGGCCGGCTGAGCCCGCCGGCCGACGTCGGCCGGACGCCAGCCGGACGCCGACCGAACGCCGAGCTGACGCCGAGCGCTTGGCCGGGTGCCGGCCGGAGGTGGACCGGACGCCGACCGAACTCCGGCCCGAGGGCCCCAGGTGGACCGGATGGCCGTCGGCCGACCGCCGTCGTGAGCTTCATCCCGGCGGACGGGGACGGCTGACGACGCTCCCGCCGACGGGCCCGCCCGCCGCCGGCGCCCACGGCCGCCGCCCGTACCGCAAACCCCGCCGCCGCCCAGCCCACCGCAAGCCCCAGGACCCAGGCCGAACGCCAGGCCCGTCACAAGCCCCTTTCAAGGACACGCACCCGCACCGCCCCCGCACAGCAAGGCACCGCACATGAGCACACCCGAAAACAAGAACCGCGCCATCGCCGCCGCGATCCTTCCCCTCGTCGGCGGCGCGGCCAACGTCTCCTCCGTCGCCCACTGCATGACCCGTCTCCGCCTCGGTCTGCACGACCGTACGCTCGTGCAGGACGACGCCCTCAAGGCGCTGCCCTCCGTGATGGGCGTGGTCGAGGACGACACGTATCAGATCGTCCTCGGTCCGGGCACCGTCGCCCGCGTCACCCCGGAGTTCGAGGCCCTGGTCGCCGAGGCGGGGACAGATGCGGGAGCGGCAGCCGGGGCGCAGGCCGGCAGACAGGCCGGAAGCCCGCCGGGAGGCAACACCGCCGAGGAACTGGCCGACAAGGGCGCGGCGATCAAGGCCGCGCGGAAGGCCCGTAACGCCACCCCCTTCAAACTCTTCCTGCGGAAGATCGCGAACATCTTCGTCCCGCTGATCCCCGCCCTCATCGGCTGCGGCATCATCGCCGGAATCAACGGCCTCCTCATCAACCTCGGCTGGCTGACCTCCGTCACCCCGGCGCTCGCCGCCATGGCCAGCGGATTCATGGCCCTGATCGCGGTCTTCGTCGGCTTCAACACGGCGAAGGAGTTCGGCGGCACCCCGATCCTGGGCGGCGCGGTCGCCGCGATCATCGTGTTCCCGGGGGTCGCGAAGATCGACGCGTTCGGTCAGCAGCTCTCGCCCGGTCAGGGCGGCGTGCTCGGCGCGCTCGGGGCCGCGGTGCTCGCGGTGTACGTCGAGAAATGGTGCAGGCGCTGGGTGCCGGAGTCGCTGGACGTGCTGGTCACCCCGACCCTGACGGTCCTCGTCTCCGGGCTGGTCACCATCTTCGGCCTGATGTTCGTGGCCGGCGAGGTCTCCACCGCCATCGGCGACTTCGCCAACTGGCTGCTGGAGAACGGCGGCGCGGGCGCGGGCTTCGTGCTCGGCGGGCTGTTCCTGCCGCTGGTGATGCTGGGCCTGCACCAGGCGCTGATCCCCATCCACACGACGCTGATCGAGCAGCAGGGCTACACCGTGCTGCTGCCCATCCTCGCGATGGCGGGCGCGGGCCAGGTCGGCGCGGCGATGGCCGTGTACGTCAGGCTCCCGAAGAACATCTCGATCCGGAACACCATCAAGTCCGCGCTCCCTGCCGGTGTGCTGGGCGTCGGCGAGCCGCTGATCTACGGTGTCTCGCTGCCGCTGGGCCGCCCGTTCATCACGGCGTGCGTCGGCGGGGCCTTCGGCGGCGGCTTCGTCGGACTGTTCAACATGCTCGGCGACAAGGTGGGTTCGACGGCGATCGGCCCCTCGGGGTGGGCGTTGTTCCCGCTGGTTCAGGGCAACCACGGCCTCGGCACGACGGTCGCGATCTACGCGGGCGGGCTGCTGGTCGGGTACGTGGTGGGCTTCCTCGCCACGTACTGGTTCGGGTTCACCCCCGCGATGCTGGAGGAGTTCAACGCCGCGCCCGCGACGCAGCCCACGACTCAGGTCGCCGGGGCACCGGCCGCCGCGCCTGCCGCGCCGGTCGCATCGGCCGCACCCGCGGGGTCGGCCGTGCCGGCCGGGTCCGGCGCCGGGGCCTCGACCTCGCCGACGCCCCAGCCGTAAGCCGGTTCGCGCACTTCCGGCACGAAGAACGACTCGGTCGCCACGGCACCGTCCATCGGATGCGTCCGCTCGCTCACCGTACCGGTGAAGCGGCCGGTGTCGCGGCGACCACCTCGGCCATCACGCCGTACTGACCGACCGCCATGCTCACGTACAAGGTCCGCCGGCAGTTCCCACGACTGCCGGCGGACCTCCATTGCTACCCCGGGCTTGTCGTTCCGGGTCGCGCCTTGAACCCGATCACGGCGAGCCGGTCGAACCCGACGGGTCAGCGGGTTGGCGATGCCGACGAGAGCCTGCGGAGCGGTGGGCGTTGGCGGCGAGCGCGAGGCGGTGGGCGGCGACGCGCGCGTACGGATGCTGAATCGGCTACGCCGGAGTGGTGTGGCTGAAGCCGAGGGAAGTCAGTCCTTCGGCTTGGCACAGCCTGTCGGATGGGCCGCCGACCTCGGTCTGAAGGAGCTGGTAGGAGGCACCGTGGGACTGGCCCCAGTACATCGCGGCCCGCCACAGGGCGCGGCCCAGACCCTGCCCTCGCGCCTCGGGCAGGACCGCGAAGTACTGGGGCATGAGCTGGGGGCATCCGATCGCGTCGGGGCGTACTTCCATGGGGCCGATCGCGCCCACGATCCGGTCCTCGACGGCGGCGGCGAGGACCGGGCCGCAGCTACCTGCCCGCATCCGGGTGTGGAGGAAGGCCAGGCCGTCAGCGGCCATGGCCGTGGCGAACGGCGCGAAGGTCTCCCGCACGGCGCTCGGCCAGTCGTCCACGGGGCGTACCGGGCCGCCGAACTCGGGGCACGGGCAGGTGGTGAAGTCCTTCAGCTGGATGCGTGTGCCTCGCGGGAAGCCGGTCTCGGGGCCGAGCGGGCGCACGACTCGGGCCTTCATCGCGTCGTGCACTGCGGCGAGCTTCACCGCCAGCCCGGCGGCTTCGTCCACGACGCCGCTGCGGTGCCCGTAGGCGAAGACCTTGACGGTGCCGCGTCCACGCCGGGTCAGGGTGGGGATGAGGGTGTGGTCGGGCTGATGGACCACATCGCCGCGGAGGACCGTCTCGTCCTTCTCGCCACTCCAGCGCCGGTCCTTGTCGTAGTGGAGGAAAGACCGGTCGGCGACAGCCGCTCGCAGAGTGTCCTCGAAGAGGTCGACGGTGAGCGCGTGGGGGTGGACGGGGCCGAGAGTCGGCACGATCGGCGCGGTCAGTACGGGCCGGAGCCAGTCCCAGCGGAAGAACATGAGCGGCACCCTAACGGTCGGCCGGTCAGGGTTCAGGCCCCGGCGCGAACACGCCAGGGCCTGAACGGAACCGACTGGATCTGTCGGTCAGTGGGGGTTGTCGTCGCCGGCGTCGCAGGAGCATTCCGCGCTCTCCACGACGTCGTCCAGGTCCAGGACGGCGGTCACCGAGTGGGCGGCGACCGGTGGTGCCGCGCGACGCGCCGAGGTCGGCGGGCCCGGCAGAAGGTCCACCAGTACGGGTGAGGTCATGATGCGTTCTCCTTGTCGCCGTGTTGGCAGTAGCTGTGCAGCGGCGCCTTGGCTTCCTGGTAGTGCTTGGCCAGGGGGCGGCAGACCCGGCAGGTGCCGGACAAGGCGCAGCCCTCGCACCCTCCGGTGCGAAGCATGAGGCGGTCGGCGATGACGCCGAGCCGGGCCAGGCCGTCGATGCCTTCGGCCATGAGGTCGATCTGGTCGTCCCGGCCGACCTTGCAGATCGACACCTTGGCGTGCGGGTCGGCGTGGAAGAAGGTGTGTCCCGCGTTGCAGCCGGCGAACGGCTTGCGCTGCCTCAGGTGGGCGGCGGACTGAGCAAGCAGTGGCTCGCCACCGCCGTAGATCGTGGGCGTCATGTTCGTGTAGGCGTGGTTCTCGACGTTCCACCCATCGGCGAGGGCGGCCATCTCGTCCGCCTCGGAGGCGTTGTCCTCCGTCACCACGACGTTGATGCGCAGAGGCAGGCCCGCCTCCCGTGCGGCGTCCATGCCGCGCCGGAACGCTTTCCACGCGCCACGGCGCTGGGTGAGCGTGTCGAAGGACTCTTCGCTCGCTCCGTACATGCTGACGACCAGCCGGTAGGGCGGGCAGGCCCGGAAGAGCTTGAGGAGGTCCGGCCGCCAGAGCAGCGAGCCGTTGGTGGAGATGGTGAGCATCATCCCGGCCTGCCAGGCGTATCGGTAAGCGCCCTGGAAGTCCGGGTCCATGGTGGGCTCGCCGCCGGTGATCTGGAGCCAGAGGACACCGGCCTCGCGCATGATGTCCAGCAGCCGCACCTTGTCCTCCCAGCCGAGGCCGGAAAAGGGACGGTCGCCGAGGTAGCAGTGCTTGCAGCCGAAGTTGCAGCCGAGGTTGATCTCCCAGGAGGCGCGGCAGTAGCCGTACGGGGACGGCTTGCGCACCAGCACCGTGCCCTGCGCGGGCCGACCGCTCAGGTCAACACCCCACACGTCGGCGGCAGTCTGCACCGCCCAGGTAGGCATATCCTCGCCGTCGGCGGCAGCCTGCCGCAGACCGTCGTAGTGGCCGAGGGGGATTCGGGCTCCGGCCCTCGCTCCGGGTTTGAGGAGCAGGTGTCCGTCGAGGAACGGTGATGCGATCAGCGCGTGTGCCATCAGCGGCCTTCCTTCAGGATCGTGGAACGTGACGGCCCGCGTAGGCCATGACGGCCAGCGCGGCAGTAGATCTCGCCAAGCCCGTTGCAGGTGCCGCAGCTCTTGCCGGACGAGTCGGTGCCGCTACCGCCGCAGTCCCTGCAGCTCTCGTTGTGAGGAGGGAGAGGGTGCCGGGACTGAACTCCGCCGTGGGAGTCGACGTACTCGGCGGCCAACCTCTCTCGCGCTTCCCGCACCAGGTCCAGGGGCACCCGGCGCCAGTGTGTACACCGCATCACGACTCCACCTGAGAGGAGGCTCCGGAGCACGGGGAGTGGTCCGTGCAGCGCGGGCACGTGCACGGCGGAAAGTGACCGGGGTTGTCGAGGGTCACCGGATTCTCGTCTTCCTGTACCTCGGTCATCTGGCCCCAAGTCCGGCCGGAGTCGCGGGAAACCCTGAGCGTCATAAGGACCCGCTGCTCAGCGCCTAGGCCCTGCGTCCGCGCGTTGTCATCCGGCTCGCGTGCCAGAGCCTCGTCTCTCGTCGTCATGACCGAACTCCTCTGTGAATCCCGCTGCTCGTCCAGGGCAACATCCAGGAAAGCGCCAGAAGTCGGAGGTCTCCACGGCATCCATGCGGCACTCTTGACACAGGTCCGTGCACGGGTGCCGAAGGGGCCGAAACCGCAGAGAGGGGGTGCTATGGGACTGGCGGAACGACGCAGGGCCCTGGGCTACAGTCAGGAGAAGTTGGCCGAGTTACTCGGTGTAGACCGCACAACGGTCGGACGCTGGGAAAGCGGCAGAGTCGCTCCTCAGCCGCCCCAGCGACGAGCCTTGGCCATCGCCCTCGAAGTCAGCCTCCAAGAGCTGGACACCCTCCTGGCACCGCCACGAGCCGCAGGCCAGGAGGCCGCTGGGCACCAGTCCGACCCCCCGAGCGCGGGAGACCCCGACGAAATGATCCGCCGCGAATTCCTCCGCGTACTGACTGTCAGCGGGGCTTTGACCGCCCTGCCAGTCGAGGAGGCCAAGGCTCTCACCGAGGGCGTCCGTCGGAGGATTCCTGCCGACTTCGCACGCATGAACAGCCATCTCTGGCAGGTCTACCGACTGGCCCGCTCCAAGGGCTCCGTGTATCCCGTCATCCGTGACCAGCTGACGACGCTGAACGAGGCATTGGCGGGCCACCGTGGAAACGCGCGGCCCCTTCTGAAGGCGGCCTCCGACCTCTTCCAGTTGGCTGGCGAGGTGGCGTTCGACGGCAACCGGTACTCCGACGCAGCCGCGTCGTACTCGCTCGCGGCGTCGATCAGCAAGGACGCCGAGGCGTACGACCTGTGGGCATGCGCGCTCGTCCGCCACGCCTACGTAGAAATGTCCGAGCAGCGCTACCGCCAGGCAGCGCAGATACTCGGCGCGGCGGAGCGACTGGCCAGCCGGGGGGACAGCAACCTCTCGACTCGACATTGGGTCGCTTCCGTCCAAGCCGAGGCATACGCCGGCCTCGGCGACCTAGACGCGTGCGAGCGCGCGATGGATCAGGCGGAGACCGTCCGCGACCTCACCGCGGACTGCGTCAACAGCGGATGGCTTCGGTTCGACGGCGCGCGGCTGGCTGAGGAACGGGGATCGCGCTACGTACAGCTCGGCCGTCTCGACCTGGCGGAGAACACCTTGACGGATGCCCTGGAGCAGACAGCCCTGGCACCCGGGCAGTCGTACCGGCGACGCGGAGCAGTGCTCACCGACCTGGCCGCCATCGGCGCGAAGCGGCGGGATCCGGAGCAGGTTGTGGCGTACGGCAGGGAAGCCACTGCCCTGGCCCGAGCCTCCGCGTCCGGGTACGTCGCCCGTAGACTCCGAGCCCTGTGCGACGAGTTCGGCCCCCTGCGCCGGGACCACCGCGTGGCGGAGCTGGGGGCGGAGATCGCCACGCTGAGCACGCCGTGACGAGAGAGGTAGGCATGTCGCAGACCGAGGGTGCACGACTGTTCCGGGAAGCCTGGATCACGGGAGTGCACCAGCACTTCCCCGGCGAGCCGAAGGCCGGCTATGTGACCCCGTGGGAAGACACCCCTCAGTGGGAGCGTGAGGCCGCGGGGTCGGTCTACGACCAGGTCCGGCAGTTCATCGAGATCAGCGGCAGCCACACGTCGAGGCTGTCCCGCGAGCAGAAGAGCCGGTTCGTCGCGACGTGCTGGACGGCCCAGATGTTCAAGCACTTCGAGGACCCGAAGCCCGGCTACGTGGCCGACTGGTCCGACCTGCCCTCCTGGCAGCAGGAGACCGACGCCGACATCTTCGAGGCGATCGAGAAGGCGCTGAGCTGATGACCGCCCCGCCGCGCTTCCTTGCGGCGGGGATTCTCATGCTGCGAGCCCGGCTCGTATGCCGAGGGGTCGACCGGCTGGGTCGCAGGCCGCCCTGAACCCTGTGGACCAGGCGCGATGCGGTCCGGTCTGAGCGGCCCTTCGCGGATTCAGGGCGCTTTCTCGGGGCCTTGTGTCAGACGCCATAGCACTTCGACCGCGTACTCCAAGTCGGTGAGGTGCGCGTCGGGATGGGCCTCCGCACATGCCGAAGGGCGGCACCCCCTGGGAGTGGGGTGCCGCCCTTCGTATGTGCTCTTGTGTCTGTGGTGCACGCGCGGCCTCGCGCCGAGCCGGCCCGGCACTCGGCCGACCGGTGGTCGGTCGGCCTGTGCCACGGGTCGGCCCCGCGTTCGGTCGCGCGATGGTCCGCCGATCCCGGAAGGGGATCAGAAGTCCATGTCACCGCCCGGCATACCGCCCGGAGCGGCCGCGGCGGCCTTCTCCGGCTTGTCGGCGATGACGGCCTCGGTGGTGAGGAAGAGCGCGGCGATCGACGCGGCGTTCTGCAGCGCCGAGCGGGTCACCTTCGCCGGGTCGAGAATGCCCTCGGCGATCATGTCCACGTACTCGCCGGACGCGGCGTTGAGGCCGTGACCGGGGGTGAGGTTGCGGACCTTCTCCACCACGACGCCGCCCTCAAGGCCGCCGTTGACGGCGATCTGCTTGAGCGGGGCCTCCAGCGCGAGCTTCACGGCGTTGGCGCCGGTCGCCTCGTCGCCGGTCAGCTCCAGCTTCTCGAAGACCGAGGAAGCCTGGAGCAGGGCCACGCCACCACCGGCGACGATGCCCTCTTCGACGGCCGCCTTCGCGTTGCGAACGGCGTCCTCGATGCGGTGCTTGCGCTCCTTGAGCTCGACCTCGGTCGCCGCGCCGGCCTTGATGACGGCCACGCCGCCGGCCAGCTTCGCGAGGCGCTCCTGGAGCTTCTCGCGGTCGTAGTCCGAGTCGGAGTTCTCGATCTCGGCGCGGATCTGGTTGACCCGGCCGGCGACCTGGTCGCTGTCACCGGCGCCGTCGACGATCGTGGTCTCGTCCTTGGTGATGACGACCTTGCGGGCGCGGCCGAGGAGGTCCAGGCCCGCGTTCTCCAGCTTGAGGCCGACCTCTTCGGAGATGACCGTGCCGCCGGTGAGGATGGCGATGTCGTTCAGCATCGCCTTGCGGCGGTCGCCGAAGCCCGGGGCCTTGACGGCGACGGACTTGAAGGTGCCGCGGATCTTGTTGACGATCAGCGTGGACAGGGCCTCGGCCTCGACGTCCTCGGCGATGATCAGCAGGGGCTTGCCCGACTGCATGACCTTCTCCAGCAGCGGGAGCAGGTCCTTGACCGAGGAGATCTTGGAGTTGACGACGAGGATGTACGGGTCGTCCAGGGACGCCTCCATACGCTCCATGTCGGTGGCGAAGTACGCCGAGATGTAGCCCTTGTCGAAGCGCATGCCCTCGGTGAGCTCAAGCTCCAGCCCGAAGGTCTGGGACTCCTCGACGGTGATGACGCCTTCCTTGCCGACCTTGTCCATGGCCTCGGCGATCAGCTCGCCGATCTGGACGTCACCGGCGGAGATGGAGGCGGTGGAAGCGATCTGCTCCTTGGTCTCCACGTCCTTGGCCTGCTCGAGGAGGGCACCGGAGACGGCCTCGACGGCCTTCTCGATGCCGCGCTTGAGGGCCATCGGGTTGGCGCCGGCGGCGACGTTGCGCAGACCCTCGCGGACGAGCGCCTGGGCGAGGACGGTCGCGGTGGTCGTACCGTCACCGGCGACGTCGTCCGTCTTCTTGGCGACCTCCTTGACCAGCTCGGCGCCGATCTTCTCGTACGGGTCCTCGAGCTCGATCTCCTTGGCGATGGAAACACCATCGTTGGTGATCGTGGGGGCGCCCCACTTCTTCTCGAGGACGACGTTCCGGCCCTTGGGGCCAAGGGTGACCTTGACGGCGTCGGCGAGCTGGTTCATCCCGCGCTCGAGACCGCGCCGTGCCTCCTCGTCGAACGCGATGATCTTTGCCATGTGAAGTGTCCTCCACGGACTGGGTGGGAAGCTCTCGGACCGCGCTGATGCCCGCGACGGACGGCCTGCCCACCGTGCGGCTTCCTTGTGCCACATGGCGTGCGGGCCTCACCGACCCGATCCTTGGTAAGCACTCTCAGCCTGAGAGTGCTAACGCCAATGATTAGCACTCGACCCCTGTGAGTGCAAGCGCCTCCGCTGAGCCGAGGGCTTGACCGAGACGGCGTCCGGGTGCGAGGGCGGGAGCGCGGAGGAAGTCGGGCGCGGCCTTCCCGCGGGGCATCGCGCCGGGCACACCTGTACGGACCCGGACCCGACCCAGCACGCCTCTCGTACGGACGGACCCGTGCGCCTCTCGTACGGACGGACCCGCGCGCCGCCAGTCTGTACGGGACCGGTCCCGTACCGCGCCTCACAGGGACCCGTACGCCCCCTGCACGCACATGGGGCCCGCACCCCTGACCGGGATGCGGACCCCACCTGCGTGAAAGCGCGTCGGAATGCCGAGCGCGTCCGGGATCGGGACTCAGACCGCGAGTTTGACCATGTCGGCCTGCGGGCCCTTCTGTCCCTGCGAGATCTCGAACTCGACTCGCTGACCCTCCTCCAGGGTGCGGTAACCGTCCATCTGGATCGCGCTGTAGTGGACGAAAACATCCGCACCACCGTCGACCGCGATGAAGCCGTACCCCTTCTCCGCGTTGAACCACTTGACGGTGCCCTGAGCCATGCCTAACTCCCCTATTACTGGCCCTTGCGCAGGACCGCACCTCGCGGACCCGGGTCATACCTCACCCGACGTAGCTATCCCGCCCGCCGCTGACGGGGGGAGACCTCACAGGTGTGCGCCGGAACGCGTCGACCGCGGCTGAATGTATCTGCCCAACTGCCCTCTGCAACAGGGCAATGGGACGAGATTTCCGGGAACCTACGATCGGGTAATTGACCGGAATTCAAGAAATTCCGGGGCAAATCAGGCCAGACAAAGGGAACTTATGAGACAAAGGGCTACGACACTTTGGCTGCTTCTTATCGTGCCGGGGCGCGATCTCGCGGGCGGTCGACGCGAGCGGCGGTGGGGCGTTCCCCAACTGTAGCGTGCTCAACCATGCAGAATTGCCCCCTCCGGATGTCTCACGGAGGGGGCAATCGCAATGACTCTGCGTAAAGGACTCTTCGTTAGTCGCGGGGCGGTCGAAGGGCCGTCGCAGGGGCCCTGCCGGAGGCCCGGCGACCGGGGTCCGAGGGCCCCGCGACCGGGGTTTCCGGGGCCCGGCCTCCTGGGTTCCGGAGGCCGGCCGCCGGGGTTCCGGGCCGGAGTGCCGGAGGCCGGCCGCCAGAGGGCCGGCGAGGGCTCCGGAGGCCGGGCCCCAGGAGGCCGGGGAGGGCTCCGGAGGCCGGGAAGGGCTCCGGAGGCCGGGCCCCAGGAGGCCGGGGAGGGCTCCGGAGGCCGGGAAGGGCTCAGCCGCCGGCGACCGCGGGGATGATGGAGATCCCGGCGCCGTCCGGCGTCTCCGTCGCCAGGCCCTGCTCGAAGCGGACGTCGTCGTCGTTGACGTACACGTTGACGAAGCGGCGCAGCTTGCCCTCGTCGTCCAGGACGCGTGCGGCGATGCCGTTGTGGTTCTTGTCCAGGTCGGCGATGACCTCGGCGAGGGTCGTGCCCTCGGCCGGGACCTCGGACTTGCCGCCGGTGTAGGTGCGGAGGATGGTCGGGATGCGGACGTTGACGCTCATTCTTCGGATCTCCAGGGGGTCAGTTGGCCAGGCCCGCGTCGCGGAAGGCGTCCAGGCTCGGTCGGATGGTCGCCGTGGGACCGGTGGTCGGTGCTACCGCGTCCAGGGTCTTGAGGCCGTCGCCGGTGTTGAGGACGACGGTGGTGAGCGCGGGGTCGAGCACGCCCGCGTCGAGCAGCTTCTTCGTCACTCCGACCGTCACCCCGCCCGCGGTCTCGGCGAAGATGCCCTCGGTCTGGGCCAGCAGCTTGATCGCGGCGACGACTTCCTCGTCGTCGACGTCCTCGACCACGCCGCCCGTGCGGCGGGCGATGTCCAGCACATAGGGGCCGTCGGCGGGGTTGCCGATGGCGAGCGACTTGACGATGGTGTCGGGCTTGACCGGCCGTACGACGTCATGGCCGGCCTTGTAGGCGGCGGAGACCGGTGAGCAGCCCTCGGCCTGCGCGCCGATGATCCGGTAGGGCTTCTCCTCGACCAGGCCGAGCTTGATCAGCTCCTGGAGCCCCTTGTCGATCTTGGTGAGCTGGGAGCCGGAGGCGACCGGGATCACGATCTGATCGGGGATGCGCCAGCCGAGCTGTTCGCAGATCTCGTACGCGAGGGTCTTGGAGCCCTCTCCGTAGTACGGGCGGAGGTTGACGTTGACGAAGCCCCAGCCCTCGCCGAGCGGGTCGCCGATCAGTTCGGAGCAGAAGCGGTTCACATCGTCGTAGTTGCCCTCGATGCCGACCAGTTCGCCGCCGTAGACGGCGGCCATGACGACCTTGCCCTGCTCGAGGTCGTGCGGGATGAAGACGCAGGAGCGGAAGCCGGCGCGGGCCGCGGCGGCGCCGACCGCGCCCGCGAGGTTGCCGGTGGAGGAGCAGGAGAGGGTGGTGAACCCGAAGGCGCGGGCGGCCTCGACGGCGATGGCGACGACACGGTCCTTGAAGGAGTGCGTCGGGTTGCCGGAGTCGTCCTTGACGTACAGGCCGCCGGTGACGCCCAGTTCGCGGGCGAGGTTGTCGGCCTTGACGAGCTTGGTGAAGCCGGGGTTGAGGCTGGGCTTCTCCGCCACGTCGGCGGGGACGGGCAGCAGGGGCGCGTACCGCCAGATGTTCTCGGGGCCGGCCTCGATCCGCTTCCGCAGTCCCTCGGGGTCGCCCGTCGGCAGGTCGTACGCGACTTCCAGCGGGCCGAAACAGGAGGCGCAGGCGAAGATCGGGCCGAGGGCGAAGCGCTCTCCGCACTCGCGACAGGAGAGGGCGGCGGCGGGGCCGAGATCGGGGGGCGTGCCGGG
Organism: Streptomyces sp. NPDC004838; assembly: GCF_053600955.1. Lineage (NCBI taxonomy): Bacteria > Bacillati > Actinomycetota > Actinomycetes > Kitasatosporales > Streptomycetaceae > Streptomyces > Streptomyces sp. NPDC004838. The sequence goes on along the minus strand of NZ_JBSGAW010000026.1, from coordinate 66,005 downwards.
CGTGGCGGAGCTGTCGGTGTTGCCGGTACCGCTGGTGTTGCCGGCGTTTTCCGTATTACCCGCACTGTCCGGGATGTCGGCGTTGCCGGTGTTCGAGGTACTTGCGACGGTCTGCGCAGCCATGGAGGCGAGGCCCTTTCTCCTCATCTTCCTCATGGCGCATCTCGCCATGAGACGGATTTGGCACCTTCCCGAGCCGGGAGCCTCGCGAGCGCTGAACGCGTCGGAGACCGGCTGGAGGGTTGCCGGGGCTTCTACGGGCCGTATCCCTCTGCCCCTCTGGATGAGCGGTATTCAGTTATGGGTGTTTCGATTATGGGTTTCGATTGTTGAACTGTTGAACGCCGGACCCCCGACATGCGACGGTCATCCGCGTTGTTCAAGACTGTAACCGAAGGTCCGGGCGGTGGAGACAGTCGTCCGAACCGCGAGATGGATCACATGGATCACATGGATCACAACGTGCATGACCGGGGAGTAGTCGAACGTGCTCGATGAAGTGGAGCGCTGGCTGAGCAGGCGCACCTGGCGGGCGTCCGATCGCCCGCTGGGCAGGCTGATCGCGGCCAAGCGCACGACGACGGTGAGCGTCGTCCTGCCCGCCCTGAACGAGGAGGCGACGGTCGGTGACATCGTCACCGTGATCCGCCGCGAGCTGATGGAGAAGACGCCGCTCGTGGACGAGCTGGTGGTGATCGACTCGGGCTCCACGGACCGTACGGGGGAGGTCGCCGCGGCGGCGGGGGCCCGGGTGGTGCACCGGGACGACATCCTGCCCCGGATACCGGCCGTGCCCGGCAAGGGGGAGGTGCTGTGGCGCTCGCTGATGGTGACGCGTGGTGACATCGTCTGCTTCATCGACGCGGATCTGCGGGACTTCTCGGCGGACTTCGTCTCGGGGGTCGTCGGGCCGCTGCTGACCGATCCGGAGCTTCAGTTCGTCAAGGCGATGTACGACCGGCCCGTCGGTCCCGGATTCGGCTCGGCGGGGCCCGGAGACGGCTCGGCGGGCCCCTCGGCCTCGGCGGCTCCTGGGGAGCCGGCCTCCGGGGCGCCGGTCTCCGGCGGGGGCGCGGTGTCGGCCTCCGGAGGGGGCACGGGGTCTGCCTCCGGAGGGGGCGCGGTGCAGGGCGGCCGGGTGACCGAGCTGGTGGCGCGCCCGCTGCTGAATCTGCACTGGCCGCAGCTCGCGGGGTTCGTCCAGCCGCTGGGCGGGGAGTACGCGGCCCGGCGCTCGCTGCTGGAGCGGCTGCCCTTCCCCGTCGGTTACGGAGTGGAGCTGGGGCTTCTCGTCGACGCGCTGCACACGGCGGGCCTCGACGCGCTGGCACAGGTGGACGTCGGCTCCCGCAAGCACCGGCACCAGGACGACCAGGCGTTGGGCCGAATGGCCGCGGCGATCTACCGGACCGCCCAACTACGGCTCTCCCGCGGGCATTTGACGCGCCCCTCGCTGACCCAGTTCACGCGCGGCGAGGACGGGTTCGTACCGAGGACGCACAAGGTCGACACGGAGGAACGACAGCCGATGCGCGAGATCGGTGAGTATGCGGCGCGTCGTGCCGCATAGCCGACATAGGGCGTCATGCATGACAGAACATCCTATGTATGACTTTTCGACTCGATACTCCGCGTTCTCCGCGCCGCAGTCTTCTGCGGCTCACCGTGATCCTCGGCATCCTGGTCCTGATCGTCGTGGCCGTCACGGCGGCGGCTCCGCCCGACGCCGCCCCGCCCGCCCTCGCCCCCAACGGGCGGGACCAAGGCGCTGAGCGGCTCTGGCTGCTGAGCGGGCTGGGGCTCGCGCTGGCCGCCGCCGGGGCGATCGCCGTCGCGGCGGCGCGCAGCCGGCGCAACCCGTGAGATGACGCGCCACCGACGGGCAGGCGGCGCGGGGCCCGGCCCGCGCCTGGGCCCGTATCTGGGCCTGTATCTGGGCCTGTACCTGGACGCGTGCATGGACGGATACGACGCATACGTGGACCCGTGCCTGGGCCCGTCCGGCGCGACGGGTCGCGCCGCGGAGGGTGCCGCGCGCGCTCGCGGCCTGCGGGGGCGGCGCGCGATACCCGGCGCGATAGCGGGCTTGCGATAGCGGGCGTGGGGCACGTGCGGGGTGCGGCACCTACGGGTGCGGCTTGCGGCGCGCGCAGGCGCGTGGCGTCGGCGAGCGGCGTGCGGCCTGTGTGTGCGGTGTGTGGTGTGTGGTGTGTGGTGTGCGGTGTGTGGTGTGTGGTGTGTGGTGTGCGGTGTGCGGTGTGTGGCGTCGGCTCGGGAGGCGCGTGGCGCGGGAGTGACGGACGGCACGCCGGGGGCGGGCGTACGCACGTTTGAGAGGTAGCGGGACGGGCTAGGTTTCGGCACATGGTCTCCGACCCCTCCGCCGACCGGGCCAGCGCCCGGGTCCTCGTCGCGTCCAACCGCGGCCCCGTCTCGTACACGCTCGACGACGACCACACGCTCAACTCCCGGCGGGGCGGCGGCGGACTGGTCTCCGGGCTCTCCGCCGTCGGATCGGACGCCGACTCCCTCTGGGTCTGCTCCGCCCTCGGCGCAGGCGACCGGGAGGCCGTGCGGCGCGGTGTCGGCGAGCCCGGCGTGCTGATGCTCGACATCGACGAGACCGTCCACTCCGACGCGTACAACGGCATCGCCAACTCGGTGCTCTGGTTTGTCCACCATCTGCTGTACCAGACACCGCTGGAGCCGGTCTTCGACCAGGAGTTCCGGCGTCAGTGGCGTTCGTACGAAAGCTACAACCGCTCCTTCGCCGAGGCCCTCGCCGAGCGGGCGGGGGAAGGGGCCGCCGTCCTGGTGCAGGACTACCATCTGGCGCTGGTGCCGGGCATGCTGCGCGAACTCCGCCCCGACCTGCGGATCGGGCACTTCTCGCACACCCCCTGGGCCCCCGTCGACTACTTCCGCCTGCTGCCGGACGACATCGGCGCACAACTGCTGCGCGGCCTCCTCGGCGCCGACCGGACCTGTTTCCTCACCCGGCGCTGGGCGGACGCGTTCACCGCGTGCTGTACGGAGCTGCTGGGCCCGGACGCCCTGAAGGGCACCCGGATCGGGGTCCACGGACTCGGTGTGGACGCCGAGTTCCTGATGGAGCGCGCGCACCGGCCGGACGTGGCCGAGCGCATGACCGCCCTGCGCGAGCAGATCGGCCCCGGCCGCCGCACGATCGTGCGGGTCGACCGCACCGAACTGTCGAAGAACATCGTCCGCGGGCTGCTCGCCTACCGCGAGCTGCTGGCCTCCCGGCCCGAGTGGCGCGAACGGGTCGTCCATGTCGCCTTCGCCTACCCGTCCCGGCAGGACCTGGCGGTCTACCGCGAGTACACGGCGCAGGTCCAGCGTGTGGCCGACGAGATCAACAGCGCGTACGGCACCGACGGCTGGACCCCCGTCGTGCTCCATGTGGAGGACGACTTCGCCCGCTCGCTGGCCGCGTACCGTCTGGCCGACGTGGCGCTGGTCAACCCGATCCGCGACGGCATGAACCTGGTCGCCAAGGAGATCCCGCTGCTCTCGGACAAGAGCTGCGCGCTGGTTCTGTCGCGGGAGGCGGGCGCGTACGCGGAACTCGGCGAGGACGCGGTGACGGTCAACCCGTACGACGTGACCGGCACGGCCGAGGCGCTCCACCAGGCCCTGACCATGCCGGACGCCGAACGCACCCGCCGCGGCAAGCGGCTGGCCGCGGCGGCGACGGCGCTGCCGCCGCAGCGCTGGTTCCTGGACCAGTTGGAGGCGCTGACCGCGGGGACCTGAGCCGTCGGCCGGAGGGTGCCCGTCCGCGGCGTGACGGGCTTCGGCGTGCCGTCACCGGCGGACCGGCTTCGGCTACCGGCTTCGGCGTACCGGTCAACGCGGTGGCTCCGCAGGAGGCGGGGGTTCCGCAGCGGCGTCCGTACGCGGCTCCCCACGGGGTCCGGGCCCCTCCCGGAGGCCGTATCCCCTCCCAGGGGACGTAGTCCCGAAGCAGCGTTACCGGATGCCGTCGGCGAGCGACGCGAGGAACTCCACGACCGCGGGCGGCCCCGGCACCAGGAGGTCGGCGCGTTCGGCCAGTTCGGTGACCTCCGTACTGCCGCTGCACACCAGCAGCCCCGGCACCCCGTCCGAGCGCAGTTTCTCGACGGCGGCGAAGGCGGGCAGATCGCCGAGGTCGTCGCCCGCGTAGAGGACGGCCTCCGCCTTCACCTCCTGTACGTACTCGGCGAGGGCGACGCCCTTGTCCATACCGGGCGGGCGCAGTTCGAGGACCATACGGCCCGGTTCCAGGATCAGCCCGTGACGGGTGGCGAGGGCGGCGAGCGGCTCGCGCAGCGCCTGGAACGCGCCCTGCGGGTCGGCGGCACGGCGGGTGTGGACCGCGACCGCCTGCCCCTTCTCCTCGATCCAGGTGCCACGCCAGGCCCCGAAGCGGTCGAGGAAGCCGGGCAGTTCGGCGCGGACGGCGATGACGCCGGGGTGGGGGGCGGGGGTGTTCACGGTGCCGGTGACGGCGTTCCAGCGCTCCGCGCCGTAGTGGCCGAGTACGACGAGATGGTCGAGGCCCGGCACCCCGGCGAAGCCGCCGTACCGGACCGCGACCCCGGCGGGCCGTCCGGTCACGACGGCGACGGACGCGACCTTCGGCGCGAGCCGCGCGAGCGCGGCAGCGGCGCCGGGGTGGGCGCGGGCCTGTTCGGGGTCCGGCACGATGTCGGCGAGTGTGCCGTCGAAGTCGAGTGCCACGACGGCTCTGCCCGGCCGGGCCAGGAGCGCGGCGAGACCTTCGCGGCCCGCGGGCGTCGAGGGAGTCGGCAGGGAGTGCGCGTGCGGGGAGTGCGGGGAGCTGCCCATGCCACCGACCTTATCGGCGTGCGCGTTTCGCGTCTCTCACGCGACGGAGCCGGTTGACCGTAATCGGGTCATGGGCGAGGGCCCGTTCGTCGTCCAGCAGTGCGTTGAGAAGCTGGTAGTAGCGGACTGGTGAGATGCCGAGCCGCTCCCGGATCGCCCGCTCCTTGGCCCCCGGCCCGCTCCAGGAACGCCGCTCCATGGCGAGCACGGCCCGGTCGCGCTCCGAGAGCGCGGGGGGCCCGTGGCCGGGCCCGGTTTCGGGGGCGGGGTCGGTTTCGGGGTCGGTTTCGGGGTCAGGGGCGGTTTCGTCGGCGGTTTCGTCGGCGGGGCCTGCTCCGGAGCCGGTTTCGGGGGCGGAACCGGTTGCAGGCGCGGGGCCGGTTTCAGAGCCGAGCTCGGAGTCGGACCCGGAGCCGGAGTCGCGCCCGGAAGCGGGCGCGGAAGCGGGGCCGGGCCCGGAGTCGGGGCCGGGAACAGGGAGGGATCCCTGGTCGGGCGCGTCCGGAGGGCCGGGCTCATGGTCGGTCATACGGTCCAACCTATCGGCGCTCCCCGAAGCGGGCAGCCCTCGGGAATCCACGCCCGCTCGGAGGGCCTCCCCCTCCCTGCGGCGCGCACGGCACGCTCGGCACGTACGGACGACGGACGACGGACGACGGACGACGGACAGCGGGGCGCGGCCGGGCCCGCACAGCCCGACCGCGCCCCGCATCCACATCCGTGTCTGCCTCCCCCTCGGCTTCGGCTTCGGCTTCCGCAGCCGCATCCGCAGTGGAGCCGTACGCGCTCCGCGCTACTCCTCCGCGTCCGCGTTCTCCGCCCGCCCGGCGATGGATTCCAGCACGGTTCTGGGGTTGTTGTCCGGGGCGACCGCGTTGCCGATGTGCTTCTTCAAGTCCTCGCTGACGGCGGACCACGAGGTCTTGCCCACCGGCGGCAGCATCGAGGTGGGGAGCCCGTCGAGGAACTCCTTCAGGTCCTTGTGCTCCGGGTCCCGCGCCATCGTCTCCGAGGCGGAGATCGTCACCGGCAGCAGATCGTTCTGCGAGGCGAAGTCGAGCACGTTCTTGTCGCTGAACATGAAGTCCAGGAACTTGCCGATCTCGGCGCGGTTGCCGTTCTGCCTGAAGCCCATGATCCAGTCGGCGACGCCCATCGTGGCCTTGGGCTTGCCGGTGCGGCCGGGCATGGGGATCTTGCCCAGCTTGATGCCGGCCTTCTCGGCCGTCTGCATCAGGGAAGGGTGGCCGTTGAGCATGCCGACCTCGCCCCGCGTGAACGCGGCGAAGGCTTCCTTGCGGTTCAGCTTGCCGGGGGCGACCGGGCCGGTGAGATCACGGTCGACGAGATTGGACTTCAGCCACTCGAAGGTGTTGATGTTGTTCTCGGAGGCGATCGTGTAGGTGCCGCCGGGATCGACGAAGGCGTTGCCTCCACCGCTGAGGAGCCACATCATGGTCTCCGCCTGGGCCTCCTCGGGCCCGAGCGGAAGGGCGAACGGATAGGGGACGTCCGTCTTCGTCTTCAGCTTCTGCGCGGCTTCGCGCAGTTCGGCCCAGGTCTCCGGGGCCTTCTCGATCCCCGCCTCCTCGAAGAGCTCCTTGTTGTAGAAGAGGAGCCGAGTGGAGGCGACGAACGGCAGTCCGTACTGCACGCGCCGCTGCTTGCCGGCGTCGGTGAGAGGCCCGAGGAAGTTGGACTGGATCGGGATGGAGAGCAGTTCGTCGGCGCTGTAGAGCTTGTCATCGGCGGCGTAGTCGGCGTACGCCCCGATCTGAGCAATGTCCGGCGCCTTGTTCTCTTTGACCATCTCCGCGACCTTGCGGTCCACGTCGTTCCAGGACTCGATCTGGACCTCGACGTCGATACCGGGGTTCTGCGCCTCGAAATCGGCGGTCAGCTTCGCCCAGTAGGCTCTGCTGCTCTGTCCGCCGTCGACGTCGTAGTCGGCGGCGACCAGTTTGAGGGTGACATCGGACGAGCCGGACGAGGAGCCACAGCCCAAGAGAGTGGCCGATATCCCCAACGCGGCGGCGGCCGCGGTAACTCCGAAAAGGTGCCTTCGCACAGGCGTTCCCCACCTTTAGCCGGATGGCTGGTTCTGTACCATTCGGGCCCCCATGACGCTCCCGTGGCGCCCCGCATGCGTGCATATGCCCGGTATCCCCCGGCGCCCCCTGCGCCACCGAGATGGGCAGCCATTTTTCTCCTTCAATCTTCAAAGGTCTACGCCGAGCGGTCTCACTTCTGCAACGTCTGCATCACCTGAGGTAATGGGCGACCCGGCCGCGGGACAGGTTTTACAGCATGTAGTTTCAATGAATTGGCCTGAACCAATGACCCAAATCCATGAGAAACCGCAGAAAGCCGCACCAGTCCTTACGAAATTCCCGATACTTCCCAAACTCGCGAGGAGTACCGCAGAATGTCCCGTACCGCGACAGAGATTGCGACCCAGCCCGCCTGCTGGCGGCGGGCCGCCGCATTCGCAGCCGACTTCGACGGGTTGCCCCGGCCGGGCGAGCGGGTGGCCGTCACCGGGTGCGGGACGTCGTGGTTCATGGCGATCGCGTACGCCGCGCTGCGGGAGGCGGCGGGGCTGGGCGAGACGGACGCCTTCGCCGCGTCGGAGTTCCCCTCGGGGCGTACGCACGACCAGGCGGGACGTACCCATGACCAGGCGGGGCGTTCGTACGACCAGGCGGGGCGTTCGTACGACCAGGCGGGGCGTTCGTACGACCGGGTCGTCGCGATCACCCGTTCCGGTACGACGACCGAGGTCCTGGAGCTGCTGGCGCGGCTGAAGGGCCGCGTGCCGACCCTCGCGCTGACGGCCGACCCCAAGACACCGGTCATGGACGCGGCGGACACGGTCGCGGTACTGGACTGGGCGGACGAGGAGTCGGTCGTCCAGACCCGGTTCGCCACGACCGCGCTGGCCTTTCTGCGCGCGGGCCTCGGCGACGTCCCCGGCGTGAAGCCGGTCACCGAGGCGGCGGTGGACGCGGAGCTGGCGGTGACCGAGCCGCTCGCGGACGCGGTCGTCTCGGCGGAGCAGTGGACCTTCCTGGGGCGGGGCTGGACGTACGGCCTGGCGCTGGAGGCCGGCCTGAAGATGCGGGAGGCGGCGGGCGCGTGGACGGAGGCGTACCCGGCGATGGAGTACCGCCACGGTCCGATCTCCATCACCGCGCCGGGCCGGGTGGCCTGGGTCTTCGGGGCGCTCCCCGAGGGACTCGCGGCGGACGTCGCGGCGGTCGGAGGCACGCTGGTCGCCCATGTCTCGGCGGACCCGATGGCGGACCTGATCCGCGCACAGCGCCTCGCGGTCACCCTCGCCGAGGCGAAGGGCCTCGACCCGGACCGCCCGAGGAACCTGACACGGAGCGTGATCCTGAACGGTCCGGACAGTCTGAACGGTCCGGACAGCCTGGACGGTTAGGCATCGGTCGGGCATCGGTTGGGCGGTGTCTTCACAGTGGGTTCAGCCAGAGGAGCAGGGACGCGACGGTGACAGCCGCCTGGTAGGACTCTCGGGGTCTCGTCGTAGCGAGTGGTGGCCGACGGCCGACGCGTCAGTGTTCCCGTGGCGGTGCCGCGGTGCTCTCGCCGTACCGGACGAGCCCGGCCCTGCTGGAGATCAGGGCAGCCTGAACCCTGCTGCGCACATCGAGTTTCGCCAGCACGTTCTGAACGTGTGTCTTGACGGTGCTCTCCTCGATGCGCAGCCTCCGGGCGATCTGCGTGTTGCTCATCGCATGCCCGAGGAGCGCGAGGACGTCCCTCTCGCGAGGGGTGAGATCGTCCGGCAGGACCGCGGGGGCGGTGCCGCCGGAGAGCCGGGAGATCAGCCGCCGGGTCGGGCCCGTCGACACGAAGCCCTCGCCGCGCGCCGCCGCCCGGATGGCACCGAGCAGAGTGTGGGCGGTGTCCTTCTTCAGTACGAAGCCCGCGGCACCTGCCGCCAGCGCTCCGAAGAGATACTCGTCCAGGTCGAAGGTGGTGAGCGCCACCACGGCGGGCGGGGCGGCGTCCGCCATGATCCGGCGGGTCGCCGTCACCCCGTCCATCTCCGGCATCCGGATGTCCATGACCACGACATCGGGACGCAGCCGGGCGGCCAGTTCGACCGCGGCACGCCCGTCCGGGGCTTCCGCGACGACCGAGAGGTCGGGTTCGACGTCGATCATCATGCGCATGCTGGTACGCACCAGCTCCTGATCGTCCGCGAGCAGGACGGACACGGTCATGACACACCCTTCCGGCAGGGCAGGACCGCGTCGACCCGCCAGCCCCCGCCGGGCCGGGGCCCCGCCGTCGCCCGGCCACCGCACAGCGCCGCGCGTTCGCGGATCCCGATGATTCCATGCCCCCGTACCTCGGTCGACGGCCCGCCCGGTGCGGTGCCGTCGTCGTCGACCCGCAGATGCAGGGCGGTGTCGCGGTAGTCGAGAGTGACCGTGGCACGCGGTGGGCAGGCGTGCCGGGTCACATTGGCCAGTGCCTCCTGGATGATGCGATAGGCGGCGAGGTCGATCAGGCTGGGCAGCGGGCGCGGTTCTCCGCTGATCGTCACCTCGACATCCGCCCCGGCCCGGCGGGCGCTTTCGGCCAGCCCCGGGAGTTGGTTCAGCGAGTGTGTGTCCGGGGTGTCCGCTCCGTGCTCGTCGTCCCGCAGGGTGCCCAGCACGGAGCGCAGTTCGGTCAGCGCGCTGTCGATCTCCGAACCGATCTCGGTCAGGGCCCTGCCCTCGGGTGTACGCCGTGTTCCGTTGACATGGCCGACAGCGGTGATCCGCATGGCCACGGCGCTGAGCCTGTTGGCGACCACGTCGTGCAACTCCCGTGCCAGCCGAAGCCGTTCGTCGTGAGCGGCGCCGCGCGCGTCCAGTTCCCGCAGCCGGTCGGCCTGCTCGGCGCGGGCGGTGGCGAGTGCGACCCTGCCGCGCACCGCGTCGGCCGCCGCGACCACCACGACGGGGATGAAGCTGAAGTTGACGATCGTGTAGACGACGCCCGCCGGCGCGAATGAGAGGCGCCAGCCGACGGCAATGTGCGCGTACGCATCCGCGGCGACGCACATCCCGAGCGCCGCGAGCGCGGTGTGCCGCCATCGTTCGGTGCCCGTGGCGACGGCACCGAACGCGGTCACCCAGACGGCGGCCTGCACCATGGCGGGCAGCGGTCTGGGCTGGGACAGACAGATGACCCAGGCGACGGCATAGCCCAGGCACGCGACGGTCAGGGCCGCCCCGGGACGCGTACGGCGCCACAGCATGGACACACTGGAGACGACGGTGGTGACGGCGGTGACCAGGAGCCAGCCGGTCGTCACACCGCCCCAGATCAGTTCACCCAGGTCGATGCCGGCCGTGACGATGATCACGGCCGCCGCCGTGGGGGCGATGGCCCGGGGCGCGGACACGTTCTTGCTGAGCACTGTGGTCAATCGGAACTCCGCTGGCCGACGGGGACGGGGGTGTCGTCCGCCCGTTTCCGCCCACGGCGGAAGGGGGCGTCGCCCGCGGCTCGCCAGACCAACTCGAATGGCCCCTGCCGGTGGTGCCGCAGCCACCAGGACGCGGCGGCCATCAGCAGGGCGCTGATCGCCGCCCAGGCGACCAGCGTGCCCACGGCGCCCAGCGCTCCGAGACCGAACGCCCAGGGGCTGAAGATCACCAGGGCCACTACATTCTGCAGCATGTAGCACGACAGCGCGGTCTTGCCGACATCGGCGAACCGGCGTGCGACAAAACCGGAACTCCCGAAACGGCGCAGCAGGATGAGGCCGAGCCCGAGATATCCGAAGGCCACCAGGGGAGCGAAGACGTAGCGCGACAGATCGAGGGCGAGGTCCTCCGCGCCCGGCAGTGGGGTGACCCGCCACAGCGACAGCGGCACCCCCGTGCCCAGCCCCCACAACGCCAGCCGGCGGCTCAGCGTCCGTGCCCGCTCGTCGTCCCGGAACAGGCCCCGCCGCCACAGCAGCACCCCGGCGAGGAAGAGGGCCGCGGACAGCGGCGGGGCGATGACGAACGCCTCGTAGCGGCCGTTCCAGAAATCCTCGATCCGCATCACCACCTCATCGAGATAGCCGACGTCGGGGGCGCCGGCGCCCGTGTCCACGTTGTTCTTCAAGTCGTCGGGCGTCGGCTCCGGGGAGGTCTCGCGGCCGGACGATTGCATCCCCTCCGCCCGGCGGAACTCCAGGGCCAGGTGCACCGCCGTGGCGAGCGCGGTGGCCACGGCGAGCCAGCGGTCCCGCAGCCGCAGCAGCGGAGCGACGACCATCGCGACCAGCGCGTACCCCATGAGAATGTCGAATGAGACGACGAGTGCGAAGTGCAGGAAGCCGTCCGCCAGCAGCAGCAGCGCACGCCACTCGTACCGCCAGGGCCAGCGAAGCCCCTGCCGCATCGCCGACTCGAACTGAATCGCTATGCCGACGCCGAACAGAATCGACAGAAGCCCCAGGAACTTGCCGTTCGACACCACACCGGACAGTTCTTGGATTCGCTGCTGCCAACTGCCTGGACTCGTACTCGTCCACGAGCCCGGATCGAACTCCATGGGGACGAAGATCCAGATATTGGTCAGCAGGGTTCCGATGATGGCGACGCCGCGCAGGACGTCGAGGGACGGAACACGTTGGGAGGAGGGGGATTTGGACACACTCCGACGCTAGGTTCCAGGTCCCCGCACGGGCCTCGGCCGACCGAAGGGGATCACCTCATCACTTCGGGGGAGAAGCCCTCCCTCCTGGGCGGTTGGCGCGTCAGTCCGGTTTTGCGATCCATACAGCGGGTTCGTCGTCGGTCCGTTGTCGGTAGTGGCCGCATGGGGCTGATGCCTGATGCCTGATGCCTTATGCCGAGTGCCTGACGCTTGATCAGGTGCCGGGTGCCGACTGCCTGATGCAGGATGTCTGATGCCAAGCGCCCGATGCTCGATGCCAGGTGGCGCGATCAGGTGCCGAGTGCCTGATGCCCCATGTCTCATGCCCCATGCCGACTACCTGATGCAGGATGCCTGATGCCGGGTGCCTCCAAGTCGGCACGTAGGCGCGGGTCCTGGCCGCAGGCTTCGTCGCCGGTCACCCAGGACACGGTTTTCAAGGCCGCAGGTGCGCCGCACGCCGGCGGCCAGGTCCCGCCACTCGATCCCCCACCCGACGGTGGTACGTTGATCTGGCCCTAGAACAACGTTCGGGTGTTCGATCGATGTCCGATTCGGCTCGTCTTCCGAGGCGCCAGACGGGGACCGACGGGCACCGGGAGGGCGGCGGGACGCCCGCCGAAGGCACGGGGACGCCCCCATGCACGGCCGGGTCTCCCCTGCGTCACGGACGCGAGGCACCGCGCCGCACCCCTTCCCGTGTCCCGGTGGACATCCGCGCAGCCACACGCCCGCAGCCACACCATGTCGTCCCGCACAGGAGGAACACATGAAACTGGTCATCTTCGGCGCAAACGGCCCGACGGGCCGGCTGGCCACCGAACAGGCACTCACCGAAGGCCACGAGGTCACCGCCGTGACCCGCAGGCCCGACGCGTTCCCGCTGAGCAGCGCCCGGCTGAGCGTGGCCGAGGCGGACATCCTCAACGCCGAGCAGGTGCACCGCGTGGTGGCCGGCCATGACGCAGTTGTCTCGACCGTCGGCATCCCGTACACCAAGGAGCCGGTGACCGTCTATTCGCAGGGCACCGGGAACGTCATCACGGCCATGCACGCCCACGGCATCCGGCGGCTGGTCTGCGTCAGCTCGATCGGCGCCAACTACGAGGACGCACCCGGCGAGAAGTTCGTCTTCCGCAAGGTGATCGTGCCGATCCTGCTCAAGATGGGCCGCCCCCTCTACGAGGACACCAGCCGTATGGAGGACATCGTGAGCGCCAGCGGCCTGGACTGGACGGTCGTCCGCCCCGCCGGTCTCTTCGACGCCACGACCGCCACCGACTACATCGTCAGCCCGTCCCGTCACCCAGGCTGGTTCACCTCGCGGCGGGACCTCGCGGACGCGCTGGTGCGCGAGGCGGTCGACAACCGCAACGTCGGCGCCCGCGTCGAGGTCATCACCACCCAGGGCGTTCCCAGCTACTTCGAGGTCTTCAAGAAGGAAGCGCTGCACATCGGCAAGAAGTGAGCCACACGAAGAAGACCCGGTCCCGGCAAGCACCACGACGGGACCCTCAGTCAGTCGATGGCGGGGAGCTGGGCCTCCAGGCCGTCGAGGACGACCTTCACCCCCAGGCGGAAGTTCTCCTCCCAGCCCTCGTCGAGCATGTACTCGTACTCCACGAGCGTCGGGAACTTGTCCTGCTGCCGCCTCAACTGCTCCTGGGCCGCCATGCGTTCGTCCTTGGGCCACTGGAGGTTGGACTGGCTCGCGGCGGAGCCCAGGACGTGGTTGTACAGCAGCCAGCAGACGGCCTGTGTCTGCTGTGCGTTGAATCCGGCGCGCGACAGTGTCGCCTGGAGGAATTCCAGCCACGCCAGGAAGTTCGGCCCGATCGACGGTCGCTGACGCAGCGGCAGCGCCGCGGACCACGGGTGCCGCACAAGCATGGCCCGACAACCGGAGAGAAGGGCTACGACATTCTCCTGCCAGTTTCCGTCCTGCCCGTCGGGGAGCGAGGCTTCGACGAAGATGGCGTCGGTCGCCAGGTCGACGACGTCGTCCTTGGTGTCGATGTGCCAGTACAGCGTCGTGGCCCCGACGCCCAGACGCTCCGCGAGACGGCGCATGGTCAGCCGCTCCATGCCCTCCTCGTCGAGCAGGGCGATGGCCGCCTCGGTGATGCGCTCCCTGGACAGCGGCGGCTCGTGGCGCGGCGCGGGCGATCGGCGCAGCCAGACACTCTGCCCGGAACCCGAGCCCGTACGACCGCCTCCCCGTGACTTGCCCACGCTGACACCCACCAACCTTTCGCGCTCATCGTACGCGGGGGAGTCCAGCGTCGCCGTCTGACCTGTGGGTCTGGCCGGGACCGTACTGCCACCGGCCGAGGCCGCGGCACATCGCCCGCCGGAAACGCACCGAGCCGGTGCCGCCCCGCCGAACGATGTGTCGCGGCTTCCCCTGCACACGGGTCGTCCCGATCGCGAACGGTCCGATCACCGGCGACCGCCCGCTCCCGTCAGGCGTCCCCGTCCAGCTCCCCCGGCGTCGGGCCGAGGCAGAGTCCGGGTGCGCAGTCGGGACACGCGTACAAGGTCGTCCCGGCTCCGCTGGGGCGTGGGACCCACCGGACCGCGACCGGAGCGGTGGTGAGCCTGCCGCAGTGGCAGCAGTCGGTGCCGGGGAGGGCCGGGGGCTCGCCGGTGAGGCTGTCGGCGGTCATGCGACCGCCGCCACTGTGACCGTACGGCCGCCGGGCAGGACGCGTACTCCATGGATGACGGCCGGTCCCGCGTCGAGACCGCGTATCGCCATCTCCAGTACCCAGCGCCGTTCGGCCTGCGCCCGCTCCTCCGGAGAGTCCGGGCGCGGGCGGGGCGAGGCGAGTACATAGGGCCGTACCGGGTCGATCGTGTCCGTGAACGGCAGCTTCTCGGCGACTTCTTGGGCGTACGGGCTCCGGTGGGCCGGAAGGGCCACGTGCCGGGGCGGCTGCGGTACGGCGGGGGCCGGGGCGGGCGGCACGGTCACGGCTCGGTGCCGTCCGCCGCCGCCGGTGAACAGAAGAGAACTCAGACGCGCGACCGCGCGCAGGATAAGGTCCGTCATGTTCGTCAGCTCCTTCGAAGCTGATGGGCCACGCCCCCGGACGTTCGTAGCGTCGCGGGGGTCCGCTTGTGGCGTGTTCGTTGTGGTGGCGTGTCCGGGCGCGATCCGCCCGGCGTTCCTTCCGCGCGGGTGCCGTGGCCGGTCACCGGGCAGCAAGCTGCCCGAGGTCCCGTTCGGCGACCTGAATGCGCACCAGGCGGTCCAGCTCGGCGACGCACAGACCGCAGGCGTACACGTTCCCGATCCCGCCGGGGCTGCGTACGGAGCCGACCCAGAGCACAGGCTCGTCTTCGCGGCGGCAGAAGAACCAACAGCGGCCGGTCACCCAGGCGTTGCCGTCGCCGGCCCGCGCGGTGTACGGCCATCCGTCCCGCCACGGGAAGCGCGCGGCGGAGACTGCCGGGCCCTCCGGGAGAGCCGGAGCCTCCGGGACCTCTGAGGTTTCCGGGTGCAGGGCCCTGGCGTGGGCGCTCACCGCCGTGCCGCCCCTCGATCGGTCCCCTGCTCGATGACCGCCGCCAGCGCCAGCGCGACGGACGGGGAACAGCGGCCCAGCTCCACCAGTGGAAGCGGGACCGCGGACGCGTATGTGTACGGGTCCACGCCCAGCGAGGGCAGCCGGATCCCCGCCCGTTCGAGCGCGGCGGCGAGCGCGTCGCGGGCCTCCTCGGCGTTCCTGATCTTCTCGGCCGCACTCCAACGATCCGTCGCCATCTGTGTTCGCTCCGATCCTGACATTTCCCCGTTTGCTGATATACGTCACGGGAGTTGGGCTACTCTGCGTGTTCCGGGCGCTACGAAGCATGGCCCCGGAATCGGGGAACGAACGTCAGAATCGGGCCGTAATTCCACACCGGACGGCGCTAGTTCCACACCTTCCACGGAGGGGAACCCCATGCCGCCGAGAAGAGCCACCACCGACCGCAGCCGGGTGCCGCGCCAGCGGTTCGCCGAGGAGCTTCGGTTACGCCGCACCGAGCGCGGCGAGAGCCTGCGCAAGCTGGGCGAAGTGCTGGGCTGGGACTGGTCGTTGTTCGGCAAGATGGAGAAGGGCGAGACCCTGGGCGGCCCGGAGGTCGTCGAGGCGCTGGACCAGCACTACGGGACGGCGGGGATGTTCCTGGCGCTGTGGGAGCTGGCGGTCGCGGACACGACGCAGTTCAAGGAGCAGTACCGGAAGTACATGAAGCTGGAGCAGGAGGCTGTGAGTCTCTGGCACTTCGGGGTGAGCAGCGTGCCCGGAATGCTCCAGACCAAGGGATACGCGAGTGAACTGCTTGCCGGGGGTGGCGGCAATGGCAAGGAGCTGGACAAGCATGTCAAAGCACGGCTCATCCGAGGCGAGCTGCTGACAGGCCCCATGGGGCCGCAGTTCCGCACCATTCTCCATGAAGCGGTGCTGCGCATGGCACTACGGAATCCGAATGCCTGGCAGGAGCAGCTAAGGCACTTGATAGCCGTGACTGAGCTCCCGAACGTGGCGGTTCAGGTTGTACCGTTCAGCGCCGGTCTCCACAGCCTGGACAGTACTGCCGTGATGTTCCTGCGGCTCCCAGAAGGGCGGACCGTGGCCTACACGGAGAATGCCCATCGTGGCGAACTGATCCAAGAATCCTGCTCTGTTGAGCGTCTTCAACTCGCATACGATGCAGTACGCGACCTGGCGCTGCCCCCGGCCGAGTCGCGGATCTTCATCTCGCGGATGTTGGAGGAAGTGCCGTGCGACGACCCATCGACCTGAGTGCCGTCACCTGGCGCAAGAGCAGCCACAGCAACACGGACGGCGGTGCATGCCTGGAGGTCTCCGACGACTTCCTTACCGCCGCCGCGTGGCGCAAGAGCAGCCACAGCAACTCCGACGGCGGCGAGTGCGTCGAGATAGCCGACAACCTCGACGCCATCGTCCCCGTACGCGACAGCAAAACCCCCCAAGGCCCAGTCCTCGTCTTCCCGGCGGCCGACTGGTCCGCCTTCGTCACCGCCCTCACACGCGGAGACCTCACGCCCTGACCCGAAGGGCACACCGGGATCCGGCGGATCGCTGCCCCAGCGGTCCGCCGCCCCGTAGAGAATTCAAAGCCGTCCACCACCCCCGTCCAAGCAGAGGGCCCAATCCCCCCTCCGGGCGTACCGTGCCCGACGGGCCAAGTGCGGCTATCCCCAGGACAGGCGCTGACCATCCGGCCCGACGTGCAGACGTAGACGCTCGGCAGTCGGCTCGCCCGCATCGCGCCATCTGGCGAGTTGGTCGGTGATGGCGTCCCAGAGCCGTACGGGGCCGCCCTGCCGAACCATCCATCGCGCGCCGTCCTGGTACACGGCGGCCCATGCCCCTGCTTCCACGTCGATGACGACATGTTCGTCCCGGCCGTTGCGAGGCAGTGTGAAGCGCTGAGCCCGTGGGGCCGCGAACTGTGCGACGAAGCGGGCTGTCCAGTCGTCCAGGACGTCACCGCCAACGGTGGTGGGGACTGCCTCCGCTGAGTCGAGATCGGGCAACATGCCGAGTGCCGGGGGGAGGTGCGGTCGCGCGAGGATGAACGAGACCTGCCCGCCCAGAACGGGGCCACTTGCTGTTCCGTCTTCCGCCACGGTCAACCGGACGAGTTCGGAGGCGTTCATCCAGCCGCAGACCGTGACGAGGACCTTGCCGCCCGCGCGGGTCTGAGCGATCCATTCGGCGGGAACCGTATGGACACCGCAGGTGGCGATGACCCGGTCATAGGGCGCGCCGTCCTGGTGGCCCTTCAACCCGTCACTAACGACCAGTTCGGGCCAGTAACCCAACTGTCCGAGTGCGACTCCGGCGCGGGAGGAGACGTCCGCGTCCACCTCGACAGTGGTCACATTCTCATCGCCGGCCGCATGGGAGAGGAGAGCGGTCGAGTAGCCGGTACCCGTACCGATTTCGAGAATCCGATGCCCTTCGGACACTCGCGACTCCTCAAGCATGCGCACCACCAGTCCCGGAAGGGTGGACGACGAGGAGGGCCGGTGCGCGATGCGCCCCTCGACCTGACGCGGGAACACCGACTCCGCCACCTGCGTGACGAGCGTGTCGTCCTCGTATACGCGCGGCAGCAGTTCGGGGCTTTCCGCGAGAAGGACCGGACGATACCAGCCGCCCTCCTCGTACTCGAACCATCCGTGGCCCAGAAACGCCTCACGTGGCACGGCCCTGACGGCGGCTTCCCATCGCGGACTTCTCAGCGCACCCGATGCGCGGAGCCGTCGCGCGAGACCCGCGCGCAGCGATTCCGCATGAGCGTCATCGGTCATGTCGTCCTCTCGCCGTTCTCTAGCAGGTCCGCGATTGCGGCGGTGATGGGCAGTCCGGCTGCGGCTTCGAGCCAGGCCCATTGACCATTGGGGTTGCATTCCAGGAACCACCACGCACCGTCAACGGTCTCGGCGAAGTCGAAAGCACCGAAGCGGAGACCGAAGTGTGCGAGATAGTCGAGAAGTAGCGGTCGTAACTCGTCCGGGCACGGGATCGGGTCGTAGCTCAGATTCCGGTATTCTGCACGCCAGTCCACCACACCGGGCGGAGAGGTGATACGTGCGCAGAAGACCCGATCGCCGACAACGACCGCGCGCACGTCGGCTGTCTTGGGTACCTGAGCCTGGAACAGGTGCGCGCAATGGCTCACGGTGCGATCCAGATCCTCAAACTTGACGGGCGCGGCCCAGATGCCGGCCGGTTCGCCGTCAACGTCGTACGCCCCGGCGTGCAGGGGCTTGTAGATGCTCGGCTGCCGGGCGCTGAATGCCTTGGCTTCGGCCGGGTCGTTCGTGATCAGTGTCGCCGGGACCGTGAATCCTGCTCTGGATGCCGTGGCGAGCTGGGCAGGCTTGTATTCGGCTCGGGCGATTGCCTGAGGGTGGCTGAGGTACAGGCAATCCGACAGCGCCGCCAGCACTCCACCGAAGCCACGTCTGTTCTCCTGCGCCGAGAATCGAGCGGCCTGATTGTCTTCAGCCTGTGTGAAAACACTCGGCCGCCGGTGATAGAGGGCTCGTATCCGTGCGAGGTCTGCCGTTCGTTCCCCCACTGAGATGCGGCCGCTCCAGCCTCCGGGCCCCATGCGTGCGACGACTCCGGCGCGGCTGGGAAAGTCGCGTCCGGGATCAAGTCGCAGTACGGGCACCCGGCGCCGGTTCAACTCGGCGATCACCAAGTCGGCTGTTGCGTCCTCATGCTCTGTTGCGACCAGCACCGGGAATTCGTTCACGCCCGCTGTCTCCTAATCCTGGGTGGCGTCCTGACCACTGTCGGCGTCGATCTTTCCGTCCTTTCCGACCTGAGTGGGCGGATACGTGTTCACGGAAGTGCCGTGCTTTCCGAGTTCGGCGGGGCTCATCACTCCGTCGCTTCCAGCCCAGCGGCCGGTCTGTGTGTGGGGGTCGATTCCCACGTAGCGCCACGGAGACTGCTCACCGTTCCGGAGGGGTTCCATGCGGCGCATTCCCCATGGAACCGAGGAGACAGAGGCATCCGGACTGGTGGAGTTGCTGATCAATTTTCCTCCTTGGCCGACTTTTACCCAGTTCTTTTGATTCCGGCAGGGGAATGCTCTGCAGCCATTCCACTCCGGGCGGGGGCTCTTGCGAGGCGGGGTGTCCGGCTCCGGTGTATCGCAGGCCGGTTCCCGTCCACCCTCGACGGGACGAATACTCCAGTGTTCAGCCCTGCCGGGGGTGCGTGAGGCGGCCCCTTACGGCAGGTGATGGCGCGACCTCCTGATGGAGGCTTCCTCAAGGGTGAACCCTGCCGAGTCAACTCCGGAGGGGCATTTCGGGGGGCATCATGTGCCCATGCCGATGGGAGAGTTAATCCGTAGTCGGCGTCTCGCCAGGCAGTGGACACAGTCCCAGCTCGCCGACCAACTGGCCACTTCCTCATGTGACCCCAACGGGGCTCCGGGCCGAGACGCGGTCAAGCGGTGGGAGACGGGGAAGGTCATCCCCGGCAAGCACTGGATCAGGCACCTGTCCCAGGTGCTGGGCGTCCCTGACAGGGAACTGACGGCGGAGGCCAAGCTGGACCGTCTGAACCGACGGGCCTTCCTGGGAGTGTCCGCCCTGGCCGTCAGACATGGCGATCCGGCCTCGGACATGGCGGCCAGCATCGCCGGGTGCGACCCAGGGCCCCTGGCCCGCGTCCAGACCACCTACGGCGCGGACATCGTCACCGCATCACTGACCGACAAGGGGTCCACCGCGCACCTGCGCCGGTGGATGCTCGATGGCGACGTACCGATCCTGCGCGTCAACGCGGCGGGCATTCTCGCCAAGGTTCCCGGGCAGGGCCAGGCCGACGAAGTCGCCCGCGTCCTGGCACACGACGAGGAGGTCCGCAACCTCTATATGAGGGCTGTGACCTCCCGCGTCTGTGCAGTGGACTGGACGACCGGGGGCCGGATCGTCTCGCAGCCCGCTTCCTACGGGCACCGCGCGGACTTCCTCGCCGCCCGCTTCGCGAGGGAAGCCCTCAACCCCCGTGACGCTGGTGCCCGCTGGTGTTCCTCCGTCATGCTGCGGGAACTGAGCCCGATGATCGGGCGGAGTCCCGCGTGATCGTCTTTGAAGTCCCCGAGGGTGAGTTCGTCGGCGAGCTGAACCGCCAGGCCGCCGAGGCCGGGATCACCGATGCGGCGATCGTCTCCCTGATCGGAGCCGCCGATTCCTTCACCCTCTCCACCATGCCCGAGGACGACGCGCTCAAGGACACCATCACCGCGTACGACCTGCCCGGAGAGATGACCGGCACCGGCGAGATCCGCAACGGTCTCGTCCACCTCCACGTCGTCATGGGCGTCGTGGGCGACCGCAGCATCGCAGGACACCTCCACGAGGCCGTCATCGGCACCCACTTCGCCCGTGCCTACGTCATCCCCACCACCTGACCGCACCCCTGCGTCGAGAGGTTCGCACCGCCGGCCCCGCACCGTGGTCCGGATATGGCCAACGTCATCGTGAGGATTTCGCCGAGCGCGGGCGAACCGCGCTCGCACCTATCGCCGGAGTCCAGTCGGCGTACGCACTTCCACCCGCAGCATGTGCGGCATCGCGCCGCGACCGAAAGCGGCCACGGGACACGCACGGCGGGATGCCCGGACAAGGGTCGGACAAGGGTGGGGGGCGGGGCCGGACGGGACTACGGAGCCGTACAGGACCGCAGAGCGACACGCTGCCCGGTTTCCTGTTCTCTCAACGGTGTTCCCTTGACCCTCGCATCACCGGCTCGGGAGTATCGAACTCAACACAGTCACAGACCTCGGAACAGAGGAACGACATGGCACTGACGCGATTGGTCGGGGAGTGCGAGAAGGGCACCTGTGCCGCTCTGTACTCCATCGACGGCAGCGGGGACCTACTCGTTCAGGGCTACGACGTAGACGAAACGGAGACGGGCGGTTTAGATATCCCGGCCGGTGAATCCGTCGTCCGAATCCCCGCCCACGTCATCGAGAGGTACGCACGTGAATATCTCGCCTGACGAGTTCGAGAAACTCTTCTCGGACTTCCAACGGGAAGCCTTTCGACTGGAGACCCTGAACGACTACAGCGGGTCATCCGACGCAGAAATGATTCGGGCATTCCTGGCCGGTGAACCCCAGCCGGACGACTACAACCAGGAATGGGTGGACGAGGTACGCGGAAACACTGCGGCCGGGAAGCGCATGTACCGCGTACACATCCTCTCCCGCCCCCTCACGGACTATCTCAGGTTCGAGCTCGGCTGGGGCTATGGAAAGAACGTGACGGCTGGTGAAGAGTTCTTTATCCTCGACACCACCGACCAGCCGAACCCCCTCGAAGGGGTTCCCGACTTCTGGATTTTCGACGAATCCTCCGTGGTCTCCATGACCTACGGAGCAGGCGGGGAGTTCCTCGGCGCGCGATCCCACTCGGACGCTTCGGAGTGGATTGAGCATCGGGACATCGCCCTGGGGCGTGCCGTGCCGTTCACCGAGTGGTGGGAGCGGTACCAGGAAGAGTGAACGGAACAGACCTCGGCAGAGCGCTGCGGAGACTACGGGAGACCAGCGGGAAACAGGCCAAAGTCGTTGCCCGCAGCGCTGTCATGTCTCCCAGCAAACTCAGCAAGATCGAAAACGGTGCGCTGGCGCCGAGCGTTCTCGATGTGGAACGCGTCCTCACGGCCCTGGGAGTGTCCGAGGAAGTCAAGGCCGAGCTGACCGCAGCGGCCAGAAGGGTGTCCACGGAGGCGACGGCATGGCGTATCTACCGCCGTACTGGCCTCCACAAACACCAGGAGACCATCCGAGCCATCGAGGCCCAGACGACACTGTTGAGGATCTTTCAACCCTCATGCATTCCCGGCCTGCTCCAGACACCTGAATACGTTCGAGGTGTACAGCAAGGGTCGCAACTGACCGACGACGCTCTGGAGAAGATGATCGGTGCACGTCTGCGACGTCAGGAGGTGCTCTACGACCGATCACGCGAATTCAGCTTCCTGATCACTGAATCTGTTCTACGGTGGAAGCTGATTCGAGCGCCGATGATGGCAGCACAGTTGGACAAGCTCATCACTATGTCCAGAATGCCGAACATCACCATCGGCGTGGTACCGCTGTCTGCGGCGATGCCATGCCTTCCGACGTCATCATTCGCGCTCTTCGACTTCCGAATGGTAATTGTTGAGATCCCACACGCCGAGATCACGACAAGCGAGCAACGAGACATCGAACTGTACGTTTCAAAGTTCGAGGACTTCGGACGGGTGGCCCTTTTCCGCGAGGATATGCGGACCCACGTCACTGGCATCCGTGATGACTTCTTGAGCGAACGGGAAACACCCTAGAACCATCGTCGCCGGAGGGCCACGATGGGTGGATGCCAAGCAACCCGAGAAAGCCGGACAAGCAGGACAAGCAGGTAAAGCCGGCCGTACGAGGTCGGCGAAGGGGGCCGGCCCCCGCCCGTCCCATATTCCGGGACGGAGAGACGGGCCGAATCCACAATCCTGTCCGGCCAATTCAGGGATGGGCGGCCTCGGCGGACACGGAAATGATCCTCCCGCCGTCAGAGGCGATCCTGCCGCGAGAGCGGTCGTCGGGAGTGGTGACCGGATTTCACTCCGCCCTTGACCAG
Source organism: Streptomyces sp. NPDC004838 (assembly GCF_053600955.1). NCBI lineage: Bacteria > Bacillati > Actinomycetota > Actinomycetes > Kitasatosporales > Streptomycetaceae > Streptomyces > Streptomyces sp. NPDC004838. The sequence continues at coordinate 43,303 of NZ_JBSGAW010000026.1, read as the reverse complement.
TTGTTATCCGGTGGCAAGGGAAGCGTCCTCACGCCCTGCGTCGTCCTGGTGCCGGACGACAAACCGCAGGCGGTCCGGCCAGCCTCTCCACTTCTCAGTCACTGAATCCAGAAAGGTGCACATCCATGAGCGGAACCGACCTGTACGGCCTCGACGTCACCGGGGCGGAGTTCTCCCGGGCCTGCGGTGGCAACACCCACCCGGACGGCGAATCCTGCGTGACCCTCGCCCGTATCGCCATGGACGGGTGGGCGTTGGGAGACAGCAAGCGGCCGGGCGGTGAGCCGCTCAGGTTCACCACGGCCGAGTTGGAGGCGGCGGGCATCGATCCGGCGCGGTTCGGTCTCTCGGCCTGACTCACAGGACCCTCTCGACGGCGGCTCTCGCCCCTTCCCCCGCGGGTTGGGAGCCGCTTCTCCACTCGCCTGACGGGAAGCCCAGTTGCATATCCACGGCTATCTGTGGACCGGCCCCAGAGAACGCTTCGACGACGAGGGGCTGAGGCGACCCCCGTACCCCGACCCACCACCCACGGCGGCGGTCGGCGACACGGCGGCACAGCGGCTCGTGGACCGGTACCGGGAGGCGGTCGCCGAGTTCCCCGTGACGGACCTCCCACCCATCGAGACGGCTCATTGGCTGATCAAGCGACCGGCCCTGATCAAGGACACCTGGCAGGAGCCGAAGAACGCAGCGGACTGGCTGGGCCGACGACTGGCGGAGTGCGCGCCCCGATTCGCCTCAGCACACGACCGCGACACCACTCGGCTCGCGGTCCTGGTCTCCTCCGCCTCCGAGCGGCTTGCGTGGGGCGGCGACGTCTCCCACGGCTTCTACCTCGGGCAGGCCCAGTTCCTGTCCCTGGCACTGGTCGCGTGCTCTCCGAATCGTGCGGAGCCCGGCCTCGCCTGCCCGGCGGAATAGGCCAGGTGCTCACACAGGGTGACCAGGTGCCCGCGCCCAGGTGTACGCCTCCGCCTCCCGCCCCCGCCTGTGACCCGGGCCAGGCCGTACCGCCGCACCGCGCCGTACCCCCGTGATCCCCGCAAGCCCCCGAAGCTCCGTCCGGGCACTGCCCCGTACCCCCGACATCTCGCACTCACCCTCCGTCCTCACATCCATCCGGAGTGTCACCGACCGACCGCCCCGGCGAGCCGCCCCCCAGAGGGTCACCCCCGGCGGCGCGTGCCGCGGCGGACGGCTTTCCGGGCGCGAAGGCGGTCCGCGCGTCGCCCCCGCGCCGTACGCGCACCGTCGGCCGACCAGGGACGGAACCGGTATGGATCGGGCGAACCAGATGCGGCCGAACAAGCCGTTGAGCAATGGAAATTCGCAGTATTTGCAACCAGTGCGCGTCCCAAATCCCGGCAAACGATCCCAAAAAAAGCCCCCTGAATTTGTATGTCTACTCAACAATCCTGGCTAGTGGACTAGACCTTTCGGGTCCTCACCCGCCAGACTGTGCGCGTGAGACACGTCATCGCCCTCGATGTGGGCGGCACCGGCATGAAAGCCGCCCTCGTCGGGGTGGACGGGACGCTCCTCCATGAGGATCGGCGCGCCACAGGGCGGGAGCGGGGGGCCGATGCCGTCGTGCAGTCGATCCTCGACTTCGCCGAGGACCTCCGAAACTACGGCCAGGACCACCTCGGCCAGAGCGCCCTCGCCGCCGGAGTCGCCGTACCCGGAATCGTCGACTCCGACCTCGGGATCGCCGTCTACGCCGCCAACCTCGGCTGGCGCGACGTCCCCATGCGCGACCTGCTCAGCCGTCGGCTGCGCGGCATCCCCGTCGCCCTCGGCCACGATGTGCGCACCGGCGGCCTCGCCGAGGGCAGGATCGGCGCGGGCCTGGGGGCCGACCGGTTCCTGTTCGTGCCGCTGGGCACCGGGATCGCCGGAGCCATCGGCATCGGCGGCTCCATCGAGGCGGGAGCCCACGGCTACGCGGGCGAGATCGGCCATGTCGTCGTACGCCCCGACGGACCCGACTGCGGCTGCGGCCAGCGCGGCTGTCTGGAGACCCTCGCCTCCGCCTCCGCCGTCACCCGCGCCTGGGCCCAGGCCAGCGGCGACCGTTACGCCGACGCCGCCGACTGCGCCAAGGCCGTGGAGTCCGGCGACCCGCGCGCGATCGCCGTATGGCAGGACGCCGTCGACGCCCTCGCCGCCGGACTCGTCACCGCGCTCACCCTCCTGGACCCTCGCACCCTGATCATCGGTGGCGGCCTCGCCGAGGCGGGGGAAACGTTGTTCACACCGCTCCGGACCGCGGTCGAGGAGCGGGTCACCTTCCAGAAACTGCCCACCATCGTCCCAGCAGCCCTCGGGGACACCGCCGGCTGCCTGGGCGCCGGTCTGCTCGCCTGGGATCTGATCACCACCGACTCGGAGGTAACCGTCTAATGGCCGCACGCGCCGCACTCGCCGAAAGCGCCGCACGCGCCGACACCACGATCCTCACCGGCGCCCGGGTGGTACTGCCGACCGGGACCGTCCAGAACGGACGGGTGATCGTCGCGGGCTCGAAGATCGCCGGGACCGCGCCCGACGAGACGCCCACCCATGACCTGTCCGGCCACTGGATCGTCCCCGGCTTCGTCGACATCCACAACCACGGCGGCGGCGGCGCGTCCTTCACCGGCGGCACCGCGGAGGATGTGCTCCAGGGCGTGCGGACCCACCGCGAGCACGGCACCACGACCATCGTCGCCTCCCTCGTCACCGCCGATCTCGGCTTCCTCGCCCACCGCGCCGGCGCGCTCTCCGAGATCGTCGAGCAGGGCGACCTCGCGGGCATCCACTTCGAGGGCCCGTTCATCTCCCCCTGCCGCAAGGGCGCGCACAGCGAGGAACTGCTGCGCCACCCCGACCCGGCCGAGGTCCGCAAGCTCGTCGACGCGGCGCGCGGCACCGCGAAGATGATGACGCTCGCCGCCGAGCTGCCCGGCGGCATCGACTCCGTACGCCTGCTGGCCGAGCACGGCGTCATCGCCGCGATCGGCCATACGGACGCCACCTACGAGCAGACCGTCGAGGCGATCGACGCGGGCGCGACCGTGGCGACGCACCTGTTCAACGCGATGCCCCCGCTCGGCCACCGCACCCCCGGCCCGATCGTCGCGCTGCTGGAGGACGAGCGGGTCACCGTCGAGCTGATCAACGACGGCACGCATCTGCACCCCGCCGCCCTCGAACTCGCCTTCTACCGCGCGGGCGCGGGCCGCGTCGCCTTCATCACGGACGCCATGGACGCGGCCGGCTTCGGCGACGGCCACTACCAGCTCGGCCCGCTCGCCGTGGACGTCACCAACGGCGTCGCCCGCCTCGTCGAGGGCGGCTCGATCGCGGGCTCCACCCTCACCCTGGACACGGCGTTCAAGCGCGCCGCCACCGTGGACCGCATCCCGGTGGAGGACATCGTCCAGGCGATCTCGGCGAACCCGGCGAAACTCCTCGGCGTGTACGACACCGTCGGCTCGCTGGAGCCGGGCAAGAACGCCGACCTGGTGGTCCTGGACGAGCAGTTCGGACTCAAGGGCGTGATGCGACAGGGTGCGTGGGTCGTCGAGCCCACATAGGGTGAATCCGCTACGGAGTGGCACAGAACATGGCAAGGCGGTTGGCCCGGGGTCTGGGCCAACCGCCCTCTGTTTGGCATGATCAGGGCCGCACGAGAATCCGCACTGAATTTCGTACGACCGGACTGCCGGTGTGCCGGACTGCCGACGTGCCGGATCGCCGGTAGCCGGACTGCCCGGTGGCCGGATCGCCGGTGGCTGGGCCGCTGGTAGCTGGACCGCTGGTGGGCCGGACTGCAATGGACCGGACGGTCGGTGGGCCGGACCGCCAGGGGACCGGCGTCCGTACGGCCCGGCTCTGCCCGACCGCTCTACTGCCCGAATGCCCTACTGTCCGACGGTTCGAGGGGGTGCCGCGGTGATCCTCACCGTCACGCTGAACGCCGCGCTCGACATCACCTACCACGTCCCGGCCCTCGTCCCGCACGCCGTCCACCGCGTCGCCGAGGTCCGCGAACGCCCCGGCGGCAAGGGCCTCAACGTCGCCCGTGTGCTCTCCGCGCTCGGCCACGAGAGCGTCGTCACCGGACTGGTCGGCGGTACGGCCGGAACCGTACTGCGCGAACTCCTCGCGCCCCTCTCGCCGCACGACGCGCTCGTCCCCATCGCCGGAACCACCCGCCGCACGATCGCCGTCGTGGACGCGTCGACCGGCGACACCACCCGGCTGGACGAGCCGGGCCCCACCGTCACCCCCGAGGAGTGGGGCCGCTTCCTCGTCTCGTACGAGGCGCTGCTGCGGGACGCCGACGCGGTCGCGCTCTGCGGCAGCCTGCCGCCCGGCATCCACGTGGGCGCGTACGCGGAACTCGTCCGCCGGGCGCGGACCGCCGAGGTCCCCGTACTCCTCGACACCAGCGGCGAGCCGCTGCGCCGCGGTATCGCCGCCCGCCCCGACCTCGTGAAGCCGAACGCCGACGAACTGGCCCAGCTCACCGGAGCCCGTGAGCCCCTGCGCGCGGCCCTCGGCGGGCGGCGGCGGGGAGCGCGCTCCGTGGTCGCCTCGCTGGGCCCGGACGGCCTCCTCGCGGCCACACCGGACGGCATCTGGGAGGCCAAGGCCCCCACCCCGCTGAAGGGCAACCCGACGGGCGCGGGCGACTCCACCGTCGCCGCGCTGCTCGCCGGCCTCGTCGACGGCATGCCCTGGCCGGAACGCCTCGCCCGCGCGGTCGCCCTCTCGGCGGCGACCGTCCTGGCCCCGACGGCGGGCGAGTTCGACGCGTCGGCGTACGGGGAACTGCTCCCGCGGATCACGGTGACCGAACGCACGGCGGCGGCGTGAGCGGGCGCGGGGCCCGCGGGGCGGCGGGAGCGGCTGTGGGGGTTCGCCGCTCGGCCCGGTGCGGGTCGCCGTCCGGCGCGGTCACCCTGTGCACGGTCCGCCTCCGCCGTGGAGCGGTTCGCCATCCGGCCCGGCCCCGGCCGGAACCCGTCACCCGGCCGGGAACCCAGCGCCGGACACGGCGCATGGCACGGTTCGCCGTGGAGCGGTTCGCCGTGGAGCGGTTCGCCGCTCGGCGCGCGCACCCCTGGCCGCTGCTCGCCGTCCGGACCGGCCTCCCGCCCCGTACGTCCTCCAGCGCGGCAGGTGACCGACATGCCCCTCGTCCGTACCGGTGAACTCGTCTCGGCCGCCGCTGCCGACGGGCGGGGCATCGCCGCGTTCAATGTCATCACCCTCGAACACGCGGAGGCGATCGCCGCCGGCGCGGAGGCGGCCGGATCGCCCGCGATCCTCCAGATCTCCGAGAACGCGGTGCGCTTCCACGGCGGCAGACTGTCCGCCGTCGCCGCCGCCGCGACCGCCGTGGCCCGCGCCTCGTCGGCGCCCCTCGCCCTCCACCTCGACCATGTGGTCTCCCCCGGACTGCTGCGGGAGGCCCGCGCCGAGGGCTTCGGCTCGGTCATGTTCGACGCCTCGAAGCTGGGTTACGCGGAGAATGTGCGCGTCACCGCGGACGCGGTCCGCTGGGGCCGCGAGCACGGCATCTGGGTCGAGGCGGAGCTGGGCCGCATCGGCGGCAAGGACGGCGAGCGGGGCGAGCACGGTCAGCGAGCCAAGCCCGGCAAGGCCGACGAGGACGGCGGGGACAACCGGGTCCCGCTCGACGCGCACACCGCGGGCGTACGGACCGACCCGGACGAGGCCGCGGCCTATGCCGCCGCGACGGGCGTGGACGCGCTGGCCGTCGCGGTGGGCTCGTCTCACGCGATGACCGAACGGACCGCGGCCCTGGACCACGCCCTGATAGCCCGGCTCCGGGACGCCGTCCCGGTGCCGCTGGTGCTGCACGGCTCGTCAGGGGTCCCGGACGGCGAGATCCGCGCCGCCGTCGCGGTCGGCATGGTCAAGATCAATGTGGGCACGGCACTGAACACGGCGTACACGCGCGCGGTCCGGGAGTTCCTGGCGGCCGACGCCCGGACCGTCGACCCCCGGAAATACCTCGCCCCGGCCCGTGAGGCGATGGCCGGGACGGTGGCGGACTTCCTGCGGCTGATGAGCACCTGACCCGCAACGTCGCAAAAATGCTCATGCCTTCTACGTATCGCCAGAAGTAGCGTTCCATTCGATCGCATGTTCTAGAAGGGATCGATATGCGGAGAAGTGTTCTGACCACCACAGCGACTCTGACCGCCTCCTTAGCCCTGGGGGCCACGTTGACGGCCCCTGCCCACGCGGCACCTCCGGTCCCGATCGCACACGGGGCATGTGGCACAACAGGCGCCTCGGGCAGCGTGGAGATCCGGAATTGGCACGGCCCCGGCGCTAACGTCAACGTCAAAATGACCGTCAGGGATGTCTCCAACGACCGGTACCACGTGAAGATCCGGTTCGTCTCCAGAAACACCCATGGAACCCTCAAGCACTGGCAGTGGCGCTCGCACACCGGGGGCCCCAACACACAGAGGACCTGGACGACAACGGCCTCGGACGCCAGCGGCCTGTTCGACGCCGGGATTCAGGCGGCCACTTTCGACGGCAACACCTTGAGAAGCAGTTGCTACGCCTGGGCAGGATTCTGATTCTCGGGTCAAAACAAGATCCCTACCGCGATCGCGCGGTAGGGATCCACCCAAGGACTGACGACCCGTCAGCTAACTCTCCCCTTTTCGAGGCGGACCTGATCGAGCAGGGCCTCGCACTGGTCGCCCTGCTCGCAGGAGATCTTCAGGTCGTTCTTCCCCTCTTTGAGGGTGACGTAGGAGTAGGTACGGGTCCAGCCCTTCTCCCAGTCGCCCTCTCCGGCTTTCGCGAAGTTCGACATGTTGATGGAGCGCGGCGTTCCGTCATTGATCGTGAGCGAAGTCTTCGCGTCCTTGCCGGGCACGCTGTAGGTGATGAACATCGTGTACTCGCCGCCGGACGGCACCTGAACCGACCAGCTGGCCGACCCGCCGAGGCCGTTGAACTTCACATAGGCACCGCCGTCGCCTTTGGCACCCTGGATCTCCGTGCCCAGCTCAGCTGGGGAACCCAGCTTGAGCGTCGCGGCGTCCTGCCTGGGCAGCTCGCCGGGCATCTCCTCTTGCCTCGACGGCTCGTCGCTCGGCTTGACCGAGTCGCCCGCGGTCGCGCTGTTGGTCGGCTTGGCCTCGTTGCCCTTGCCCTTCTCGTCGCCGCTGGTCAGCAGCGCGATGCTGATGCTGATCACGACGACCGCGACGACCGCGAGCGCGCCGATCAGGAGGCCCTTGGTGTTGGGGCCGCGCCCGCCGCCGCGCCCGCCGGGCTGCTGCGCGGGCCCGCGGGGAGGCACGCCGCCGGGGTACGTCTCCGGCGCCGCGTACTGCGCGTTCGGCTGGCCGGGGCCCTGCTGCCCGTACCCCGGCTGCTGCGGGTGGTGCTGCGGGGGAACCTGGCCGTGGGCCTGGTGACCGCCGTACTGGCGCTCGCCGACCGTCCGCACCTGGTTATACGAGGTTCGGGGGACGCCGGGCTGCGCTGCGGGACCCGGGTAGCCGTAGCCCCGGCCCTGTCCGGGTGGTGTGGCGCCCGCCGCCTGCCCGTCCTCGTACAGGTAGCCGAACGGGTCGTCGTCCTCGGGCGTGGTTCCGCCGTTGTTCGCGGCCGTCATCCCTTGTCACTCCTCACCATGTCGCCAGCGCTACGCCGACGCGGGCGAGCCTACCCGGTTCGGAGTAACCGATTGTCTGGCGTTGACCCAATAGGCCGGACTTCACAGGGTCCCGGCCGACGGTCGCAACACCCGCGTACCACTTGAGCTTACGGCCGGACCAGGGAGCGGTCCGGGCCCCGGCGGGTCACCCCGCGCGGCGGTGCACCTTCGACCTCGACCGCTTCTCGACGTACATCCGCTGGTCGGCGGAGCGCAGCACCTCGTCGACCGTCATCCCGCAGCTCGCCCACCCGATGCCGAAACTCGCGCCGACCCTGACCCCGCGGCCGCCGACCCGCATCGGCTGGATGATCGCGTTCCGAAGGCGTACGGCGAGATCGGCCGCGTCCGCCGCGCCCAGGCCGTCCGCGAGGACGACGAACTCGTCTCCGCCGAGCCGGGCGACCGTGTCCCCTTCGCGTACGCCTCTGGTGAGCCGGCGCGCGACCTCGACCAGCACGAAGTCGCCGGTCTGGTGCCCGAACCGGTCGTTGATCGTCTTGAAGCCGTCGAGGTCGCAGAAGAGGACGGCGAGCCCTTTCCTGCCGTCGTCGATCTCGTCGTCGGGGGCGATGGTGTGGATGTGATGCGGGTCGAAGGGATGGCTGGGGTGCCCGAAGTCGAAGCCGTCGGCGTTGAAGATCGCCTCGGTCTCCGCGTCGTAGAGGGCGTCATGGGCCGCGTCCATCGCGCCGACGGCCGTCCCGCGCGGGGCGGTCTGCGGGTGCTGCTCGCAGAGTTTGGCGCTGAGCCGGGCGCGTAGTTCGGCGCTGTTGGGCAGACCGGTGAGCGCGTCGTGCGAGGCCCGGTGGGCGAGCTGGAGTTCGTGGCGCTTGCGGTCCTCGATGTCCTCGACGTGGGTCAGCAGGAAGCGGGGGCCGTCGGCGGTGTCGGCGACGACGGAGTTGCGGAGCGAGACCCAGATATAGGTGCCGTCCCGGCGGCCGAGGCGGATCTCGGCCCGTCCGCCCTCGGCGGAGGTGCGGAGCAGGGTGCCGACGTCCTCGGGGTGGACCAGGTCGGCGAAGGAGTAGCGGCGCATCGCGGACGCGGGCCGGCCGAGGAGCCGGCAGAGGGCGTCGTTGGTGCGCAGCAGGCGTCCGTGCTGGTCGCCGCCCATTTCGGCGATCGCCATGCCGCTGGGCGCGTACTCGAACGCCTGCCGGAACGACTCCTCGCTCGCGCGCAGGGCCTGCTGTTCGCGTTCCAGGCGGACGAGTGCGCGCTGCATGTTTGCTCTCAGTCGGGCATTGCTGATCGCAATGCCCGCCTGGGACGCGTACATCTGGAGTGCTTCCTGGCCCCAGGGGCCGGGGCGGCGTCCGTTGCGGGGCCGGTCGACGGAGATGACGCCGAGGAGTTCACGGCCGGAGGCGGAGGCGTACATGGGGGCGTAGAGGCGGTCGCGCGGGTGCCACTCGTCCTCGAAGCGGGGCTCGGGGCCGTCGGTGTGCCACTGGGGGACGTCGTCCTCGATGAGCACCCAGCCCTCGGTGTGCGGGATGAAGCGGAGTTCGCCCCACGCCTCGCCCATGGAGAGGCGGCGTTCCCAGGACGGGCGGGAGCCGACCCGGCCGGTGATGAGGGCCTCGGCCGCGGCGCTGCCGGCGAAGGCGGCGACGACGAGGTCTCCGTCGGGGCGTACGAGGTTGACACAGGCCAGCTCGTAGCCGAGTCCCGCCACGATGCCGTCGGCGACGGTCTGCAGCGTGTCGGCGAGGCTGCGCGCCATGTTGAGGTCCGCCACGACCTTGTGCAGCTGTCGCAGGGTCGCAAGACGGACGTAGGGCTCCGACTCGGTCTCCATGCTCGCTCTCCCCGAGACCTCGACAGCAGACTCCAGGTATCTCTTCGGCCTTCGTGCGGCGGTCTTCTCGCGGTCGTCTCGCGCTCTGGCCACGCGCGGCTTCCCGGCCACTGAATCACAGCGAGCTGTCCCCCCGGTACACAGGGTCAACAAATACCGTCCTCTGTGACTCAAGTCACATCGACTGATGAGCGTCGGGGGGTTCCGAATGGAAGTGCTTTTGGCTCTTACCAGCGTTTTCTGAACGCAAAGCGGAAAGTCGGGCGGGCGGGGAGGGGGCGCGGACGGGGAGCGCGCATGGGGCGTGTCGGGGTGGCGAGGGGTGCTGGCACGGTGGGGGTCGGGGGGTGCCGGGCGGCTGCCTCGACGACCGTCAAACGACTGTCGGGGCGGGTGCGGGTGCCCGCCGGGGGCCGGGGCGACGGGCCCGCCGGGGGCCGAACGGCAGGTGCGCCGGGTGGTTGCTCCTGGCCCGCGGACGACGGCGTGGGCGCGGCGGGCCGTGGGTCCTAGGACTATCGCCGCCCCTTTGGCCCGATGCGCCGGGAGGATCCCCACGGCTAGCGTGCCTGTGTGCTGCAGACGACGCCCTCACCTCGTTCCGGTCGCCCCCCTCGCTCGGATCATTCCGGTCATTCCGGCTCCGCTGTCTCGATCCCCCATGCTGAGGGGGTGAGCAACGAGGAATTCCGTGCCGCGATGTCCCGGCTGGCCGCGGGTGTCGTCCTGGTGACCGCGCACGACGAGGACGCGGGCCCTCGGGGCGAGGACGCCGGAATGACGGCCACCGCGTTCCTCTCGGTGTCCTTGGACCCGCCGCTGGTGATGGTCAGTCTGCGCAACGGCTCCCGTATGGACGATCTGCTGTCCGAGCAGCCGATGTGGGGGGTCTCGGTCCTGGCCGAGAGTCAGCGTCATGTCGCCGGCCGCTTCGCGATGAAGGGCCGGCTCAGCGACCGCCTTCTCTTCGAGGACATCCCCTATACAAGGGGCGAGGCGAGTGGCGCGCTCCTGGTCCGCGGCTCGCTGGCGACACTGGAGTGCCGCACCGAACAGCGTGTGCTCGCGGGTGACCACACGCTCGTGATCGGCCGGGTGCTGGAGGTGGGGCTCCCGAGCGCGGAGGGGGAACCGCTGACGTACTTCCGCGGCCGTTACCGCCAGTTGGGCTGACGGGGACGGCGGAGCACCGCCGGTCGGGCCGACGACCATGGCCGAGCACCACCCGTCGGGCCGACGACCACCACAGAGCACCACCCGTGGAGCCGCGCGCCCTGCCGGACCGCGCCCCGCCCGGCCGCGCACCCCAGGAATCCGCAGGCCCCTCGCACCGCCGGTCGGATGCCACGGCCGGTGGCCCGACGGATGGACCGACGGGTCGGCCACCGGGGGTGGATCGGCGGGGCCCACCCTGGCTACAGGACCGCGATGCCCAGCGGTCTCGCGCCTCCGGCCAGACGGCGCGTACCGCCGTCGTCGATGCCGACGACCGTGATCCCGTCCCAGTACCCGTCACGGGTGAAGCCGCCCGTGACGTACGCCGTGCGCCCGTCGGCGGAGACGGCGACGTCCTCGTGCGGCCCGTCGAGCGGTACGACGCGTTCCCGGCCGTCCTTGGTACGGATGGTCAGCGACGCGTCCTCGTCGCCCGAGCCGATCGGTCCGGTGCCGACCGCGAGAAGGGTCCCGTCGGGGGTGAGGAGCGCGCCGTGCTGGTGGGTGTCGGCGGTCATCCTCTCGATCGTGACCCGTCCGGTACGCGGATCGAGTACGGCCAGCCGCTCCCCCTCGAACGGCAGCAGCAGCCGCCCGTCCTCGCGCACGGCGGCGTAGTGCGGTTTGAGCCAGGAGCCGAGGCCGCCCTCGGTTCCGTATGGCGCGACCTCGAAGCGGCGGGCGGTGAGGCCATCGGCCCGGACCGCGGTCACGTCGAAGGAGTCGTGGTTCGTGGCGTACACCTCCGCGCCGTCGCGTGACACGTCGACGTCGAACGGCCGCCGCCCGACGGGGACGGTGTCGACGACCCGGCGGGCGGCGGTGTCGACGATCTCCAGCACACCGGGCCCGCCGGGGACGTTCACCCCTACATAGACGCGCTTCCCGTCGGGCGCGAGGGCGATGCCCATCCCGCCGCCCCGGTACTCGCCGTCGGTGACGGGCCCGGTCTCCGTGCGGTACGGGATACGGCCCAGGCTCTTCCGCGTACGGGTGTCGACCACCGCGACCCCTTCGGCGGTGGCGATCCAGGCCCGGCCGTCCTTCCCGACCGTGAGGCCGTAGGGCGCGGTCCCGACCCGGACGGAGGCGAAGGGCCCGCGCTCGGGATGGAGGAAGGTGACGGTGTCCCCGCCGAAGTCGGCGACGAGGAGGGTGCCGGAGGGAGTCGTACGGCCGGGGTCCGGGTCCACGGGCGCGGAGGCCGAGGGCCGCCCCGCCTCACGCGTGCCCTGCCCGGCGGCACGGCCCGAATCCGGTGCCGTGGCGCGGTCCGAATCCGGTACGGAGGCACTGCTCGCGTCCGGTGCCGTGGTGGGGCTCGCGTCCGCGCCGCAGCCGGCGAGGACGCCGAGCAGAACGGGCACCACGAGCAGCGCGCGGCGTTTCACCGGGCGTCCCGCAGCAGAGCGGCCATCTCCCGGAACCCACGGCGCTCGGCGTGCCGGAGCGGGGTGACGCCGTCGTTGTCGGCGATGGAGGGCGTGGCTCCGCAGGCCAGCAGGATCTCCACGATCTGCTGGTGGTCGCGCCCGCCGTCGCCGAGGATCACCGCCTCCAGCAGCGCGGTCCACCCCAGGTCGTTGACGTGGTTCACGTCGATATCGGTCTCGCTGAGCACGGCCCGTACGTACGCGACATGCCCGCGCTCACTGGCGGGGATCACCGAGACCCCGCCGAAGCGGTTGCGCAGGGCCACGTCCGGCCGCGCGGGCAGCAGCGCCCGCATCATCGCCACGCTGCCGGTCACCCCGGTGACCAGCCACGCGCTGTCCGCCCGGCCGTCCTGCGCGTCCGGGTCGGCGCCGGCGGCGACGAGCACGCGGGCGGCCTCGACATGGTCCCCGAGCGAGGCCAGCAACAGCGGCGTACGCGACTGTTCGTCCCGCGCCTCGATCTCCGCGCCGTCCGCCAGCGCGGCCCGTACCCCGTCGGCGTCCCCGGCGCGGGCGGCTTCCAGCAATCTGCTGTCGACGGCGCTGCTCATGGCTCACTCCCTGTGACTCGGCCCCGGACGGCGGCGGAGGCTCCCGACCGCACTTCCTCCAGCCTGCATCGCGGAGGCCCGCATACCGGTCCGCGTACCGGCCAGTCCGCGGAAGCAGGACGGATGACCCTTACATCATCCAATCGGCCGATGCGGGCGCTTCGCGCGGCCGTATCCGCTGTGTACACGTACTGCCGTGGCCGCGTGTACGCGTACTGCCGTGGCCGCGCAGCCCGCAGGAGGAAGCGGCCTCGGCCCCGGTGTGACCCCCGCCGTCCGACAGCCGCCGCGCCCTCCCGGACCATCCGGACCATCTGGGCCATCCGGGCCATCAGGGATCACGTGGCCCGGCAAGGGCTGTGGCGCCCCGCGGCACGAGCCCCGGGGCGCCACAGGAGGGGTCAGACGCCGAACGCGGCGGGGTACTGGATGGTGCCCGCCGGGACCGGGCTCGTGTCGTCCAGAGCCATGGCCATCATGGCCTCGTCAGGTACGTCGAAGGGGGCGCGGATGCCGAAACGGGAGGCCGGCGTGAAGCCGAACCGAGGGTAGTAACCGGCGTGTCCCAGGACGACGACGAGGTTCTCTCCCATGACCCGGGCGGCGGCCAAGGCGGCGCGGATGGCCGCGGAGCCGGCACCGGTGCGCTGGGCCGAGGGCAGTACCGCGCACGGGGCCAGGGCGAGGGCGGGTTGGCCGTCGACATGGCAGCGGGTGAGCAGCGCGTACCCCACCGGGGTGCCGTCGGGGGCCGCGGTGACCATCGACAGGCCGTCGATCCACGCCTTCGGGTCAGCGCGCAGGGCGTCGACGATGCCGGCCTCGGCGGCGGAGGGAAAGGCCGCGGTGAGGATGTCCCGGATGGCGGGGATGTCGTCGGCGGTTTCGGGGCGGGTGGTCCAGGTGGTCATGGTTCCGTTCTCAGGGGTGTCGTGGGGGTGGAGGAGGTAGGCGGCGTAGTTGTAGTCACTACCGTGTGCGCGCCGCATGTCGATCTCTGTCCGGTGTGCGGCCAGGGCCTCCGGCATGCCGGGCCGCCGCGGGTCCGCTCGGGCCATGCGCTGGGTGAGCGGCGTGTAGTACTCGTCCCACCAGTCGCTTTCCGGCAGCGTCCAGTGCGCGCCGAGGCGGTAGCCGGCGGCCTGCGCGGCGGCGGTGTTTGCGGCGTGGCTGCGCAGTGGGTAGGTCGCGTCCCAGTAGGCGCGCGCCGGGGCGGCGGGACTGGGCACGGTCCATTCGATTTCGGTGACGACGAGGACGCCGCCGGGGGCGAGCAGGCGATGCCAGGCGCGCAGGGCGACATCGAAGCCGACGGTGTATACGGACCCCTCGGCCCAGATGACGTCGAAGCTGTGATCGGGGACGGGCAGCCGGTCCATCGAGCAGTTGACGACCGTGACCCGGTCGCCCAGGCCCCGGCGGGCCGCCTCGGCGGCGAGGCCGTCCAGGAAGGGCTGGTGCAGGTCCACCGCGGTCACGTGCGCACCGGCTTCCTCCGCCAGCAGCAGGGTGGAGCGGCCGGGGCCGCAGCCCGCGTCCAGCACCCGCGGACGCTCGGGCAAGGGCCCGGCCGTCTCCAGCAGGCGCCGTGTGGTGGCGTCCGAGCCGGGGCCCTGCCGGGGCAGGTCGTGGTGCAGGGCGAGGAACGCGTCCGTCACCGGTTCGGCGCCAGGAGCGTGGTCGGGTGTGTCGGTGTCGTTCACTGCTGGCGCTCCCGGAACTGGTAGGTGGCCCGCAGGTGCCGCGTGATGTCCTTCTTGGCGGCCTCGCGGTCGGCGCGCAGCCGAGCGTCGGTACGGGAGTCGGCGTAGGCGTTCTCCCTCAGCAGCTGGCGGTAGCTGTCCAGGCGGCGCTGGGGAATCTCGCCTGCCTCGACGGCGGCCAGCACCGCGCAGCCGGGTTCGCTCACGTGTGCGCAGTCCGTGAACCGGCAGTCCTGTGCGAGGTGTTCGATCTCGGCGAAGGTCTGCTCCAGCCCGTCCTGGGCGTCGTGCAGGCCGATCGCGCGCAGACCGGGGGTGTCCAGCAGAACCCCGCCGCCGGGCAGCGGCAACAGCTCCCGCCATGCGGTGGTGTGCCGCCCCTTGCCGTCCACGTCGCGCACGGCGCCGGTCGCCAGCCGGTCCTCGCCCAGCAGTTGGTTACCCAGAGTGGACTTACCCGCTCCGGAGGGGCCCAGCAGCACGATGGTGCCGTTCAGGACGGCCGTCAGGGTGTCCAGGCCCAGCCCGGTCACGGCGCTGGTGACCAGCACGTCCGTGCCCGGTGCCACCTCGGACACCTCGGCAGCGGCCAGCTGCGCGTCGGCACACTGGTCGGCCTTGGTGAGCACCACGACCGGCTGGGCACCGCTCTCCCAGGCCAGGGCGAGCATGCGTTCGGTCCTGCCGTGCTTCAGCGGGGCACCCAGCGACACCGTCACCACGACCGTGTCGACGTTGGCGGCCAGGACCTGGCCACGGGAGGTACGCGAAGCGGTGGATCGCACCAGGGCGGTGCGCCGCTCCAGTACCGCGTCCAGCACCGGTCCGTGATGGGTGGTGGCAGGACGCAGGGCCGCCCAGTCGCCCGTGCACGGCGACAGCGGATTCCTCTGATCGGCGGCACCGGGGACCTCCGCGCGGAGGATTCCGGTGTCGGTGACTGCTTGGCACGAGCCGCGTTCGGCTCGCACGACGCGGGCCGGGATCAGGCCGGCATCGCGATGGGGCGCGAAGGCGTGCTCACACGCCTCGTCCCAGCCGTAGTCCGCCAGGGAGTACGGCTGATCATGGTGGAAAGTAGATTGAGACAACGTAGAGACCCTTGAACAAGGACCCCGTCGAGCGCGAAGCTCCGCCCCCGTGAGCCGTCGGGCTTGGGAGGGGGTGAACGTCAGGTCAGACCGGGGCCCGGGACGTGAGGATGGTCCGGCGGGCACTGCACACGGCAGTGGCCTTGACGGCAGACATCAACCTCACCTCCCACTTCTGGTCCCGCAGTCGACCCGGTTGTCTCTGCGCCACCAACGCTAGCACGCCCGTTCCCGGGCGTCGTCCGACGCCGGGGAACGGAGGGCGTCGGTGCACGGGGGCTCAACTCCCGCGGGGGGCGGCGGGGGTCGCGCTCTGCGACGTGCCGGGCGACCGTGTCAGGCAACGTTCGCGCTGTCGACGACCTCGCGGAGCGGCCGGTCGTCGGCGGCGTGCCTGCTCCGCGGGCGCGGACTCGTTCTGACGGCCGGACAGCCCGACGACAACGCGCTGCCCGGACCAACGTCCGAACAGCGCGTCACGTCACCACGGGACCAGGGCCTCGCAGATGCGACGCCAGAGGGTCGCCAGAAGCTCGCCAAAAGGTCGCCAGAGGGTCGCCAGAAGGTCGCTAGAGGGTAAGGACGATCTTTCCCCGGGCGTGGCCGGTCTCGCTCAACTCGTGTGCCGCGGCCGCGTTCTCGATGGTGAAGGCGGCCGCGACCGGGACGGTGAAGCGGCCCTGTCGCGCGAGGGCGGCGGCCGCGGCGAGTCCTTCGAGCGCCTGCGGGTCCGCTCCGGGGCCCGCCGAGCGTGAGAGGTGGACTCCGTACTCGGCGGCGTTCATGTCGGCGATGGTCACCACCCGGTCCGGGCTACCGGTGAGCTCCACCAGATCGGGCAGCGAGCCGGATCCGGCGCAGTCCAGGACGGCGTCGACTCCCTCCGGCGCGAGGGCGGCGACCCGCTCACCCAGCCCGGTGCCGTAGGCGGTCGGTGCCGCCCCCAGCCCCGCGACGAACTCGTGGTTGCGTGCGCCGGCCGTACCGATGACGGTCGCGCCGCGGGCCACCGCGAGTTGGACGGCGACCGTGCCGACCCCGCCGGCCGCGCCCTCGATCAGCAGGGTCGTGCCGGTGCCGACCTTCAGCCGGTCGAGCACGCGCGTGGCGGTCTCGATGTTCCCGGCCGCGCCGCCGGCCTGCTCCCAGCTCAGCGCGTCCGGCTTCGGCGCCCAGGCGGCCAGGACGGCGTACTCGGCGCTCGCGCCCCCGAGTTCCGCGACATCGACGATGCCGAAGACCTCATCGCCCCGCCGGACACCGGTGACTCCTGTGCCGACCTCGTCGACCACACCTGCCGCGTCCATGCCGAGCACATGGGGCAGGCGCAGCGGCGCCATGTCGCGGAACCGGCCCGAGCGCAGATAACAGTCGGCGGGAGTGAGGCCCGAGGCCCGTACGGCCACCCGGATCCGGCCCGGCCCCGCATGTGGTTCCGGTACGTCGGCGACCTCAAGAACGCTTGTCGGACCGTACTCGGCGAATGTCAGTGCTCTCATGGCGCCGGACGCTACTGGAACACCCCGTCCGTTTAGCTAAAGTGAGAGCGGTGACGAACCGATTGCCTCACTCCCAGCGCTCCGACGCACGGGACAACCGCGAGCGCATCCTCGCAGTGGCCCGCACAGCCTTCGCCGAGCACGGGCTGGACGTGGCGATGCGCGAGATCGCGCGGCGTGCCGGGGTCGGCCCCGCGACCGTCTACCGGCATTTTCCGACCAAGGAGGCGCTGGTCACCGAGGTCTTCACCGAGCAGATGGCGGCCTGCGCCGCTGTCGTCGATGACGGGCTGGCCGATCCGGACCCATGGCACGGCTTCTGCCGGATGATCGAGAAGCTCTGTGAAATGCACGCACAGGACCGGGGTTTCACCGCGGCGTTCGTCTCGGCCTTCCCGCGCGCGATCGACTTCGCCGTGGACCGGGATCGGGCACTCGGCAATGCCGCCGAACTCGCCCGCCGGGCCAAGGCGGCGGGCAAGCTGCGCCCGGACTTCGTCCTGGAGGACCTGATCATGGTGCTCATGGCCAACGGTGGCATCCGGACCACAGCACCGGCCGCGGCGGTGGCCGCCTCCCGGCGTTTCGCCGCGCTGCTGATCCAGAGCATGCAGGCCGAGCCGGCCATCCGGCCGCTGCCCCCGGCGGTCCGGCTGCCGCTGACGGCTGTGCTGTAGCGGCGGATCAGACAGCGTGCGCTCCCGGGACGTGCGCGTACGCGGAGTCATCCACGGCAGGCCCAGGGGACGGCAGGCCCAGGGGATCGCGTCGCGCCCGCACACTGCACGCCGCATGCTCAGGGTCACCGGAATGCGGCACACCCTGTGCGCGTCGGGACGTCAGCCCCAGTCCTGTCCCGACCGGCCCCGCTTCGTCTCCGCGCGCTGTTTCTTCTGCCGCAGTCTGCGTTCGTTGATGCCGCGCGGGATACGGGTGGGGCGGCGCGGCTTCGGCGGCGGAGCCGTCGCCTCGGCGAGGAGGGCGGCGAGACGGACCGCCGCCGTCTCACGGTTGCGCCACTGGGAGCGGTGCTCGGACGCGCGGACGGCGATCACGCCGCCGACGAGCCGGTCGGCGAGCCGCTCAAGGGCCCGTTCCTTCCAGACCGTGGGCAGGGATTCCGTCGCGGCGAGATCGAAACGCAGCTCGACCCTGGAGTCGCTGGTGTTGACGTGCTGGCCGCCGGGCCCCGACGACCTGGAGAAACGCCAGATCAGCTCGGCCTCCGGGAGGGAGACCGAACCGCGGATGACATAGGGCCCGGACATGGGTCCATGCTCCCCTGCCGAGCCCGCTCGCGCCATCACGTTTTCAACGGTCCGCGGACCGGCCGGCTTCGGCATCACCCCCACGCCGCTCCGGGGATGCACGAAGAACGGAAAGAAGAACAGAAAATCGCAGGGAACCTGCTGATCCCTTGCCTGCGTTATGAGGGGTAACGGTAGCTTCGGAAGAGCTCAAGTACACAGACTCAACCACGAAGACGACAAAGGGGACATCCCAATGGCAGTAAGCCTTTCCAAGGGCGGCAACGTCTCGCTGACCAAGGAGGCACCGGGCCTGACCGCCGTCACGGTCGGCCTCGGCTGGGACGTCCGTACCACCACCGGCACCGACTTCGACCTCGACGCCTCCGCGATCGGGGTGAACGCCTCGGGCAGGGTCTCCTCCGACGCGTACTTCGTCTTCTTCAACAACAAGTCGACGCCGGACCAGAGCATCGTGCACACCGGTGACAACCGCACCGGCGAGGGCGGTGGCGACGACGAGCAGATCAACGTCAACCTGGCCGGGCTGCCCGCCGACATCGACAAGATCGTCTTCCCGGTCTCGATCTACGACGCCGTCACCCGCTCGCAGAACTTCGGCATGGTGCGCAACGCGTACATCCGGATCCTGAACCAGGCGGGCGGCGCCGAGATCGCGCGCTACGACCTGAGCGAGGACGCGGCGGTCGAGACCGCGATGGTCTTCGGCGAGCTGTACCGCAACGGCGCGGAGTGGAAGTTCCGCGCCGTGGGGCAGGGGTACGCGGCGGGGCTGGACGGCATCGCCCGCGACTTCGGCGTCAACCTCTGACGGACCACTGACAGATCACTGACAGATCGCTGTCGGTCCTGACGGATCCTCACCGATCCCGGATGGATCCCTGACCGATCGCAGGCCGCGAGAGCCCCCGCCCGTCCGACCGGAACTCGTCGGCGGATTCCAGGGGGCGTTGCCACACGTGGTCGGTTTGGTCAGGACGCGAGGAGTTTACGCAGGCGCTCGGTTGGGGTTTCCCAGCCGGGCGTTTTGCGTGGGCGACCGTTGAGTCCGGACAGTGATTCCTTCCGAGATGATGGAGCCCCTCGCGCTTCCGGAAGGGCTCGACGTGTCGGTCACCGCCTTGTAGACGGTTAAGAGGACACAGCCTTCCCGGGCCGCTCCAGAGGAAGCTCCGCGAGCATGACCGCGTACACCGGGGAGTCGGGGAAGGGCTGGCGCTCGCCGACCTTCCGGAAGCCCCAAGTCTCGTACAGGGCCTGCACGCGGGGGTGGTCGGTGTCGACCAGGAGGACGACCAGGTCCTCATCACGCCCATCCAGAAGCGCCCAGGTGACCAGCTCCGCCGTGCCCGTCTTCCGGTACCGAGTCCGGACGGCCAGCTCGGAGTACGAGAAGGTCCGGTGCTCCGCCGGAGTCTCCTTCAGGTGCTCGCGCCACCACTCCCGGTAGGGCGTGGAGGGAGCCCCGTAAGCGAAGGCCGCCGGCGCCTCACCGTCGAAGGCGATCACGCAATCGAAGCCGTGGTTGCCGCCCCAGTGATCCACGAACCAGGGAAAACGCTGGTTGAACTCGGCGTCCATGGCGTCCGCGTAGGCGTCCGCGTGGATGTCGATCAGGGCCTGGCGGATCTCGGGGAGGTCCTCGTGGGTGAAGCGACGGACCACCAGTTCGGCGACGTTCAAGCTCGGCTCCATTCGGCGCGGTAGCGGTCTCCCCACTCTTGTGCGACCGCCGCGTCCGGCGCAAGGGTGATCAAGTCGCGGTAGAAATCCCCGAGGCGGGACCGCATCCGGCCCGGCATCGGGGAGCCCGACATCAGCTCGAAGGCTCTGGACGCGGTGGCACACGCCTGGTCGATGTCACGCTGGTGAAGCTGGGCAAGGGCGAGCCGCGTCGTGGCCAGGGCCCGGTTTCTGCGGAACTGTTCGGGTATCGAGGAGAGTGCCTGGTGAGACGCCGCCTCCGCGTCCGCGTGGTCCCCGATCCGGTCCCGGACGATAGCGGTGACGGCCGTCAGCTCGGGGAGGCCGTAGAAAGCCGTCCAGCTCGGCCGGGGCCGGTCCGTCTCCGCCTTGACCAGGGCCTCCTGGGCGTACCCCAGGGAGCGCAGGGCGGCCTGACGATCGCCGAGTCTTGAGTGGCCGACGGCCGTACGGGCATGGGCCAGGGAGGCGAAGAGCGGGTCCCTTTTCGTGAGGGATTCGCGAGTTTTCCGGTCGGGCCGGACACATGCACCCGGAACTCTTCCTCCTGTCGTGTCCGGGGCGGCCGTTCACTGGGGCGAGGCCGTAACCCCCTCGGGGGAGACCGCGAGCCGTCCACACACCGCACCGAGGTCCTGATGACTGTCACGTCCCGCCCGACAGGGCATCCCGGATACTCCCAGACGCTCCCGCGCACGCCGGAGAGCGCCGCCGTGGCCCGCAGGCTCGTCCGTACCGCGCTGGCCGCCTGGGATCTGGAGGAACTGATCGAGAATGCCACGCTGGTGGTCACCGAGCTGGTGTCCAACGCGGTCGACCACAGTCGCTTTCCCTCGATCCGCGTGATGGTGTCCCGGCTCCCGGAGAACGGTGCCCGTGTGGGCGTGGTCGACCGCTCCCAGACGGTTCCGCGGTTGAGGACGGACTCCCATGGTGACCAGGTCCGGGGCCGGGGACTCCTCTTGGTCGACGCGCTCACCGAGCAGTGGGGCACAGAGCGGTACCAGTGGGGGAAGCAGGTCTGGGGCGAGCTGAAATCCGAGAAGTCCACCTGACGACGTGGCCCACCCGCATGGCCACAGGGCCCGCCTCATGGCCAGGGCCCGCGTCACGACCAGGGCTCCCCGACGACCAGGGCCCACCCGACGACCCGCGCCCGTCTCACGGCCGGGACGGCTTGTCCTTGCCGTACAGCCAGGTCTGCCACACCGGGTCCAGGTCCTTGCCCGACACCTTCTCGGCGTACGCGGTGAAGTCGCCGGTCGACGCGTTGCCGTGCCGGTGCTCCGTCGCCCACCCCCGCAGGATCCGGGAGAACGTCTCGTCCCCCACCGTCTTCCGTACCTGATGCAGGACCATCGCGCCCCGCCCGTACACCGGCGGGTCGGAGATCTCCTTCGCGGAGGGCGGATCGGCGGGCGGGAAGGCCCAGTTGGCGCTGCCGGCGAACGCCTCCTCGTAACGCTCCCGTACCGGGGCTCCGCCGGTGTCCTGCGACCACATCCACTCGGCGTAGGTGGCGAACCCCTCGTTCAGCCACATGTCCTTCCAGGTCCTGGGCGTCACGGAGTTGCCGTACCACTGGTGCGCGATCTCATGGACGAGGGTCGCGACGTCGAACTGACCTGCCGGGATGACGGGCCGGTTCTGGGTCTCCAGGGCGTACTCGACCGCGCCGTCCCGGACGGCGATCGCGCCGATGGAGGAGAAGGGATACGGGCCGAATTTCGCCGTCGCCCACGTCATGATCTCGGGGATACGGGCGGACACGGCCGCGGTGTCCGCCGCTGCGGGATCGGTGGCGGTCAGCACCGGCAGTCCGGCCGGAGTACGGGACGACGTCATCTCGTACGGGCCGATCGCGAGCGTCGCGAGATAAGACGCCATCGGCTCGGGCGTCCGCCATACGAAGGTGGTGCGCCCGCCGGTCGTGGTCTCCCGCGCGAGTTCGCCGTTGGAGACCGCCTTCAGCCCCTTGGGTACGGTGATCGCGAGGTCGTACGCGGCCTTGTCGCTCGGGTGGTTGTTGCCCGGGAACCACGCCATCGACCCCGCCGGCTCACCGACCGCCAGCGAGCCGCCCCCTGACGTCAGCCAGCCCTCCTTCGCCCCGTCGGGATCGGTGATGGTGCGCGGGCTGCCGGAGTAGCGGACGACGGTACGGAAGTTCCGGCCCTCGGCGAGATCGCGGCGGGGGCGCACGGTCACTTCGTGGCCCGCCTGGTTGACGGCGGCCGGATCGCCGTCGACGGTGACGTCCCGCACGGTCATCCGGTGCAGATCGAGATTGAAGGCGCTGAGGTCCTGCGTGGCGCGGGCGAGGATCTCGGCGGTGCCGCCGAGTTCGCCGGTCCCCGGTTCGTATTCGAGGGTCAGGCGGTAGTGCCGTACGTCGTATCCGCCGTTGCCCAGCTTGGGGAAGAGCGGGTCCCGTACGCCCGCGCTCCCCGGTCTCCCGTCCCCGCCGCGCCCGCCCCCGTCCGTACACCCGGACAGCGGGACCAGGAGCAGGAGCAGGAGCAGGGCGAGGGCGGGGGCCAGGGCGCGCGAGCGGGAGGGCCGGGGCATGCGCTGATCCTAGGCGCGGGGCGGCGCGGGGGCGGGGAGCGAAGGCATCGGCACGGGTGAAGGCCCGGAGCCCAGGGGCGGTGCCGGGGCATGGATCCAAGGCCCCGGAAGGGCCGGGTCAGACGATGTCGTGGACGCGGTGTTCGCTCAGATCAGCCGCGTGCCGGGCGACGGCACGGTAGTCGGCGTCGTCGTGCAGAACGGTCAGGCCATGGTAGGCAGCGGTAGCGGCGATGATGAGATCCACCGCCGAGGCGCTGCGATGCTCTCCCGCTCGGGCCATACGATGCTGGACCGCCCGATCCAGCGGCCCGCGTTCTTCGGCACGGACACATCGGGGTAGAGGTCCGTGAACATCTCCACGATCTCGTCGTACTCCCGTTGGTTCCGGGCACTGTGGAGGAACTCGGTGCGCTGGGGGTAGCACGACGACATGGCCCCGGCGTCGACGGCGTCGTACCAAGCCGACTGGAGTTTGGAGTCGCTGAGCAACCGCACAAGACCGGAGGTGTCGAGCAGATAGATCACCGGCCGCGCTTCTCCGCCCGGTGCAGCAGTTCGGCGTCCTCGACCGCACCCCACTCGCGCGCGCGCTCGAAGTGGCGGCTGATCCGCGCCGCGCGCTCCTGCCGCTCCGCGTAGAAACGGAGGGCGAGATTGACCGCTTCCTTCTTGGTCCGGACATTCGACAGAGCCATGACACGTTCCAGGGCCTCGTCATCGATATCGATCTGCGTCACCGCCATGCCGCATTCACCCCTGCCCGCCTCCGCATAGACAATGTGCATAGAGATATACATCAGCAACATCATGGTGAGGTGCTGGCCGGAAGCCCAGGGATCGTCCCAGGGCCTGTGAGGGCCGCGCCTGCCGAGAGAAGCCCTCCCCCTGACGAGCGCGGGCGTACCCCGGCGGCGGGTGGGGCCGCCGCCGGGGCGGTGTGGTCGGTGCGTGGGGCCAAGGCGGCGCGAAGGGCGCGTCAGCGCGTGAGCGTCGCGACGCCCGCCCTCGCGAACTCCTCGTCCTGCGCGCCGCTCGGCGCGCCGGCGACGCCGATGCCCGCGATCGGGGCGCCCTTCGACTGGACGGGCGCGCCGCCCGCGAGGAAGAGCGTGCCGGGGATGTCCTTCAGGGTGGGGGTGCTCTCGAGGCGCTTGACCAGCTCGGAGGTGGGGGCGTTCCAGGAGACCGCGGTGAACGCCTTCTGTTCGGCCGACTCGTACGACTGCGGGCCGGCGCCGTTGCCGCGCAGGGTCACGATGGTGTTGCCGTTGCGGTCGACGACGGCGACGGTGACCCGCTGGCCCGCCCGCTCGGCCGCGTCCAGCGTCGCCTGCGCGGCCTTCGTCGCGGCGTCGATCGTCAGGTGCGTCGTCTGCTGGAGGTTCCGGTTCGAGGCGTCCGTCCGCTCCGAGGCGCGCGTTTCGGCGGCGGGGGCGGAAGCGCTGGCGGATACGGCTCCGAAGGTGCCCGCGCTGAGTGCGGCCGCGGCGACAGCACCAGTGATGACGCGGGTGCGGATCGACATCTTCTTCATGATCGTTGGCTCCTGTGTGCTGTGGGGCTCGGTACCTTCCGCCATCGATCCTCGGGCCGGGTCCGGGGCCCGGCCGTCGGCGTACCGGCTGCTCCACGCAGGCATCATGGATGACGTCCGGGTCGGCCGATCGGTTGATGCGGTCGCGGTCCCACCGGGTCACCATGCGGAAGAAGACCCAGCTCAGGAGAGATGACGATGTTCCACCGAGGGCGCGCGCCCGCCGCGCGGGGCGGCCGGGCCGGGGACCGTACGGCACGGGACGACGCCCGGACCGCGCGCGCGGCCGCGCCCGGCACCCACGCGGGAGCGGACGCGCGCCCCGGCGGGTACGCCCGCGCCCTCGGCGGCTCGGCGCGTTACGCCCGAGGAGGCGCGGACCACGACACCCGGTGGCTCGACGCGCTCATGAACATCGCGTTCCTCGCCCTCCTCGGCGGGGCCCTCCTGCGCTATGTGATCAAGCACTCCGACAGTCCGCGGCTGCCCTGGGTGATCGGGCTGAGCATCGCCCTGGCCGCGCTCCAGCTCGGCGGCCACCGCCTCGTCCGGTACGTGCGGGAACGGTACGTACGCCACCGGTACGCAGAGCACTCGGGCACACGGGACGGTCACTCACAGGACCGGCGCACGCGGGACGGACAGGCACCGGACCGGAGCGAACTCGTCCGGCTCGGGCTCGTCGTCGGCTGCTGGGTGGTGGTCGTCCTGCTCGCGCCCAGCTTCGCCTGGTGCGCGGTCCCCCTGATCTACACGGGGCTGCGGTCCCTGCCCACGCGCGCCGCCGTCGCCCTCGTCGCCGTACTCTGCGTGCTCGTCGTGATGGCGGAGTGGCGGCTGCGGCAGGGCGTGGACCCGAACATGTTCCTGCTGCCGCCCGCCGTCGCCGTACTCGCCACGGCCGTCTTCCTCCATATGCGCCGCCAGGCCGACCGGCTCCAAGCCCTGATAGACGACCTGATCCGGACGCGCCGCGAGCTGGCCGCCACCGAACGCCGTGAGGGCACGCTCGCCGAGCGCCAGCGGCTGTCCATGGAGATCCACGACACCCTCGCGCAGAGCCTGTCCAGTCAGCAGATGCTGCTCCAGGCGGCCGAACGGACCTGGGAGAGCGATCCGGCGACCGCCCGCGGCCATGTGCTGACCGCCGAGTCCATCGCCGAGCGCAGCCTCGCCGAGGCCCGGCGCTTCGTCCACGACCTCGCCCCGGCCGAGCTGGCGGCGGGCGGGGGCCTGGCCGAAGCCCTGCGCACGCTGGCCGAGCGGGAGACCGCCGGCGCGTCCGGCGGGCTGCGGGTCCGGTTCCTCGTGGACGGTACGCCCGGCCCGCTGCCCGACCGCGTGCAGTCGGCGCTGCTGCGGATCGCGCAGGGCGCTCTGGCGAACGTACGCGAGCACTCCGACGCGGCCACCGCGGCGCTCACCCTCAGCCATCTGGACGACCAGGTGGTCCTCGACATCGCCGACGACGGCCGGGGGTTCGCACCGGCGGACGTGCTGGACGCGCCGCAGGGCCCGCGCGGTCACGGGCTCGCCGCGATGCGGGCACGGCTGCGGCAGCTCGGCGGCACCCTGACGATCGAGTCCGCGCCGGGAGAGGGCTCCGTCGTCTCCGCCGCGGTTCCCCTGGAACCTCCCCTGGAACCTCCCCTGGAGCGGGTATGACCCCCATGCGTCCTGCACACCCGGTACGTCCCGCGCATCCGGTGCGTCCGGTACGGATCCTGCTCTGCGACGACCACGCCGTCGTACGCGCCGGGCTGCTCGCGCTCCTCGGCAGCGAGCCCGACATCGAGGTCGTCGGGGAGGCGGGCAGCGGCGAGGAAGCGGTCGCCATGGCGGTGAAGCTCAGGCCCGACGTCGTACTGATGGACCTCCAGTTGGGCGCGGGGATCGACGGGGTGGAGGCGACCCGTCGCATCGCCGCGGCGTCCGCCGAAGCGGAAGCGGGCTCGGGCACGGATGCGGGCGTCGCTGCGGGCTCGGGCTCGGGCACGGATGCGGACGCGGGTGCGGGCTCGGGCCCTGACATGGGTACAGGCGCAGGCTCGGGCGCGGGCGGGCGTGCTCATGTCCTCGTGCTGACGACGTACGACACCGACGCGGACATCACGCGGGCGATCGAGGCGGGCGCGACGGGCTATCTGCTGAAGGCGGAGCGCCCGGAGGAACTGTTCGCCGCGATCCGCTCGGCCGCCCAGGGTCGTACGGCGCTCTCCGCGCCGATCGCGAGCCGTGTCATGGACCATATGCGCGGCGCGGGCCGTCCCTCCCTGACGGAACGCGAACGAGACATTCTCGGGCAGTTGGCTCGGGGCCTCGGCAACCGTGAGATCGCGAGGGCGCTGTTCATCAGCGAGGCGACGGTCAAGACCCATCTCGGCCGGATCTACGCCAAGCTGGGCGTGGACACGAGGGCGGGCGCGGTGTCGGTGGCGAAGGAGCAGCGCCTGCTTCCCTAGAGGTCCCGGCAGAGGTCCCGACAGAGGTCCCCCACAGACGGTCGGACAGACGTCCTGCCAGAGGTCCCGACAGAGGCGTTGGACGTGTCGATCGGTCGCCGAAGCGGGACGCGTCACGCTTCCTCGACGACCCATCGACCGGAATCCACCGGCAGTCCAAGGTAGTTCTCAAGCATCCGTGTGAGGACCGTCGTGAGGACGAGTCGCTCGTCCCTGCGCTCCGGCCCTTCGTCAACGCCCCAGTCGAGCGTCGCGTAGCGACCGGGTTCCCAGCTGTCGACACCCCACGACACGGTGCCGAAGACATCGAAGCCGGGCATGACCTGTTCTGGGCTATCGCTATGAGGGTACGGAACGTTGATCGAGCTACCCCGCAGCTGTAGCCACCGTTCCTCGTCCTCGCTGTCGCTCAGCGTGATCGTGAAGTCGAAGTTCTCGGCTTCTGTCTCCTCGAACAGCCGCCGGACGATGTGCTCGGGGTTCAGTGTCATTCTCTTCCTTCCGCACGGGTGGCGATTTCGGCGGCCACGGTGTCCGGCCCGGTGATCCTCAGCGGTGCCCACTGCCCATGACGACCTTCAAGGCGATCACGTCGTAGTGGGAGTAGGAGTTGATGTCGTCGGTGCGCTCCAGGACCACTTCCCCGGCCTTCCGGTTCCACGTCTCCCAGTGCTCGTCCATGTCAGCGGACCCTGTCTCGTCCGGCTCGCCGAGTTCTGCCCGGATCAGCGCTCCCAGACGGTCGTACTCGGCATGAAAGCCGGCACGTGTCGCCTCCGGCTGCCGGATCCACGCCGGTCCGTAATCACCATCGAGGTCGTCCTCTTCGCCCTCGTCGTCCCCTTCATCCTCTTCGTCCTCGATGTCAGCCTCGTCGCCGAACGCGGGCCAGAACAGCGCGCACGGCAGCCGGATGTGCGCATCCTCGACTCCGATTCCCGGCGGATCCCCGAGTTCCAGTCGCCACCCGACCCCGTCCACCCCGCCACCGTCGATTTCGTGAGGACACCCCGCCCCGCCGCCCCATTGAACGTCGGGGCGTCCCTCCGCGCCGGGTCCTGCCCATCCCAGCTGCAAGAAGGCTTCCTCCAGCTGGGATCTGTCCCAGGGACGCTCCGCGAAAGCGATCAGTCGACGCACCCAAACGGCGTCGACCTGCAAAGTCTTCAAGGTCATTCTCTGATGTTATGCACGCCCGGCCACATGCCGGACCACCGGCACCGCGGCCCACGTTTCCGGGACCGGGCGACCGCTGGTTCCGACGGTCGGAGACGCGGGGCCTCGGACACGGGCGGGGTCGACACCGGCGGCTCACTCCTCTGGGGCGCCCGTCTCCTTCAGCTCGCCGTCGGCCAGCCGCAGCCACCGGTCCACGCCGATCCCGCGCAGGAACCGCTCATCGTGGCTGACCACCACGAAGGCGCCCTGGTAGGAGTTCAAGGCGCTCTCCAACTGGCCCACGCTGACCAGGTCGAGGTTGTTCGTCGGCTCGTCCAGGAGCAGCAGATGCGGAGCCGGTACCGCGCACAGCACACAGGCCAGGGTGGCGCGCAGCCGCTCGCCTCCGGAGAGCACCCCGACGGGCAGATGGACGCGAGCCCCTCGGAAGAGGAAGCGGGCGAGCAGGTTCATCCGCTCGGCCTCCGGCCGCTCCGGGGCGTACTCGGCGAAGTTCTCGGCCACCGTACGGTCCGGATCCAGCAGGTCCAGTCGCTGTGAAAGGTAGGCGGTGCGACCGTCGGCACGCTTGATCACACCACTCCGCGGAGACAGGTCACCGCTGAGCAGACGCAGCAGCGTGCTCTTGCCGGCGCCGTTGGGACCGGTCAGCGCGACACGCTCCGGACCCCGAA
This sequence comes from Streptomyces sp. NPDC004838, assembly GCF_053600955.1. Lineage (NCBI taxonomy): Bacteria > Bacillati > Actinomycetota > Actinomycetes > Kitasatosporales > Streptomycetaceae > Streptomyces > Streptomyces sp. NPDC004838. Next base: position 14,904 of record NZ_JBSGAW010000026.1, on the reverse strand, counting down.
TCGTCACATCGACCCCCGCACCGGCGAACACGTCCAGACCGCCGAGACGGACGCGAAGCCGCTCGCCGAGGAACAGGTTGCGTCCTGCGGGGACGTTGGTGTCCGGCAGGTCCAGCGTGATGCGCTGCTCCTCGCGCAGCGCCCGCCCGGCCTCGTCCAGGCGGGCCTTCGCCTCGCTGACCCGGCCGGCGTGCATCTGGCCCGCCCGGCCCGCGGACTCCTGCGCGCCACGCTTCATGTTGCCGGCGAAGATGCGGGGCAGACCGGCGTTCTTCAGGTTGCGGGCGGCGTTGCTCTGGCGGCGTTCCGCGCGCTCGCGGGCCTGCTGCATCTCGCGCTTCTCCCGCTTCAGCTCCTGCTCGGCGTTGCGGACGTTCTTCTCGGCGACTTCCTGCTCCGCCCGTACGGCCTCCTCGTACTCGGTGAAGTTGCCGCCGTAGGTGCGCAGTTCACCGCGGCCGAGTTCGGCGATGCGTTCCATGCGGTCGAGCAGCGCGCGGTCGTGGCTGACCAGGAACAGGCAGCCCTTGAAGTCCTCCAGTACGCCGTAGAGCTTGTTCCGGGCGTCGCGGTCGAGGTTGTTGGTGGGTTCGTCGAGGAGCAGTACGTCGGGCCGCTTCAGCAACTGGGCGGCGAGACCGAGGGAGATGACCTGGCCGCCGCTGAGGGTGCTCAGGCTGCGATCCAGGGTGAGGTCGGCCAGGCCGAGGCGGTCGAGCTGGGCGCGGGTGCGTTCCTCGACATCCCAGTCGTCGGCGATGGTGGTGAAGTGCTTCTCGTCGACGTCCCCGGACTCCACGGCGTCGATGGCCTGGATGATCTCGGCGACGCCCAGCACCTCGGCGACCGTGAGGTCGCCGGTGAGGGGAAGGGTCTGCGGGAGGTAGCCGAGGGTGCCGGCCACGGAGACCGACCCGGTGCCGGGCGGCAGTTCACCGGCGATGAGCCTAAGCAGCGTGCTCTTGCCGGTGCCGTTGGGCGCGACGAGGCCGGTGCGGCCGGAGCCGACCGTGAAGGACAGGTCCTCGAAGACGGGGGTGTCGTCGGGCCAGGAGAAGGACAGGTTCGAGCAGACGATGAAGGCATCGGACATGGAGGTGACCTCGTAAGGAGGAGGCGGGGCAGACACGTGTGCCCCGGCGAGAGACAAGGGGAGGGAGGAAACGACAGCGAGGCCACGTCGGCGGCGCTTCCACGCACCGGCCGGTGGCCTGTCGGGTCCGGGAATCACCCGGAGATGTCGTCGTCCACCACCATGTCTGGGCTCCTCAACAAACGATCAACGTCTTCATCAGGGTAACAGCGGGGGGTGTCGGACCGGAGGGACGACGGGTCCCCCGGTCGGGAGTGCCGGGGGCGGCGGGGGTGGCGGGAGTGCCGGGGGCGGCGAGGGGCGCGCGGGGCCGCGAAGTTCACCGGAGAAGGGGGACCACGCGCGGCTACCGCCCGCCGAGGGCCCCGCCACCACCGCGCGTGAGCCCCGCCGCCACAGCCCGGCTCCGCGCTCCGCGCGCTCGGGTCACCTGTCGACGCGGTGTCCGCCACGGTTCACGGCGCCGGCCGGATTGACGTCACGGCGCCGGCCGCGTGGGCGCGGGAAGGACCTCCAGAGTGAATGCCCCCGCCCATCGGTCGCCCGCGACGGCGAAGAGCCTGCTGCGGTCGGGAGCCCAGGCGAGCCCCGCCGACTGAAGCGTCGGGATGGTGGCGCTGGTCCGGCCGAAGTCGTACTCCCGGATCGGGGTGGCGGTGCCCGGCCGGAAGGTGAAGACGTCGGGTGAGTACCAGCTGTTCACTCCCCCGGCCACGGTGCCGTCCGGAGCGATGTCCACCGCGTTCGGGTACGAACCGGTGGTGTAGGCGCCATCCTCGGCGAGGTCCGATGTCCGGTACACCTGGAGGTGGTACGGGAATCCGCTCGCCACCACGACCTGGTCGCCGTCGGGGCTGAGGGCGATGTCTTCGGTGTTGGAGGCGCTCGTCCACAGATACGCCTGCCGCTTGACCGTACCCCCGGATACGTCGTACGCCACGACCTCGGCCGGGCTGAGACCCACGGAACCCGCGACCAGGACATCCGGCTCACCGGGTGCCGACGCCAGCATGGGGGCCGAGTACCACTCACGGCCCGGCGCCCGGTTCAGGGTGACGGTGGGGTCGCCGTCGTCGTCCGATACGTCGACCGAGCCGATGTCGCCTTCGGTGGCCGCGCCGTAGCCGAACCAGAGCGTGTCACCGGTCAGCGCCGGGAACGTGGGCCGGGTGCCCGGACCGGTGGGGTAGCGGGCGGACTCCTTGAGCGTGTCCGTGTCGATCGCCACGATGGCGTCGGCCCGAGCGGCGGCCGCGTACACCGTCTCGGAGTCCTCGGACAGCTCCAGACCCTGTACGCCGGGCAGGGAGGCGACCGTCGCCACGACCCGGCCCGCGTAGTCGGTGACGACGACCTTGCCGCCCGACGGGTCGCTGATGAAGACGCGCCGGTGGTCGCCGTCCACCACGATGTCGCCGCTCGACGTGATGGGAAGAGCCGCGCCGGTGGCGGCCATCGCCGAGGCGGCCGTCGCGGAAGCGGCCGTCGCGGAAGCGGCCGGAGAGCCGGTCAGGGCGACGGAACCGGCGGCGACTAAGAACGCCGTCGCCACCGACAGGCCACGCATACGCACACCCATGGGAAACCCCGTTTCGTTCGGAGAGCCGCGACAGCTCCCGTCCACGGCCCGTGTGATCGGTCGGCACGCAGGTTATGACATGGCTCCAACATGTCGGCGGCCGGAGAGCGTGGGCGCGCGCGGGGTGACACAGGATCCGGCCGTATCCGGTATCACTGCGGGATCCGGCCACCCGTGAGCGACGGTCCGTCCCTGTCCCACCGGAAAGAGCAGGTGGCCGGTGTGCGAAGGCCCTGCCGCGTTCCCGGCCCTCCCGTGTCCGGGACAGGGCCTGTCTGTCCGGGACACCGCTCGGCCGCACGCTCCCCGATCCGCCCCGATCCGCCCCGCCCCGACCTGCCCCGACCCGCCTCCCGGCCCGGACCGGGTGGGCCCCGGCCGGAGCCGCGTCGGCCGATGACGGCCGATTCGCATCACGTAACCGAGGCCCGGAACACGTGCCCGAGGCCCGAAAGAGGCCCGTACGCGCCCGGACCCCGGCCCCCAGCCCCCGGACCGACGACACCGTACCGGCGACGCGACCGCGCAGGGCCGTACCCGCGACCGCGCAGGTCCCCACCCCCGGCGGCACCGGACCGCGCCGACGGCGGATCCGGGGGGCGTGACACCATCACCCCGTGCTCGACATCGGCTACTCCCTCTCCCGTCGCTTCCCCGACCCCCCGCAGACCGACTACCGCCGCGCGGACGTCCACGCCCTGAGGTACGACCTGTTCTGCGGGGACGTGTATCTCGCGGACGCCAAGGAGGACCGGGAGCTGTCCACAGCCTGGGGATGGGTGCCGGTGCTCGACTTCGCCTGGGCGCTCTGCGACATCGTCGAGCAGCTCGATCGGGACCCCCTCGGCAGCCGGGCCTCACGGCCGCTCCACGCGGAGTTGGACTTCACCGAGTCCGCCGACCGGATGCTGTTCGAGCGGCGGTTCGGGTGGGTGGACGTGGAGGCGGACTGGATGGCGGGGGACGAACCGCCGCTCACCTTCGGCCACACCGAGCTGCGCAGGGAAGCACGGGACTTTCTGCACGACCTGATCGCCGACCTGTCCGACATGCACGAAGGACTCGCGGACAATCCCGTGATCTGGGACCTCCAGGCCCGCTTCCCGCGCGTCTGACGCGGGCCGGCCGGGAGGGAGGCCGGGGGGGAGGCCGGGAGAGAACCCGCGGCGACCGCCCCCGAAGGATCCCCAAGGGGACGGGACTCAGCGCCTCCGCGGCTGCCGCTGGGCCGGCACCATCAGCGAGAGGCCGAACAGCGCGACCACCGCGCCGAACGTGGTGACCGCGGAACGCGCGCCCGTCTGCTCGATGAGCAGACCGCCCGCCAACTGGAGGACGAGCGCGGCGGCGATCGTCAGCTGCGCCCAGCCGAACAATTGCGGGCGGACGACGTGCCGACGCTGCCAGGACGGAAGCCAGCTCCAACGGAGTGCGGCCACCCCGGCGACCACGAGCAGCAGCGCTATCAGGCCGATCGGTACGCCGATGTACAGAGCCATGGTCTCCCCCCTTAGTACCGCGATCATGACATGCCTTCCACCGGCGGGGCCAGACCCGCGCGGGGCCCGCCACCAGTCCGGGAATCCGGTAACCGGCCGGGAATCCCGGGGCGGCGGCGGAACACCTCTTGACCTCAAGCGGACTTGAGGTTGAACGCTGGTCGGGCGGCCGGACGCCACATTCCAAGCCGCGCGTTCCAAGCCGCCGCATTCCCAGAAGCCGCGCCGCCCAGCCGCACCGCCAAACCGCACTTCCAAGTAGCCACCCAACGGGAGCATCCATGCACGCCATCCGCCTCCACACCTACGGACCCGCCGAGAACCTCGTGTACGAGGAGGTCGAGGACCCGGTCCCCGGCCCCGGACAGGTGCGGATCGCCGTCGCCGCTGCCGGCGTGCACCTCCTCGACAGCGACCTGCGCGAGGGGCGGACCGGCCCGTACCCCACCCCTGTCGAATTGCCCACCATCCCCGGCCGCGAGGTCGCGGGCACGGTGGACGGGCTCGGCGCGGGCACCGACCCCCGGTGGCTCGGCAAGAAGGTCGTCGTCCACCTCGGCATGGTCCCCGGCGGCTACGCGGAACTCGCCGTCACCGACGCGGCCCGACTCCACGAGATCCCCGCCGGTCTCGACGAGGCCGAGGCCGTCGCCATGATCGGGACCGGGCGTACGACGATGGGCATCCTCCAGTTCGCGGAGCTGGGCCCGGAATCCGTCGCCGTCGTCCCGGCCGCGGCGGGCGGTATCGGCACGCTTCTCGTCCAGTACGCCAAGAACGCGGGCGCGACCGTCATCGCCCTCGCGGGCGGCCCGGTCAAGGTCTCCCGCGCGCTGGCCAACGGCGCCGACCTCGCGGTCGACTACACGCTGCCCGACTGGCCGGACCAGGTCTCCTCGTATCTGGGCGACCGGCGCGCCACGGTCGTCTTCGACTCGGTCGGCGGGACGACCGCGCTCGCCGCCGTGGGCCTTCTCGGCAAGGGCGGGCAGCACATCGTCTTCGGCTGGGTCAGGGGCGACCAGAGCGAAGGCGGCCCGCTGACCTTCACCGACGACGAACAGACCGATCGCGGCATCACCTCCGAACAGGTGCTCGGCCCGGTGATGCTCCAGAAGGCGGGCGGGGACATTCGCGTACTGGAGCGACGCTCCCTCGACGAGGCGGCGGAGGGCCGGCTGCGACCGGCCGTCCAGCGCTTCCCGCTCGCCGAGGCGGCCCGCGCGCATCGCGCGATGGAGACCCGCGGGACGATGGGCAAGGTCGTACTCGTGCCGTAAGCCGTGAGCCGTGAGCCGTGAGCCGTACGGACTGTCCCGGCGGACGCGCGCGACAGGGTGGTGCCCGGCGCGGGCGAGCCCGGCCGCCGGCTGTCCGCCGAAGCCGCCGGGGCGTCCGTCACCCGTCGATCCCACAGACTTCCAACTCAACGAATTCCGTTATTCTCACCGCCCGCCGCCGCGCTTACAGTCGTATGAACATGGTCCCGCCACGCATCAGAGCACCTGAGCACCAGACCACCAGAGCACCAGAGCGATGAGCAGGGCCGGAGAACGACAAGGCCGAGAGACAAAAGGCCGAAGCCGAAGAGGCAAAGGGACAAGATGAGCACGACGAGCACCGTCAACGGCGGCATTTCGTTCTGGTACGCGCAGGACGGACTCCCCGAGCCCCGCGAGCCGCTCCCCGGTGACGCCACGGCGGACGTCTGCATCGTCGGCGGCGGATACACCGGACTGTGGACGGCGTACTACCTGAAGCAGGCCGCCCCCTTTCTGAAGATCACCATCCTTGAGGCGAAATTCTGCGGCTACGGCGCGTCGGGGCGGAACGGCGGCTGGCTCTACAACGGCATCGCCGGCCGCGGCCGGTACGCCAGGCTCCACGGCCACGAAGCCGCCGTACGCCTCCAGAACGCCATGAACGACTCCGTCGACGAAGTCATCCGGGTCACCGAAGAGGAGAACATCGACGCCGACATCCACCGGGGCGGGGTCCTCGAAGTCGCCTACACCCCGGCGCAGTTCGAGCGGCTCAAGGCGTACCACGCCGTCGAGATCGCCTTCGGCGAGAAGGAACGGCTGATGTTCGGGGCCCGTGAGACCGCCGACCGGGTACGCGTCACCGGAGCCATCGCCTCCAGCTGGACCCCGCACGGCGCGCGGCTGCACCCGGTGAAGCTGGTCAAGGGCCTCGTGGCGGCGGTCGAGGCGCTCGGCGTCACGATCCACGAGTCCACCCCGGTCACGGAGATCATGCCGAAGCGGGCCGTCACCCCGTACGGCACGGTCCGCGCCCCCTACATCCTGCGCTGCACCGAGGGCTTCACCGCCGGCATCAAGGGCCAGCGCCGCGCCTGGCTCCCCATGAACTCCTCCATGATCGCGACCGAGCCGCTGCCCCCGTCGGTGTGGGAGACCATCGGCTGGGAGGGCCGTGAAACGCTCGGCGACATGGCCCACGCCTATGTGTACGCCCAGCGCACGGCGGACGACCGCATCGCGATCGGCGGGCGGGGCGTCCCGTACCGCTTCGGATCGCGTACGGACAACGACGGGCGCACCCAGCCCGCGACGATCGAGGCGCTCCGCGACATGCTGGTCCGCTTCTTCCCCGCCACCGCGCGCGCCAGGATCGACCACGCGTGGTCCGGCGTCCTGGGCGTGCCCCGCGACTGGTGCGCGACGGTCGCGCTCGACCGTTCCACCGGCCTCGGCTGGGCGGGCGGCTATGTCGGCTCCGGCGTCACCACCACCAATCTCGCGGCCCGCACCCTGCGCGATCTGATCCAGCGGGACTCGGGGCAGGCGGGCTCCACCGATCTCACCGCGCTGCCCTGGGTCGACCACAAGGTCCGCAAATGGGAGCCGGAGCCGATGCGCTGGGTCGGCGTACAGGCGATGTACGCGGCCTATCGGGGCGCGGACCGCCGTGAGTCGGCGGGGATCTCCACGGGGACGGACCGGGTGGCGAAGCTGGCGGACCGGATCTCGGGCCGCTCCTAGAGCCTCCTCGAGGCCGTCAGGTCAAGGCGGTGACGACTGCCTTGGCGGCGCGTGCGATGAGTTCGTCGTGGTGTTCGGTGTCCTGGGTGCCCTGGGTGTCGCGGCTGGAGAGGGTGACGATGACGATGGGGGCGGCCTTGGGCGGCCAGGCGACGGCGATGTCGTTGCGGGTGCCGTAGCCGCCTGTACCGGTTTTGTCCCCGACTTCCCAGGTGGCGGGGAGACCCGCGCGGATGAGGCTGTCGCCGGTGGTGTTGCGCTTGAGCCAATCGGTCAGCAGCGCCTTCTTCTCGTCGTCGAGGGTGTCGCCGAGCGTGTAGGCGCGCAGGTCGGTGGCGAGGGCGCGAGGGGTGCTGGTGTCGCGGGTGTCGCCCGGGGTGGCTTCGCTGAGGGCGGTCTCGATGCGGTCGGCCCGGGTGGTGGTGTCGCCCAGGGCGGCGAGCGCGGCCTGGAAGGCTTTCGGTCCGCCCAACTCGTCGAAGAGGAGGTTGGCGGCGGTGTTGTCGCTGTAGCGGATGGCGGCGTCGCACAGAGCGCGCAGGGACATGCCGGTGTCGACGTGCTTCTCGGTGACCGGTGAGTGGGACACCAGGTCGTCGTGGCTGTAGCGGACGAGTTCTTCGAGTTCTTCCAGGGTGTTCTGCTGGAGTACGGCGGCTGCCGAGAGCGCTTTGTGGGTGGAGCAGTAGGCGAAGCGCTCGTCGGGCCGGTGCAGGACCGTCCGCCCGCTGCCGGTGTCGATCGCGTAGACGCCGAGCCGGGCGTCGAACTCTCGCTCCAAGGCCGCGAAGGCGTCGCCGGTCGGCGCCTTGGCCTCATGGGTCTCAGGAGGCGAGGCGGTGTCGGCGGCTTTGGCACCGGCGGGATCCGTCGCGGGAGGCGAGGCGGTGTCGGCGGCCTTGGTGCAGCCGACGAGCGGGACGGCGGCGAGGGCGGTCAGCGCGGCGAGCGAGGCACGACGGGTGACGGCCACTGCGGGATCCTGTTCATCGCTCTCAGCGGGCTCGTGACTCGTGGCGGGCCCTTGACTCTGGGTGGGCTCGTGACTGGTGGCGGGCCCCTGACCCGAGACTACGTGCCCGCCGACGCGATGGTCGCGGTCACAGCGCCTGGCGTATCGGGGCGAGCCGGACCGTGGCTTCGTAGCGGGCCGGTGATCCGCCGCCATGGCCGCGCGGGTACGTGCGGAGGGCGCGCGAGGAGTACGACGTACCAGCCGAACCGCCCCCGACCGGGTCCGGGCACGCCCGCGCGGGGAACCCGAAGGCGGGCGGGCCGTCGCATCCGGGAAAGCGAGCGCATCGCCGACCTGTCCCCCGGTGAGGTGGACGGCCGATCAGCGGCACGACCGGTCCGACGACTGGACGCACTGGACGACCGGGAGAACCGGGAGAACCAGCAGGACCGAGAAGACCGGCAAAACCGGCAGGACCGAACCGAGAAGACCGGCAGGACCGGCAGGACCGCCGATGGTGATGAGGCCCGTTCCCGCCCGTCACCCGTTCGGACCTCGTCGATGGCGGTTCCCCGGTGCCCCTCGGAGGGTGGGACAGACGAGAGGGGCCGGTATGGCGCGCACGGTGGAGTTCCGGGGCGGCTATCCGACGCGGGAGAGCACCCGGACCGCGCTCGCCGACACGGACCGCCGCCGGGCCGTCGAGGCGTACCGCTTCTTCTACCCGACCGTCTCGCTGGAGGGCGTCATCCAGGGCGTACGCGACACGGGAGCCGTGGACAACCGCACCGCGCTGCTCTTCCTCGCCCGCCCCCACCACATCGGTTTCACCCTGAACTCGGACACGCCCTGCACGAACGGCGTCCTGGATCTGCGGGAGAGCGGCCCGATGGTGATCGACCTGCCGCCCGGCCCGATCGTCGGACTGGTGAACGACCACCACCACCGCTGGTTGACCGATCTCGGCCTGCCCGGCGCGTACGGTCCCAGGGGCGGCCGGCATCTGCTGCTGCCGCCCGGCTGGAACGGTCCCGTCGCCGATGAGGGGTACGACGGGTACACGGTGGTGCGCGCGGACACCTGGACCGTGTTCTGCGCCCTGCGGGCGCTGCCGCTGCGCGGTGACGTGGAGGCCGCGAAGAAGGTGCTGGCGGCGGTCCGCTGCTACCCGCTGGCCAAGAGCGACCATCCGTCTCCGTACGCCTTCGTCGACCACAGCGATCGCCCCTTCGACTGCACCTGTCTGCGCTGGGAGGACAATCTCGCCTTCTGGCGGGTCCTGCACGGGGTGATCGACTCGGAGCCCGCGATCGAGGAGTTCCGCCCCATGCTGGGCCTGCTCGCGGAACTCGGCATCGAGACGGGCCGCCCCTTCGCGCCGGACGAGCGGATGACCGCGCTTCTCACCGAGGCCGCGCACGAGGGCCGCGACGGCCTCCTCGTCTCGGCCTTCGCCTCCCGCCGCCCCGACCGCCTCGCCTGGCCGGACCGCGCCTGGGAGTGGGCCGGGCTCCGCCCGGAGAACGGCTCCTTCGAACGTCCCGGCTCCCTCGACATCGAGGCCAGGGACCGCTGGTTCGCCCAGGCGACCGGGGCCGCCCCGGCGATGTTCCGCCGCGCGCTGGGCCAGGGCTCCCTCTCCTGGCTCGGCCTCCGCGACGCCCGAGGCGGCTACCTCGACGGCGGCCGTGCCTACCGTCTGTCGGTGCCCCTGCCCGTACCGGCCACGCTGTTCTGGTCCCTGACGGTGTACGACGCCGAGACCCGCTCCGAGGTCGCGACCCCCCAGGACCGGGCGGCCCTCCGCTCCCTGCTGGACGGCCTCGCCCCCGAGAGCACCAAGGTGATCGACCTCTTCTTCGCCCCCACGAAGCCGCCCACCGCCCCCGACCCCCACTGGATCCGGACCATCCCGGGCCGCGGCTGGTTCGGCTGCTTCCGCGTGTACGGCCCCGAACAGCCGGCTTTCAACGGCTCATGGCGTCTGGGTGACTTCGAGGAACTGGAAGCGTCCGAGTAGCTCCGTAGCCTCGGCCGATCCTCTCCGGCTGCCTCCGGTCACCTCGGCCTGTCATCGCGGCAGCGTCTTCTCGGGACCCTGAAGGGCGAACCCGCGTGCGCGGAGCCGGGCCGCGACCACAGGGCGACCCCGCGGGCTGTCACCGCGCGCCGTGCCCCATCCGCCAGCCGAACTTCGGCGAAGTAGCCACGACTGCGAGACAAGGCCGGACTGGGGGCGTACCCAACCTGCCTGCCGCTGTTCAGCGGCGCCGCTCGACATCCGTGCAGTCGACCTCGGAGGAAGCGCCGTACGGCTCGATGACGGTCTTCGTACCGGTCACGTTGCCGGACAAACACAGCTCGCCGCCCAGAATCCGCAGGTCGAGGGTGAACTCCACCCTGTCACCGGAGCGTTGCGGGCCGTGGATCCGCTCGTCGATGTAACCGAGGCCGCGCAGGGTCTTCTTGACCGGCTGCGGGGCGGGGGCGGGCTGGCTCTCGAGGGCCTTCGTGATGCGCTGGGAGTGGACGCGGGCAGCGCACTTCTCCGTGGAGCGCAGTGGCACCTCCTTCTTGACGTCCATGGGGTCCATGGGTTCACCGGTGGGCGGCGGCTCGTCCGGAAAGGACTCCTCGGGCAACGGCATGATGGTCGGCTCGCGCGAGAAGGACGGCAGGGCCGCGGAGGGCGGTTCCCCCGGCGGCACCGGCACGTCCGGGAAGCACGGCTCGGCAAGGGAGCTGAGGAGTTCCATGAACGCGAGGAACTCGGCGTCCCTGGACCCGGCGGACGAGGACGCGACCGATTCGCCCCCTGCCCGGTCGCCGGCTCCGGCTTTCGGATCCTCGCCGCCCGCCTCTTCGGTGCCACAGCCGGCGAGAGCGAACACGCACACCACCGCGAGCGCCGCGCCGCGCCGGACGAGGGAGGGTTTCCGGACCCGAGCAATATGGTTCCTGGATGGTCGTCTCATGCTCGCAGTGTGGGAACGGGCAGAGCAGGGGTCATGAGTACCGTGACTCAGATCGAGGCCGCACGTACTCATCCGCAGACTCGCGACCGCCGACCGGGGTGAGGCACGGGCTCGGCATCCGAACTGCCACCACCCAGCGGGTACTTCACCGAGGCACACCGCCACGCCTCCGGCGAGACCGGCTTCCCTCGCGTCTAACGGAGTTACGCCCCTGGGCCGCGGGGGTGCTCAGCCTGAACACGGCGGAAGGCGGTGGCCCCGCACCGGATTGTGCCCGATCCCAGGCTGGTCGGCTGGCAACCCTGTACACGACGCGATCCCCTCACCAGCGGACGCGGCGAGCGCCCCGGCGACCCAGGGCCAGGTTCTGGGGATCTCGGCCGCATCCACAATCGCAGGCAGGAGCACGGCCGACCGCAGGAGCGGATAAGGGGCGGTGAGCGCGAGGAGGAGGCCGGCCGCGACGGTGGTGGTGAGGATGTGTCCGTGCATCAGGTCAGGGCGGTGGACGTGGCCCGTGCTACTGGGTGGTGCGTTATTCCTGTCACCGGGCTGTGACGCTGCTGATGTCGGCGTGGTGGAGGGCGCGTTGCTGGGCGGTGAGTCGACGGTAGGGCGCCCGGTACCGGAGCGTCCGGGCCCAAGCGCCGCCTTACCTCTGGTTACAGGTCGCCGAGGACTTCCTTACGGGCGGTTTCGGCTTTCTTGTTGAGCTGGTTGGTCATCCGTATGGCGGTGATGGTCGAGAGGATACCGAGGACGATGGCGAGGGTTTGGGTGATCACACTGACGATCGCGATGTTCTTGGTGGCGTTGGCGATGAGCAGCATGATGATTCCACCGGAGACTCAGGCGAACCAGATGCGGAACTTCTCGACTCTGACGGCTTTCTGGATGTCGCTATAGCTGGCCATGGTTCCTCATGACGTATGCGTGATGAGAGAAGGTTCATCCTGCGCGGGGGCTGCGGTCCTGTGGGCGGTGCGCCTGTTTCTGTGACACAGGTGAGACCCGCTCGGTGGCAGGGCGGTCACCCTCGCCGCACCCCCGAGCGTGCGTGAGCCCGGCCTGCGCGGGCGGCCGGGCCCGTGTTTCGCGCGGTCACCCCATTCGGCGAAACAGACAGATGAGCGCGGTGCGTTCACTGGTCAGGGCCTTGGCCTCTGCGGCCGCCATGTTGGAGAGAGTCCAGCCCGCCTCTTCGATCGCGCTGATCTGCTCGGCAACGCCCGGCATGGGCGCGGTGACTCGGCTGTTCATGGTCGCCTCAATGATCTTGTAGACGAGGACCTGCTGACCGCGCGCGTAGGCTTCCCGCGCCTCCTTGACGGCGACCTGTGCCTTGGCGTCGTTGATGAACCCCATGTGTGCCCCCTCGGCGTTACTGATGCGAGAGGCCATCTTCCGCCGGGGTGGGGTGCTGGTGTGCCGGGTGTGTCTGTTCTGTGACACGGTGAGGCCCGCCGGTTTGGTGGTGCCTTGGTGGCTTCGATGCGTGAGCACGCCCTCCGCGCGTTTCGCCAGGATCACGAAGCCGGCAGTCCACGGGCAGGAAGCGCGCGGGCTCATCGTGAAAGCGATTGTGTAGCCGAGCGCGGGCAGGCAGGCCCGCCACGTCGCCGGGTCCGCCCGGTCCGTCTCCTCCGGCGCGAACCACTCGAAGTACGCGGTACGCGGCCGCTCCCCTTCCGCCCACAGCGCCTCGATCAGGGCGCGGCCGGTCTTGCGCTTCCCGTTCAGGCATACCGACTTCTCCCTCCCTCCGGCGGACGCCCCACCACAGCTGGGCCTTGAGCCGGGTCAGCATGGCCGGGCCGAACGCCTGCTCAAGCCGGACGCTCCACCCTCACAAGGACGCCATGCGCCGCATGGGAGACACCTTCATTCCCCGACCCGAACCACCGACTGAGACCAGAACCGAGACCACGGACACCCGCGCGGCCCGCGCCCGGGCACCCACAACCCCGACGGGACGGCCCGCACCGCCCGCTCATTCATCACCTGGAACACCACACCGTTCCGGGACGCGCTGATTGTCGACACGAATCTCGCGCTGTGGAACTACCACTCGGGCAACACCGACTGCACCGCGCAGAGCTGGACGGTCTGGGACACCACCGCGTCTTCCACAGCATCGCGCTGGACGCACCAGCCCGTCTGGAACCACCAGTACCACTCCTCCGCCCAGACCCGCGGCAACCCGTCCTGCGCCGCCGCCCAGCCCGACGGCTGGATCAACGCCGACGTCGACACCCTCGTCCAGACCTGGGCCTCGGCCAGCGCCACCCGTGGTCATATGGGCCTGCGCGCCGCCGTGGACGACACACGCGCCTGGAAGCGAGTCAACTCCGCCAACAACGCGGCCCACCAGCCCAAGCTGACCGTCGTCTACAACTACCGGCCCTCCGACGGCACCCACCAGGAGGCAGGACCGCCCTTCAAGTCGTACGCGGGCGTCTGGGCCGTCAACACCACCACGCCGACCCTGCGGGACACCTTCACCGACCCCGACGGCGACCACGTCAACGGCACCTTCCAGATCTACGACTCCGTCACCAATCTCCCCATCACCACCCCCGCGGGCGACGGCGTCGTCGTGTCCGCCTACGCCGCCTCCGGCACCCCCGTCCACGTGACCGTGCCCGCGGGCCAGCTCAAGGACGGCCACACCTACAAGTTCCGCACCAGCGCCTACGACGGCACGCACTACAACACCGGCTGGTCCCCGTGGCGTCAGTTCGTCGTCGACACCACCGCCCCCGGCGCTCCGAAGAGCATCACGTCGTCCACCTACCCGGAGAACCTTCCGGGCGGCGCCACGGGCGAGCAGGGCCGATTCGATGTGGAGACCGGCGTCACCGACGCCCGCGAAGTGCAGTACCGGATCGGTCCGGCCGAAACCGACGACGACGGCAACAGCGGGAACACCAGCCCTGACGGGTGGCTGAGCACCCCGACATCCACCGGCAGCCTCTACGCCTCGTTCAACGCCGCCCCTACCGAGAACGGCAACCATCAGGCGGAAGTACGGTCAGTAGACCGGGCCGACAACACGGGCGCGACTCGAATCTACGGCTTCGCGTCACCGAGGCGTACCGACATAGGCCGCGCCAAGAAGATCGACATCGATCTCCCCAAGCCCAACATCGGCGCGACCCCGCCCGCGCACCACGATGCGCCGCAGCCCGCGTGGGAGTGGGTGACGGTCCAGCGGAATGGCACGGTCACCGACGGCAAGCCGAAGGTGTACCGCAGCACCGGCCCGAAGAGCCGTTCAACGGTGACGCTGACGCCGCTGGCGGAGCTGAAGCGCAGCCCGGAGGACGTGGCGCAGGCGCGGCGACAGCAACGGCTGCCCTCATACCCGGACCCGATCATCAAGGGTGCCTGGTGCGACCCGACGCTGGTGAACATCGCAACGCAGATGACCCGGACCGAGGCGTGTCTGCCGATGCAGGTGAGCTACACGTTCACGGACCTGTCAACCCGGCCGCCGAAGGCGTACGAGCAACTGTTCGACGCGCTGTACATGGTGAAGGTCGACCCGGACGGCAACAAGATCAAGACGTGGATGCAGATCGACCCGAAGGACTGGTCGATCCCCTTTCCCCAGGGCTGATTCAAAGTCGCGGTGATCTTGTTGTGGTGGTGGTCAGTTGATGCCCAGGAGCTTGAGTGGTCGGGTGAATGGTTCGTAGGACACCTCGCGGAGTCCAGCGGCGATGTTGCTGTACCCAGCGTCCCGGAGTGCGTTGATCGCGAGGTTGCGGAGGGTGGCCAGGTTGGCCGGTCCGTGGC
>NZ_JBSGAW010000025.1:0-133678 GCF_053600955.1 Streptomyces sp. NPDC004838 | reverse complement strand
TCAGCCGGCTCGACGGACTCGGCCTCGGTCACGTTCTCACTGGTCATCGATGCATCTTCCTTGATCGGGAGTTACACCGAATGATTTACAGTCCCGCCGGGCGAGCCGGGCGCCCCGGCGGGTGGCGGAGAGCTGCACGCTGAACCGCCGGACGGCGGGAGCAGCTTGGGCGGCGGAGTAGCTGGTTTCTCTGTTCACATCACGCAGCGTGGCGAAGTGCGCCCATGCTGAAGAGCGTTTCCGCCGTTGCGTACGGAGTTTGTCCCGGCGTTGTCCGGTCCTGTCCCGGCTGTCTCGCGTGACCTGTGGGTACGGCGGGCGTTGGACATGACCGGTACGTCGAAGGCAGGTGCGATGTGGTCGATGCGGCGGGAGTTACGGGCGGGGTGGACGAGCCCGGTTGGGACGTCGATCCGGGGGACGAGATCGCCCCGGTGGTGGAAATGGCCGGCGGACAGCTCAATGCCTGGCGTGAGGGCGCGGGACTGAGTGTGACCGAACTCGCCAAGCTCATCGGCTACGGCGAAGACCTGATCCGCAAGATCGAGCGGGGAGCGCGGATTCCCCGCCCGGAGTACCTGGACAAGGCGGACCGGGCGCTGAGGGCGGGGGGCAAGGTGGCCGCAATGAAGAAGCCGATGGCGGAGGTGCGGTACCCGAAGAAGGTGCGGGAGCTGGCGAAGCTGGAGGCGCAGGCTGTGGAGTTGCTGGCGTACGGCAGTCACGCGCTGCACGGGCTTCTGCAGACTGCGGATCACGCGCGAGCGTTGCTGGGAACACGTCGGCCTGCGTACTCGGAAGACGAACTGTCCCGCATGCTGGCGGCTCGCCTGGCCCGGCGGTCCATCTTCGAGAGGTCACCTGCGCCGGAACTCAGTTTTGTCCTGGAAGAGATGACACTTCGCCGCCCGACCGGAGGGACAATGGTGCAGCGCCAGCAGCTCGAACACCTGTTGGAGCTTGGCCGACTCCCGAACGTCGAGATCCAGGTGATGCCGCATAGCCGTTGGGATCACCCAGGGACAGGTGGGAGGATTCAAGTGCTCAAGTTCAGTGACGGCTCGGCAGTAGGGCGCACTGATGACGAGTACGGGGGCCGCCCCGTCTCCGACCCGAAGCGCCTCCGGGTCCTTGAGCTGCGGTATGGCATCGTCCGGGCTCAAGCTCTCGCACCAGGGGAGTCTCTGGCCCTCATCGAGGAAGTGCTGGGAGAGACATGATTCGCACGACACCTTCCGAGGAACCTGTCGAGCTGGCCTGGTTCAAGAGCAGCTACAGCGACACCAGCAATGGCAACGATTGCGTAGAGGTCGCAGCCATCCCCGGTACGGTGCACGTCCGCGACTCCAAGAACACCGAAGGCCCACGCCTGACCGTCAAGTCCAGCACCTGGACGACCTTCATCGCATACGCCTCGGAGCACTGACAGCACGCACGCAACGCGCCCCGCACCCGGTCACAGCCGAGCGCGGGGCGCACCGCGCTAAGGCGCCGGAGAACGCACTTGTCTCTCTCGGACAGGCGAAGGGAGAAACATGATCCACGCGACACCCTTCAAGGACACCGTCGAGCTGACCTGGTTCAAGAGCAGCTACAGCGACAGCGACAGCGACAGCGACAGCGACAGCGACAGCGACAGCGACAGCAGCAACCCCAACGACTGCGTTGAGGTTGCGGCCATCCCTGGCGCTGTCCATGTCCGCGACTCCAAGAACCACGAGGGCCCACTAGTGGCCGTGACGGCCGGGCCGTGGGCAGAGTTCGTCTCGTACGTCTCGGAGCGCTGACCTCGGAAACAGCGCGCCCCGCCCACGAACACCGCCGAGGGCAGGGCGCTTCATTCAGAACAACTGCTGGGAGAGACATGGACCTCCAGCCCTCTACCGCAAGCAGATCTGAACCGGCGTGGTCCAAGAGCAGCTACAGCAGCAGCAGCGACATAAACGACTGCGTCGAAGTCTCGGCCGCCCCTGGCGCTGTCCACGTCCGCGACTCCAAGAACATAGAAGGCCCACGCCTGACGGCCACTTCAGGCACCTGGACGGCCTTCGTCGCGTACGCCTCGAAGCGCTGACAGCACGCACGCAAGGCGCCCCGGACTCGGTCACAACCGAGCGCGGGGCGCACCGCGCATGCGTTCTGTCCGGGGAGATCGTGAACGAGTGAGCGAGATCTCGGCTGAGGAATCTCGAACTGTGGTCCATGCTGTCCTGGACGTTTCCCGACGAGCGATTCCGAGTAGCCATGACCGACTACCTTCAGGCCGTGTTCGACATGCTCGGCCCAGCGGAGAGCCGTTACGACGATGCTGCCGCCTGGCCGCGCCTGGAGCGACAGATCGGCAGAAGTCTCCCCGAGGACTACAAGGCGATCGTCGACGCGTACGCCCCAGTCCAGCTCAACGGGCACCTCTACCTTGCGTCCCACCCGGCCTGTGCCCGGCTGAACCTGGGCGAGGAGATCCGGTCGGATGCGGAACTCTGGTCCGAGTGGCGTGCTTGGGAGTCCGAAGAGCTGGAGCCCGACTCGGATCCACGCGTGATCTGCAACCGTCCGCAGATCACCTTCGGCACCCCCGACGGCCTCATCCCCCTCGCCAGCACGGACCAGGGAGCCGCCGTCTTCTTGGCCCCCGAGGTCCATGGGTATCCCGACGGAATCGTGGTCCAGGGATCGGAAGGCGACTGGGCCGGCCATCCCATGGACTTCGCCGAGTGGCTGTACCGCTACCTGATCGGCGATGAGATGGCCGGCTGGGACAGCGCGGCCTTCTACCCCGGTCCCGTCCGTCTGGAGTTCCTGCCCACAGAACCCGGCGAACGGACCCGAGAGGTACGCGGCCCGGAACGCGGCATGTGAGTTCCCAACCAAACGAGACGGTGTCTTGGCTCGGTTCAGGCGACGGCATCAGTGTCGTATCCGATGTAGCCGCTGACGCCCGTTACCACCAACTGCTGCACTTGCTGGTGCCGCCTATTTCCCTACCGCAGGCCCGGAACAACCACTGGGAGTCGTTGGGCTTGACCACTTGGGCGGCGCTGGTGTTGGGCGATCCGTTGCTCTGCACAGACCAGGGGCCGCACTGCACCCACCCATTGCCCCCGGTTGACGTCCAGTCCATCCAAACCAGGTCGCCCTTCCACGTCGGTCCGGTGATCTTCGCCCAGCCGCGGTCCCTGCCGTTGACTCGGCCGACGTGTAGCTCGGCGGTGGTGTAGCCGAGAGAAACGCTGGCTTTCACGGTTCCGCTCTTGTTGTAGGGGACGCTGACGAACCCGTTGGCGCCGTTGGTGCAATCGGCCACCGACGCCTGCGCCGTGCTTGCCGTCCCCGTCACTCCTGCCAGTGTTGCTCCGAGCAGCACCGCTGTAGTAGCCAACGCCCTGATACGCATCAAACGCACCTCAATCCCCTTCAATCTCTTGGATTATCAAACGTGCGTGCCATCGCGACAGGATCGGTCTCTGCCATACCGGGCGGAGACCGCAGCCTGAAGCGAGAAGTCGTGCCACACGGCCGGCCGCGAGGACCGCGAGCAGGTATGCCGGCCCCCGTTGCATGCGGTAGCAAGGAGCCGAGCGCTCGCCCGTGCGGTGGTGCGGATCCGATCCTCGGAAATTGACTGGCGGCACCGAGTGATGCACGTACCGCCTCCGGTCACATCGTCGCTCAGTCTCCTTCCGAGGTGTCGCGAAGCCCAGCATGCTATGGCGAGGCCGGCCTGGGGGAGGTCATTGCATCTGGACGAAAAAACCCTGCACAAGCGCATGTAAGGCATGCAGGAGCAGCATCTAGCGTTCCGGTCACCCTCATCGACCCGGCCCTGTCGCCGGTACTGGTCTATCCCGTTTCACGAGGTCCGCAGTTGGTGGGCAGCGGACGGCCAGGACGATCTCCGCAGGCGTCAGGCCCTTGAACGCCTCCTCGGAGCGAGCCGGGCCGCCGTTCTCCGCGGTATCGAGAACGGCTGCACGACAGGTGAGTTGGCTCGACGCATCGGTCTGACCCCGCCCGCGGCCAGTCGACACGCCACCGCTCTCCGCGAAGCGGACCTGATCGCTTCCCGCCGATGGGCGAACAAGGTGGTCCACGTTCTCACCCCGTTGGGCGCAGTCCCGCTGGCCGCAAACCCTGACTAAGGTCGCTCGCTCGCTTGCTCCGCACGTGTCCACGTCACCACGCGCGACCCCGTCGGCCGTAGCGCCTCCATGAGTGAACCGCCCCGGTCCGGTGGGGTCGTTCCTGTGCGGATTGACCCCGAAGCCGCGCCGTTACCCCTCACTCGCCAAAAACTTTGGACTCTCTGTGGACGAAGTATGGACCGCGTAAGGAAAAGTCCTTAGTGTCTGTCGCACGCACCACAGCCGACACACCGGGCCTACGCACCACCACCGTTGAGAAGCGCCACCGTTCCCGCTCCCCATCGTTTTCGCGCCACCGCTCAACGCGTCACCGCTCAGTCACCGCGCGGACACGCGCAGAGCCACACCCACACCGCCCTCCCCCACGGGGGCCGACCGCACGCGCTCCGTGACGGGCAGCCGCCCGTCCGCTCCAACCCTGTGCCAGGAGGAAGTGTGAGATCACGGCCGTACCGACGATTGCCCAGACGCATGGCAGCAGTTGCGCTCGCCGTGCTGGTCGCCGGCAGTTGGTCGCCCGCCGCCGCCGCGCCCGATCGGACCGCCGCCGACATCCCGCCCCAGGAGCCCGGCGTCACCATGCGGGTCTTCGATCTGCAAGCGCCGCTCAAGAAGCTCTGTGAGCTGAAAGAGAGCCAGACGCCCAACATCGACAAGCTGATGCCGGTCGTGGACTGGTCGAGCGACGCCGACTTCGGCCTGGCCAACAACTTCATGACCCAGGTCACCGGGTATCTGAACGTCCCCCAGGACGGGTCGTACGACTTCCGCCTGATCAGCGACGACGGCTCACGGATGCTCCTGGACAACCGGGTGGTCATCGACCACGACGGGCTGCACGGCGCCGAACCCAAGGACGGAACCGTCCAGCTGACGGCCGGTCTGCACCCGCTGCTCATCGAGCACTTCGAGGCGGGTGGCGGCCAGCAGCTCACCCTCCAGTGGAAGCCTCCAGGCGCCTCCGGCTTCACCCTCGTGCCCAACTCGGTGCTCAGCACCGACGCCGGCGTGGTCCGGGTCACCGCCCCCGGCCGCAAGGAGTGCGTCAGCGGCCAGGACAGCCCCGGCGACGGACTGCCGCTGGCGGGCGTCCACCCCAACTACTCCCTGACCGATCTGCGTCCGGCCGGGTTCGAGCCCAAGGTCTCCGCCATGGACTGGCTGCCCGACGGCCGGCTCGCGGTGTCCACCTGGGGCGAGAGCCAGACCACCAACGGCGAGGTCTACCTCCTCGACAACGTCACCGGCGCCACCGGCCCCGACAAGGTGACCGCCAAGAAGGTCGCCTCCGGGCTCCGGGAGCCCATGGGCATCAAGTACGTCGACGGCAAGCTGTACGTATCCGAGAAGCACCAGCTCACCGAATTGCGCGACACCGACGGCGACGAGGTCACCGACGACTACCGCAAGCTCGCGTCCTGGCCGTACGGCGGCAACTTCCACGAGTTCGCCTTCGGCCTGCTCTACGACAAGGGCAGCTTCTACCTCAACCTGTCCGTGGCCATCAACTACGGCGGCGCCACCACCAACCCGCAGCCCGCCAAGGACCGGGGCACCACCGTCAAGGTCGACAAGAAGACCGGCAAGGTCTCCTACATCGCCGGTGGACTGCGCACCCCCAACGGCATCGGCTGGGGCCCCGACAAGGAAATCTTCGTCACCGACAACCAGGGCGGCTGGCTCCCCGCCTCCAAGCTGGTGCAGGTGAAGAAGGACCGCTTCTTCAACCACTACACCCGCTTCCAGGACGGCGGCACCAGCGTCCCCGGCCGCTTCGACGACCGCCCGGCGACCAAGCCGGTGCTGTGGCTGCCGCAGAACGAGATCGCCAACTCGCCCAGCACCCCGCTGACGCTGAAGAAGGGCCCGTTCGCCGGGCAGCTCCTCTTCGGTGACGTCACCTACGGCGGACTCCAGCGCGCCAGCCTGGAGAAGGTCCACGGCGAGTACCAGGGCGCGGTCTTCCGCCACACCCAGGGCCTTGAGGCCGGAGTCAACCGGATCAGCGTCGGTCCCGACGGCGCGATCTACGCGGGCGGCCTGGGTGCCGAGGGCAACTGGGGCCAGGAGGGCAAGCTCCGCTTCGGCCTGCAGAAGCTCACCCCGAACGGCACCAACGCCTTCGACATCCACTCGATGCGCGCCACCGAGGACGGTTTCGTCCTGAAGTACACCCGGCCGCTCTCCCAGGCCACCGTCGACCGGATCACCGACGACCTCGCCAAGAGCTACGAGGTACGGCAGTGGCGCTACTCGCCCACCCCCGAGTACGGCGGTCCCAAGATCGACGAAGAGCCGCTGAGCGTCTCCGAGGCCACGGTCTCCAGGGACCGCACCCAGGTCCGTCTGGAGATCCCCGGCCTGAAGGCCGACCGTGTCGTCCACGTCCGCTCCCCGCGCCCCTTCAGCGCCGCCAACGGTGACGCGCTGTGGAGCGCCGAGGCGTGGTACACCCTCAACGCCATCCCCGGCGACAAGTCGCGGCCGACCGCCTACGAGGCGGAGGAGGCCAAACTCTCCGGCGGCGCCGACGTCGACAAGGAGCACAAGGGCTACTCCGGCGGCGGCTTCGTGGACAGCTTCGGCAACCCCGGCGCCGGCACCACCTTCCACGTCGAGACCGCCAAGAAGGGTGCCTACGACGTCGGACTGCGCTACGCCAACGGTCCCCACCCCTTCAACGGCACCAAGAAGATCAGCGTCTACGTGAACGGGAAGAAGGTCCGCCAGACGGCGCTGCCGCCGACGACCAGCTGGACGACCTGGGCCACCCAGAACGAACGGCTGAACCTGCGCAAGGGCCTGAACACCATCACGTACCGCTACGACGACGGTGACGACGGCCACGTCAACCTCGACATGCTCCACGTCAACCCGGCCGGCGCCCGTATCGACCTGCTGGACGGCGGCAGCCTCTCGCAGTGGCAGCACACCGACGGCCGCGCGGTGGCCTGGCCGCGTACCGCCGACGAGTCCATCGAGGTCTGCTGCGGAGACATCCGCACCAAGCAGTCCTTCGGCGACTACAAGCTGCACGTCGAGTTCCGCGTCCCGAAGCTCCCGGACGACGTGACCGGCCAGGACCGCGGCAACAGCGGCGTCTACCTCCAGGAACGCTACGAGATCCAGGTCCTCGACTCCTTCGGCGTACCGAAGCTCGCCGCCAACGAGGCCGCCGCCATCTACAACCAGAAGGCGGCCGACCAGAACGCCTCGAAGGCGCCGGAGACCTGGCAGTCCTACGACATCACCTTCCGCGCCGCCCGCTACGACAGCGCGGGGAAGAAGACCGAGGACGCCCGCGTGACCCTGGTCTGGAACGGCGTCAAGGTCCACGACAACGTCGCCATCACCGGCCCCACCGGCGGCAGCATCCCGGAGGGCGCCTTCACCGGCTCGATCCGCCTCCAGGACCACGGCAACAAGGTCCGCTACCGCGACATCTCGATCCAGCCCATGAACTGACGGCTCGTCGAGAGAAAGACCGGCGGCCCCCGGCATCAGCCGCACCTGATGCCGGGGGCCGCCTTGTGCGATGCGCGGACCGGGGGGCGCGGACCGGGGGTGCGCCGGCGGACTCCGTCGCGTACGCCTCGGAGCGCGGGTGTCATTCGGGCCATGCGGATTTCTGGATGACCTCCACGAAGTCGCCGCGCGTGAAGCCGGGGACGAAGT
Source organism: Streptomyces sp. NPDC004838 (assembly GCF_053600955.1). NCBI lineage: Bacteria > Bacillati > Actinomycetota > Actinomycetes > Kitasatosporales > Streptomycetaceae > Streptomyces > Streptomyces sp. NPDC004838. The sequence goes on along the minus strand of NZ_JBSGAW010000025.1, from coordinate 125,861 downwards.
GGGCCAGGACGTCGGCCTTGACGTTGCCGAAGGTGGTCTGCGGGCGGTCCTTGATGCCGTCGGTGAAGGCGGCGAGGATCCGGTTCTTGAAGTCGGGGCGCGGGTGGGCCGCGACCACGGCCGCGCGCTCTTCGTCGGAGACGGCGTCGTAGCCGATGCCGAGGACGTCCAGTTCCACGCCGCGGGTCACCAGGGCCACCTCGGGTGCCATGTGCAGCGGGATCTCGGGGGTGGTGTGCAGCGCGATGGCCGTCCAGACCCGGTCGGCCGGCTCGCCCGTGATTCCGTGCTTGTTCAGGAATCGGCGCGCCTCGTCGGCGCCGTCGATCTCGAAACGCTGGTCGGTGCGGCGGAAGCGCTCGGTCAGCCCCAGATCGTGGAACATCGCCCCCACGTACAGCAGCTCGGGATCGAACTGGAGCCCGTGCTCCCGGCCGCGCAGCGACCCGAACACGAACACCCGCCGGGAGTGGTCGAACACCAGTGGGGAGGCGGCGTCGCGGACCAGTTCGGTCGCTTCCCGCGCCAGTTCGCTGTCCGGGATCCGTACGCCCGCGATCGTCTCGCTCATGAGGTGCACCTTCCGTGCTCGGCCGACTCTTGCCTCCACCCTCACCCATCGACGTAACCTGCCACCATGTCCATTACGCCAGAAGAACCACGGATTCAGACATGACGCAGCGTGTGGGGTTTCTGGTCTTCGACGAGGTCACCCTGCTGGACGTCAGCGGCCCGGGAGAGGTCCTGCACCAGGCGGGACGGCTCGGCCACCCGTACGGGCTGACGCTGATCTCGCCCCGCGGCGGCGAGGTGACGACGTCCTCGGGGCTCAAGCTGGCCGGAGCGACCGCGGCGGCCGACGTCGGCCCCCTCGACACGGTCGTCATCGCGGGCGCCGAGCGGCTGGCCGAGCAGCCCCTTGAGGACGAGCTGCTGGCGGCGGCCTCCACCCTCGCCGGGCAGGCCGCACGGGTCGCCTCGGTCTGCAGCGGGGCCTTCGTCCTCGCCGCTCTCGGCCTGCTCGACGGGCGGCGGGCCACCACACACTGGCGCCATGCCCAAACGCTCGCCCACCGGCACCCGCGGGTACGGGTGGAACCGGACGCCCTCTACATCCGCGACGGCCACTACGTGACCTCGGCGGGGATCAGCGCGGGCATCGACCTGGCCCTCGGGCTGGTGGAGGACGACCACGGAGCGCGCACCGCACGGGCCGTCGCGCGCGAACTGGTCGTGTTCGTGCAGCGTCCCGGCGGCCAGTCGCAGTTCTCCACGGCCCTCGCGACCCCGCCGGCCCGCACCGACCTGCTCCGTTCCCTGACCGCCTCCGTGGTCGCCGACCCCGCCGGCGACCACAGCCTGCCCGCGATGGCCGCGTCCGCGGCCGTCAGCACCCGGCACCTGACCCGCCTGTTCCAGGCCGAACTGCACACCACCCCCGCACGCTGGGTCGAACGCGTCCGCCTCGACCACGCCCAGCAGCTCCTCCTCGACGGACACAGCATCACCTCGGCGGCGCGGCACAGCGGTCTCGGGAGCGACGAGGCCCTGCGCCGCGTCTTCGCCCGCCACCTCGGCACCACCCCGAGCGAGTACCGCAAACGCTTCACCACCACACACGGCTAGGACACGCCGGGCGCGCCGCGTCCGGGCGGGGCCATCCGGGCGGGGTCATCCGGGCGGGGCCGTGTGCGCTGATGTCAGGGGCCTGCCAGATAGTTCACGAGGTCGCCGATGCCCTCGACGCTGACCCGGATCTCGTCTCCGGCGCGCATGAACACCGGGGGTTTGCGGGCCACGCCGACTCCGGCCGGTGAACCGGTGCTCAGCACGTCACCCGGTTCGAAGCTGAAGTACCGCGACAGCTGCTCGATGAGTTCGGGGATGCCGTGGAGCATGTCCGAGGTGTGCCCCTTCTGCATCACCTTGCCGTTGAGGGTGGTGGTGATCGCCAGGTTCCCCGGGTCGGTGATCTCGTCGGCGGTGACGACGGCGGGTCCCATCGGGCAGAAGGTCGGAAACTGCTTGCCGAGCAGCATGTCGGTCCAGGCCCAGCGCCCCTCTTCGGGGGTGGCGGCGGCGGCGAGCAGGGGGATGTCGTCGCGGGCCGACACGTCGTTGATGATCGTGTATCCGCCGACGTAGTCCATGGCCTCCTCGGCCTTGACCGCGTGGCAGCCGCGGCCGAAGACCACACAGAATTCGCCCTCGAAGTCGACCTTGTCCGGAGCGGCGGCGGGGATGAGGATGGGGGCGCCGGTGCCGGTCGGTGTCGGAGACTTGACGAACCAGGCGGCCTTCTCCGGCGGCTCCTCACCCATCTCCTCAAGGTGCGACCGGTAGTTCGCTCCCGCGGCCACGGTCCGGACGCGCTCGCCGAGGGGCGCCAGCAGGGTGACCGGATCGGGCACCACCCAGCCCCGGTCGGCCGCGTGCCGGGGCTCGGCTCCGACGCTTGCCAGCACGTCGCGTACGGCGTCCTGGTAGTCGCGTCCCCGGCGGAAGATGTCCGCGACGGAGGAGGGCACCGCGACACCGTGGACGTCCAGGACGCGGGACAGGTCGACCACGCCGAGGCCGGGAAGCTCGGCACCGGGAGCTGGGCGGCCGAAGGGGTCCGTATAGCTGACGAGACGCATGAGTGTTTCTCCAGGATGAATGCGCGGTATGGGGTCGCGTAGTGCCGTGTCCGGATCGGCTCGGCTCGGCTTGGCTTGGTTGCGCGTGGCCGACCGGGCGGCTGTTGGCGGAGGGCGTCGGAGTGTGGTGTGCCGCGGCGGCGGGTGCGGCGCGGTCGCCCGTGGTGATGCGCCGCGGCTCGACGGGGCGGACGGTTCGGTCCGTGACGCGGTCGGACAGTGCCCGTGGAGGTTGCGGGGGTCTTCGTCTCAGCGGAAGCTGTCCGGCGGGAAGCTGCCCCACTCGTCGGCCGCGCGGGGGTCGCCTCCCGACCAGCGCAGGGGTGAGTAGTTCTCGTCGTCGAGGATGATCTCCTCCTCCGAGGAGAACTCGAAGAAGTGCCCCGTGTAGTCACGGAAGTAGACGGCGATGTTGTGGCCGGGACCGTGGCGTACCGGTCCCCAGACGACCTCGACATCGTCGTCCTTGGCGAATGCCTCGGCGGCCTCCAGCACAGCGGACCTGTCCTTGACGGTGAACTGCACATGATGCAGTCCGTTGACCTCGGCTTTCGACAGCGCCAGGCAGTGGTAGAGCCTGCCCCCACGGAAGAACGCCATCAGCGGGGTCTCGTCGGGCAGTTGGATCCGCGAGCTCTCCATGAGACCGAGGGTGGTCTTCGCGTACTCGATCTCGCCTTCCATGTCGACCGTGCGTACGACGACGTGGTCCGAGGCGATCGGCGCGGGAACCGCGGTGGGTCGCCGCGTCGAGGCCGCGACCGGTACCTCCGGGGCGTGGCCGACTCTGAGTTCGATCGGGTGGCCCGCGGGGGTCTTGAACCTCAGGCTCGGTCCCGGGCGGAACTCCGAGGTCTCGTCGTTCCGTGTCACGGCGATGCCGGACTCGGCGAGCACGGCCGCGGACTCGTCGAGCACCGTGTCGTCGGGGACGATGTAGGAAATGGCCTCAAGGCCCTTCGTACCGGGCGAGTAGACCAGCGAGTAGGCGTCGGGGCCGTGGCCCGCCAGATAGTGGCGGCCGTTCTCGTCGTGACCGGCGTGCAGGAAGCCCAGGTGCCTGACGGCGAAGTCGGCCGAGGCGGCCGGGTCGGGGCTGAAGAGCGCGACGTGCCCGGTGCGGTGGATGCCCAGTCCTTTCGGCTTCCTGGCGGACTCGCCGATCTCCGGGATAGGGATTGCTACTGCTTGATTGTCCACAGACATCGAGGGCTCCAATCGGTGGTGGACGGGGTGGGTGGTAGGTAGCGTGATTCGGTCTATCCGGGACGGCGGCCTCAGCCGGACGCACCACCGCTGCCCGAGCTGCTGGCAGTGACCTTGACCGCCCCGGATTCCAGGACCCGGATGACCGCGGCGATGTCCACCTCTCCGTAGCCCTGCGCACATGCCTCTTCGCAGATCTTGTAAACCACACTCAGCAGCGGCATGGTCGCGCCCACTTCGTCCGCCGTGGGCATGATGGAGTCCATCACGTCGATCATGCTCTCGGGTGATCCGCTCACCGGATGGAATCGCCCCTCGGCCATCATGGGCCCGCGCACGTTGAACATCACCGAGGACGCGGCGGAGGGCTTGATCGTGTCGACGATGAACTGTGGGTCCAGCCCCATGGCCCTACCCAGCGCGAGCGCCTCGGCGGTGATCGCGATATGCGTGGCGACGAGCGTGTTGGCGACGAACTTCATCTTCTCGCCCGAGCCGAACTCGCCCATGTAGGCGACGGGGCCGAGGGCGCCGAGCGCCGGACGGACCCGTTCGAACGCGTCCTCGTCCCCACTGCCGAACACCGTTCCGCGACGCTCGGAGATCATTGGCGGAGTGCCGCTGACTGGTGCGTCGAGCATGGTGATGCCATGTGCTTGCAGGACGTCACGCGCGGCCCTCTTGCGGCTGAGCGGCATCGTGCCGATGTCCACCACAAGCAAGTCTGATCGTCCGGCTTCGAGCAACCCCTGCTCGCCACTGATCACATCGTCGAGCGCGTCCGCCGAGGTGACACACGTGAAGATCACGTCGGCACGTTCGGCCACCTCCCGCGGCGACGCGGCGGGCTTGCCCCCGACCGCCTCGAAGTCCGCCATGGAACTGCGTCGGTAGCCCCACACGGTGTATCCGTCGTCGATGAGATTCGCCGCGAACGGCAGGCCGATCTTGCCGGGTGCGACAAGACCGACGGTGAGGTCGGAGCCTGGGGTTGTCACGAGAGTGTCCTCCTGAGGGTGCGCCGTTCACGCGCGGGGTGGGTGGTCGGCGATCAGCGAAAGTGGTAGCTGCGGTCCGAAAGGTCGATGGCGATGTCGATGCGGCCCTGGTGCACCTGCCATTCCTCGACCCGGAACGTGCGGGCGCCGCTGCTGTGGAACGGGTCGCCGGCGGCCAGGGCGGAAGCCTCGTCGGCGTTCGCGGCGCGGACGATCAGCATGCCGTTGCTGCCGGGGTTTCCGGACGCGTCGAGGAACGGCCCGGACATGAAGAGCACTCCTCGCTTCTCCAGTCCGGCGAGGTACTCCAGGTGGGCCGGGATCTGCGCGGGAAGCTCGTCCGGCCGGAGGCCGGCCTCGGAGAAGATCACGAAGAAGTGCTTCTTCAGCGGGCCCGCGGTCTGTCCGGGTGCCTGCGGGGAGTTTTCGTGGGTGCGGCTCGGGGCCGGCGTGGTCATCGCTGTGTGTCCTTGTCTTGGGTCGGCCGCGTCTTGGGTCGGCCGCGTCTTGGGTCGGCCGCGTCTTGAGTCGGCCGCATCATCTGCGGGGTGCCGTCGTGCTACGTCGTCCCCACCGCCGTACCGCCGCGTCGACACGTCGGCGGGATGGGGCGCGGGCCAGGCCGAAGGCGTGGGTCCGAGGTCCGGTGAGTGGTCGAGAAGGGGATCGCGGAGGTGCCGTCGCGCGGCGACGCCGGCGCGGGGGCGGCCGAAAAGGGCGACGGGCGTCGTGCCGGTTCGGCTCTCGGGAATTGACGACGGGTCCGCTGGACCGCCCAGGATGTCGGGACTGGAGGATGGTGCGACGGTGGTCAGTGGCCGCCCTCGGGCGGCTCCGGGGCCCAGCCGGGGGCGATACCGGCCGTTTCGAGCAGTGCGGCGGCGGTGTCGGCGGCCCGGCGGCTGAGGTCGGCGGTGTCCACGCCGAGGAGTTCGCCGTCGCGTTTGACGGCCTTGCCGGCGACGAAGACGGTGTCGACGGTCTGCCGGCTCGCGTGATGCACGATCGAGGCGACCGGGTCGAGGACGGGCGTCATGGAGATGTGGTCGGTGCGGATCATGACGATGTCGGCCTGTTTGCCGGGTGTCAGGCTGCCGGTGACGCTCTCCAACCCGAGTGCGCGGGCGCCTTCGATGGTCGCGAACTCGAGCACGTCACGGGCGGAGATGTCGAGCTGCCACGGGTTGACCGCTTCCTCCAGCGACTGCTGGTTGGCGACGCCGCGCGGCACCGCCAGGGCAAAGCGCATCGCCGTGAACGGGTCGCCGCCGACGGCCATACAGGTGTCGATGCCGATGTTCGGCCTGATGCCCGCCTTGAGCAGCTGGGCGATCGGCGGCCAGCCGTGCCCCATCGCGGCCTCGTCCTCAGGGGTCACCGACGCCGACACACCCGCGTCGGCCATCAGCCGGAACTCCTCCTCGGTGAGGAAGTTGCAGTGGCCGAAGATCAGATCGTCGCCGAGCAGACCCTCCTTGTGCATACGGGTCACGTTGGGTCGGTCGCCGATGTCGATCACACCCATACCGACGTGAGTGTTGATCCGCAGGCCGAGTTCCCGGCCGAGTTCGATGTCGCTCTTGACGATGTCCATGGTCGCGTTGTCCGGGCCGCGCATGGCGAGCCCCATGGTGACCACCCCGTCGTCCGAGGAGAAGTGCTGGCTGCGCACTCGCCGGATTTCGGCCTCATTGCTGGGGGTGCTCTTGTGGGGAGGCGACAGAAGCTCCAGGTGCTGGGCCAATGTGCCGCCGTAGCCGAAGATCGCGCGGATGCCGCTGTCCTTCAGCGCGCGCACGGCCTCGTCGGTGTGCTCGGGCGTGGTCTGGTTGTGTGAGTAGTCGAAGACGGCCGTGACCCCGGAGTCGAGGGAGTCGTAGGCGCCGAGCGTGGTGCCCATCGCTATGTGCTCCGGCGCCATCTTCGGGCCGAGCACACCGAACATGGTCGTGAAGTACTGGAAAAGCGACCAGTTCGTGGCCATTCCCCGCAGGACCGACTGGTACAGATGCCGGTGCGAGTCGATGAAGCCGGGGATCACAAGGTGCCGCGAGGCGTCGATGACCTGTGCGCTGCCCTCCGCGATCTCCAGACGGGGACCCACGGCGGCGATTCGGCCGTCCTCGATGAGTACGTCCCCGACCAGGTCGCCCACGGCCGGATCCATCGAGACGATCCGCCCGCCTCGCAACAGCGTGCGCGCATCGGTCGTTCCGGGCCGGCCGGACGTTGCTTGTGCGAAGTTCGTCCTGGGACTCAGTGTGGACATATACCTATCCCCTCATCGATATTGCGCTCTATGGGGAAACGAACCCTTCAACGCCCCATGGGGCGATGCGTCCACGATGAACGCGACACACCATGCTGTCAACCTCTACGTCAAAACGTCGACACTCAAGTCAATCCTGCTCCGGCGCGAGCATGACACGTGCGTCAATAATTCGACACTTGAGCTAGACCCTTGGGTCTCTCGTCGTTTAGATTGCGGAACATGGCGAACACAGCGGCGGTGCGATCCCGCGACACGCAGGCGGACGGACTCGTCCCTTACCCGGCCGCGACAGCGGCCCGCTACCGGGCCGCCGGCCTCTGGTCCGGCCGCTCCCTGCCGACGGAACTGGTGTCCGCCGCGTCCGCCCACGCCGGCCGCACGGCGCTGATCACTCCCGAAGGCAGCTGGACGTATCAGGAACTCTTCGACGCCGCCCGGCACTTCGCCGCGGGCCTGCTGGAGTCGACCACTCTCCGGCCCGAAGACGCCGTGATGTTCCAGATGGGCAACGTGGCCGAGACCGTCGTCTCCTACCTCGGCTGTCTGATGACCGGGATACGCCCGGTCTGCACGCTCCCTCAGCACGGGGTACGGGAGATCAGCGTCCTGGCCCGGCACATCGGCGCGCGCGGCCTCATCCTCCAGTCCGACTTCGGACACGGCCGGCTCCCCGACAACGCCCGCTCACTCCTGGCCGACGGCGTCGTCGAGGACATCGTCGTGGCACGCGGCGACGCCTTCGACGGCGCGGTGGCCTACGAGGATCTGATCTCCGCGGGGGCGGCAGCCGACCCCGCGGACCTGCCCTACCACCACGGCGACCCCGACCGGATCGCCGTCTTCCAGCTCTCCGGAGGCACCACCGGGCTGCCGAAGATCGCTCCTCGCCTGCACGAGGAGTACGCCTACAACGCCCGCGCATGGGCCGAGGCACGGGGATGGGGACCCGGCACCGTGGTGCTCTACGCCCTGCCGATCATGCACAACGCCGGAATCTCCGTAGCGCTCCAACCGACGCTGCTCAGCGGCGCGACGCTGGTCCTCGCGCCCTCCGCTCACGTCGGCACCGTCCTCGACCTCATCGAAACCACGCGCCCCGACGTGATCCCGCTCGTCCCACCGGCCCTGGCGATCCGCCTGCTGGAAGAGAACGGCAACAGGAACACCGACCTGTCCTCCGTCAAGGACTTCATCGTCGGCGGGCAGAAGCTGGCCGAGGAGGTCGCCGAGCGGCTGCGCGACGACCTGGGCATAGCCGTACGACAGAAGTTCGGCATGGCCGAGGGCATGTTCCTGGTCACTCCCCCACAGGCCGGAGAAGCGATACGCCACCACACGGTCGGCGCCCCGCTCTCCCCCGCGGACGAGATCCGCGTCCTGAGCCCCGAGGGCGACACCGAAGTCCCCGACGGCGAGATCGGCGAGCTGTGCGTCCGCGGCCCGTACACCATCCGCGGCTACTACCGGGCGCCCGAGCACAACGCGAGCGCGTTCACCGACGACGGCTTCTACCGCACGGGCGATCTCGCCAGGCGGCACGTCATCGACGAGCTGACCTGCTACTCGATCGACGGTCGCATCAAGGATGTGATCAACCGCGGGGCGGAGAAGATCCACGCCGACGAGGTCGAGGAGCTGATCATGCGGCACCGCGATGTGTCCAACGCCGCGCTGGTGGCGATGCCGGACAAGGTCCTGGGCGAGCGCGGGTGCGCCTACCTGGTGATGGAGCCCGGCAGCCGACCGCTGACCGTGCGGACTCTGGGCGACTTCCTGCTGGAACACGGCCTGGCCAAGTACAAACTGCCCGAGCGGGTCGAGTTGGTCCCCAGGCTGACGTTGTCGAACATCGGCAAGGTCTCGAAGAAGGCCCTGCGGGAGGACATCGAGAGCAAGCTGGCCCGCGAGACGGACTCGGGTTCCTGAACGGTTCCTGAAGGGGAGTTGCCTCCCGCGCCCCGGACAGCTCCGTAGCGAGATCCTCGCGCGCCTCCACCTGTCCGCACCCATGGACGGACACCAAACCGTGGACGGACACCCGGCCGGCACGGTGATCCGCCGCAGGGCCTGGACTCGGGGCAACCGAAGCCCGGACGCAGGGCAACCGAACGCGCGACCGCCTCCCTGCTGCCGGAGGGACTCAGGCAGCAGGGAGGCGTCCTCACGCTGGTGTCGGCCTTGATTGTGGGGTGTCGGGCCCTGGTTGTGAGGTGCCGGCCCTGGTTGCGGGTCGGGCGAACCCCGCCCGGCCCGAGCCGGACCGAGATCGCCGTCGGACCCGAGATCAGACGGCGAGAGGGAACCGCTCGGCGAGCCAATTCCCGATCACGTCGGCGGCCAGGCTGCTGCCGGTCGGCTCCCCCGGCGCGATGGAACCGCCGAAGTGGAGACCTCTGACCCGGTGGCGGGTCTTGTCCGCCGCGCCGAAGCCGGAGATCATCGCCGCGGCGTCCTGGGGGTAGGCCGCCTGGTCTCCCGTGAGTTCGACCAGCAGGGTCGGCGCGGTGACTCCGGGCGCGCAGCGCAGGAAGTCCGCGTTCGTCGAGGCCGCGGACCAGGTCGAGAGCCACGCCTCGGGGGTGGAGAGTCGGCCGAACCCCACGAGGCCGTAATTGATGAGGTCCGGACGGCTACCGAACAGCGACCCGTAGGGCCGTTCGTTGGCGTCCAGGGACAGGTCGACGCCGCGCAGATCGGCATCCGTGCGGTAGACCGTGACGATCCTCGGGGCCAGTGCCTCCCGCCGGTCACCAGCCGTTCCGGAGGTCTTGAAGCGCCTGCGCGCGGCAGCGGCTTCGGCGACCAGCTCTCGGGCCCGAGCGTCGACGCGCTCGACGCGTGCTCTCTGGGCGGCTCGGTAGCGGGCCACGAACTCGGGCGCGTAGGCGGAGCTGTGCGGGGCGTCCACGAATCCGTTGGCCGGACTGTACGGATCGAGGTCCGGATCGACGGACATCGGGTCTGCCTCGTCCGTCACCGAGGGGTCGATCAGTCGCCGCAGCAGGGCTCCCTGACCCACGTGCGGGGCCATGAACACCGCGGCGTCCGGGACCGGTAGCTCGGCCCCGGCCAGGTCGACCGGACGGCCCGCGGGGGTGCGCGCGATGCGTCGAGCGGGGGCGAGCCCGGCCTGCTGATGGTAGAGCGCGGAAAGAGGCCCACCGCCCGAGTGCCCGAGGGTGACGACATGGTCGAAGCCGCCACCGCGGAGAAAGACCTGACCGGCCGCCATGTCCAGCACGGCCTGCTCATGCACCAGTCTCAGGTCGTTGTTGACGGAACGGGAGCCCTGGGTCCAGACCGCCGCTCCCCGCGACAGGAGTTCGGGCACCAGCACGTGGTGGGTGAAGTCCTGGCGCGGGTGCATCAGACATACGACGGTGCGCGCGCCCGGAACCGTACGCAGCACTCCCGTGACCGTCGCGCCGTCGGCCGTGGTCAGTTCGTGCGGCGATGAGACGGTGGCGTCAGGGATGGCGCGTGCGGTGATGTACCGGCCAGCGCCGAGACGGACGGACGTGCTCATCGTGCCTCCACGCGCAACGCGTCCTTGTCCTGCTGGGTGATGCGCGAGTTCTTGAGTCCGGCGACCGCGCTGTACCACACGGCGTGCCGGCACCCGGTGGCGCGCCGGTCGACGACGATGGCTCCGGGCGAGCTGATGCGGAAGTAGGGTCCGACCTTGTCCACGGTCACAGCGGTGTCGCGCGCGGCGACGTCGGGGATCGTGCTGTTCTCCGGTACGTCGAGAACAAAGAACGTGCTCATGTCCCGGTCAGCTCCATCCCGGTGCCGGAGTGGGCTTCCTCCCACTGCGCGGCGCGCTGAATGATCAACTCGGCCTTGCGGGCGAGCAGTTTGTCCATGCTGGGCTCGGATCCCGAGGCCACGTCGATCAGGGCTTCGACGGTGAGTGCGGCGTCCAGGTCCTCCTGCGGCGTGACCGGCCGCAGCGCGCGGGTGATCTCGACCATGTAGCCGTTCGGGTCGTGGGTGTAGATCGACTCGATCGTCTCGTGCATGACCTGCATCTCCACCGGCCACCGCGACTCGTCGAGACGGCGGCGATACTCCATCAGGTCCTCTTCGTCGTCGACATGAATCGCCAGGTGCCGGGAGTTGATGAAGAACTCGGGCACGTCGTCGGCGAACCGTGCGTAGACGTCGCCCGCGGTGCCGGCCGCGGCCGGGGGTTCGAACCCGAAGTAGTAGAAGAAGGCGATGCGGTCGTTGTTGCCGATGTCGAAGAAGAAGTGGATGAAGTCGGGGTGCCGCTCGGGACCCCAGCCCGCCGCACAGATCGAGTGAACAACCGGGAACCTCAGGACGTCACGGTAGAAGCGCACGGTGGCAACGGGGTCGAACGTGGGGAATGCGGTGTGGTCGACGCCCTTGACCCGGTGTTCGGGACGGCTCATGTCCGACCTCCTCGTACTTGTGGTGAATGGGCTCTCGGGCGGGTCACCGGGCCACCGGGGCGTCCGCTCGGAGCAGGCTCCCCGCGGAGGGAAGGTCGACGGGCAGCCCGAGCTTCCGCAGTACGGTGTAGGCGCCGGCGGTCGCCGCGGACAGGACCGGAATGCCGAACTCCTCCTCGGCGGGCTGTACAAGGTCCAGTGAGGGCATCTGCACACAGGCCGAGATGACCAGGGCGTCGACCCCGCTCAGGTCCAGATCGCGTGCGGCGCTCATCACTTGTTCCCCCGGTATGCGGCCGACCTGCTCGTTGTCCTCGACCTCGAGCGCTCGCCAGTCGGCGACGTCGAATCCCTCGGCTTCGAGATAGGTCACGACCTTTTCGGCCAGGGGGCGCATGTACGGCGTGACCAGGGCGATCCGGCGTGCCTTCAGAGCGCGCAGCCCCTCCGAGAGCGCTCCGGCGCTGGAGAGAACCGCGGCGTCGGCACCTCCGGTGGAGAGCTGTTCGGCGATCGACGACTCCACCCGCTGGTGCTCTCCCGGACCGCCGACCATCACCGCGACCAGACACGCGTAGAGGACGGCGTCGACTCCGGCATCGCCCAGTTCCAGGATGCAGCGCTCACGCTGCGCGTTCATCGCTCTCAACTGCTCAGGCGACACGGTGTGCATGCGCATGCGGCTGGAGTGGAACGAGAAGGCCGCGCCGGGGTGCCGGTTCAGGAGTCGCGGCATCTCGGTCTCGACCGTCACGTTCGAGCTGGGAACCACGAGGCCGATCTTCATCGGTCCAGGCATTGATCCACTCCCATTCCTTTGACTTACGTAACTATTTTTCGACACTGGTGTCACATTGTCAAGGGTGGCCCCGCCGCTCCAACGGCAGGCGCGGTGGCCGGAAGGGAGACGAGGTACGCGCGAGAAGCGCTGGTGGCACCGTCCGAACGTGCTTGGCGGCCGGAGCCTCCGGGCCGCATGACGACGGCGTGTGGCCACCAGCGCACACGAGCGCGGTGCGGCCTTGAGAGAACAGCGGACCGGTCGGCAACAGGGCGAGACGGCGCGGCGCGCCACCGGCTGTCCGACTGCCTGCCCCGGCCTTCCGGACCCGCCGGAGGAAGGCGATGCGTGCAGTCGGGACGCGCGAACGGGGCTTCAGATACAGCGGTTGCCGTGTGGGGTGCCGGTCGGCCACCGGTCGGCGCGGATGGGATCGACCGCCGTGCCGACGACGACACAGGCCGCTGCGGTGAGGATTGGTGACACGCGCGGTCCGGGCGACCGTGCGGTCGACGCCGCGCCGCTCACGTAACGGTCCTTGCGCTCGGCTAAGGCCGCTTCTGGTGGATCTTGCTGGGCTCGCGTGCCCTGGCACCGCGCCTCGCTGCGTTGTCGTCGGTCGCCGATGCTCCGCATGGACTCCCTCCTCCGCCTTGCGATCCACGGCACCAGACCCCGCTCACTGATCCAGCCTGATCCACCAGAAACGACCTAGCTGTGGCCGGCTTCGAGGGTGTCTCAGCGCTCGCGGTGCCGATACGTCAGGCTCCCGGAGCACCGAGTGAGGCTCGCGGCACCCAGCGCGCTGCTCGCGCGATATCCGCGTACGGTCGGCTTCCCGGACGGGGTCCGGTGGCTGACGTCAGCCCTCGCCAGGCAGCAGACGTTCCAGCGCGTCGAGACTTGAGCGGGCCATGGCCAACGCGGACCGCGCGGAATCCACAGGACGCCGGGGGGCGTCAACGGCGACCACCATGTCCACGGCGGACTGGCTGATCTGACGAGTCACGGTGTCGATGTCGTAGTCCGGGCCCGGGTGATACCACCACGCCACCCAGTTGCACATGCCCAGGACGCTGAAAGCCGCCACCTTGGGGTCGAGCGGCTTGAACTCTCCGCTCTCGATGCCTTCCTCGATCACGCCGGAGAGCGCCGCCAGCACGTCGCGTCGCGCCTGGCGGTGGCGGGAGCGCAGCGGTTCCGGCAGTGCGGACTCCGTCTGGTCGTGGACGCGGAACTGGTGAGGCGATTCCGCCCGCTGCCGAACCAGCATGTCGGTCAGTTCGCGCAGCTTCCCTTCCGGCGTGAGGTCCTCACGAGAACGGAGCGCGGCCAAGGACTCCGCGAGGTTCAGGCTCATCTGCTCGACCAGCATCGCCAGCAGTTCTTCCTTGCTGGTCACATAGTGGTAGAGAGCCGTGCGGGTGACGCCGACGGCCTTGGCGACATCCTGAAGCGTGGTCGTCTCGTATCCATTCTCCGCGAAGAGGAGCGTCGCCTTCTCCAAGACCTCACGGGTGACGAGGGCGTGCCGGGCCGTGCTGCGGCGCCCGCCTCCCTGCCCCTTCGGTGCGGGTCCCTTCGCGGCTACGGTTCTGCTCCTCCCGGGTGAATTCGCCATGCGGTGATAGTAGCCCGAGCGTCGGCACGCGGGTCGCCGGAATCACTGAGCGTTTTCCGGCCTCGGTTTGCGCAGGTCAGGTGCGGGGTGAGGGCGAATGGCGCGCGCCGAACCGCTCGGTGCCGGTGCCGCGTTCGACCGCCGGTTCGCGGACCGCTCCACCCGCACAGGCACCCGCCGGATCCGACTCCACGGCGCCCGGCACACGTACGGCTCGCTCCTGGCGGCGCTCGACGTACATCCGCGGGTCGCGATGCGCATCCTCCGGCACAGCGAGATCGCGGTGACGAGGGAGGCGTACACGCATGTGCCCTCGCGGGGGCGGGGGTCCGGGGCGGCGGCGACCCGACGATCCCGGTACGGGCGCGTCGCGTCCCGGCGGCCCGGCGGTGTCAGAGGCCGCACCAGTCGCGGATGATCCGCTCGTAGATCGTCACGGACTCCTCCAGCCGGGTCACCGAGCACCATTCGTCGGTCACATGGGCCAGTTCCGGCTGCCCCGGACCGCAGATCAGTGTGGGCACCGAGCCGAGCGCGGCGGTCAGCACGGCCGCGTCCGTGAAGAAGGAGGCGGCGCGCGGCTCGTACGAGCTGCCGGGCTTCACCCCGGCCACGATCTCGCCCACCGAGCGCGCCCAGTCGTCCGCCGGTTCGGTCCAGACCGGCGGGAGGTCGAGGAGCGTGCTCAGCGAGACGTCGGGACCCGTGTGCCGGGCCAGTTCCGCGGTGACCTTCCCGTGGTCCTGGCCCGCCACGGTGCGTACGTCCAAGGCCGCGACGGCGAGGTCGGGTACGGAGTTGGGGTTGAGGCCGCCGTGGAAGGTGCCCACGTTCAGGGTCGGCACGCCCATCGCCGGGTGCGGGGCGTCTTCGAACGTGAACCCGTCCAGTCGGGTCACCGAACGGGCCAGCGCGCAGACGGCGTTGCTCCCCAGGTGCGGGGTCGAGCCGTGGGCGGTGACCCCGGTGGCGGTCGCCTCCAGCCACAGCGCGCCCTTGTGGCCGTGGACCACCTCGTTCGCGGTGGGTTCCGCGATCAGCAGCGGGCCGCTCCGGCCGTCGCTCAGATACGGCGCCACATGCCGTGCGCCCAGGGCGCCGGTCTCCTCGGCGGCCGTCAGCACCAGCCGCAGGCCCGCCCGTCCGGGCCGTCCTGCGGCGGTGGCGCGCACGGCCGCGAGCACCATGGCCGCGACGCCGCCCTTCATGTCGGTGCTGCCCCGCCCGTACAGCCGGTCGCCGTCCCGCTCGCCCGCGTACGGGTCCCGGCTCCAGGGCTCGGCGCCGAGCGGCACCGTGTCCAGATGGCCGGAGAGGCAGAGCGGCGGGACGTCGAGCCCGGTCTGCCACTCGGCGATCAGCGTGGTGCGGCCGGGCGCGTGCTCGTGGCCGCGGACGGTGAATCCGGCCTGCTCCAGCATCGGGGCCACGATCGCCTGGGCGTCGACTTCGTCCCGGTCCACGGTGGGTATCGCGAGCAGCCGCCGGGTGAGGTCCAGTACGTCGTTCATCTAGTCCGTCATCCTCTGGTCAGTCGTCTTCTGGTCCGTCATCCTCTGGTCAGTCGTCTTCTGGTCAGTCGTCTTCTGGCCCGTCGTCCTCGGTGTCGAGCCCCTGACCTGGAGGAGCGGGGCGACCGCTATCTGAAAGGAGCCCGTGCCGGGGCCCTGTTGCCGAAGGAGGCGGACGCACTCGTCCGCCATGAGTTCCCACTGCTGGCGCATGGTGGTCAGCGGCGGGTCGAAGATCTCGGCGAAGGTGATGTCGTCGAAGCCGGTGACCGCGACGTCGTCGGGGACCTTGACGCCCGCCCGCGAGAGTCCGCGCAGCACGCCGAGCGCGATCAGGTCGTCGCCGCAGACGATTCCGTCGGGCCCCCCGCGTGTTCCGGGCACCGGTGCGGGCCCGTCCCATCCGTGCTCCGCCACGAGGCGGGCCGCGGCGCTGAGCCCCCAGGAGACCTCGAAGGTGCCGAGCAGTGCCGGACCGGCCGGCTCCAGACCGTGTCGGGCCAGCGAGGTCTCGAAGGTCTGGGCGCGGTCGCGGGCGGAGGAGCTGCTGAACTCCGAGCCCACGTACACCAGCCGTCGACGCCCCTCGGAGATCAGCAGGTCCACCAGGCCGCCGACGCCGGCCGCGTCGTCGACGCCGACCCAGCTGCCGCTCAGCCCCTCGACCCGGCGGTCCATCTGGATCACCGGGACCCGCTCGGCCGCCGCCCGTATGGCCGGACCGCTGTCGGTGATGTGGAGCGGGCTGATGACGATCCCGTCCACCTGACGGTCGATCAGTGTGCGGATCCTGCGCGCCTCCATCTCGACGTCCTGGTGCGAGTCGCAGAGCAGCAGGTCCACTCCGTCCCGTTGCAGCCGGCGCTCCACGGCTTCGACCAGCAGCGGGAAGAACGGGTTGGAGATCTGGGGGACCACCATGCCGATGGTGTGCGACCGCTGGGTGCGCAGTGCCTGGGCGAGGGTGTTGTGGCGGTAGCCCAACTGCCGGGCCGCCTCGGTGACGCGGCGGGCCAGATCGGAACCGACCGGCCGGGAGCCGGAGAGCGCGCGGGAAACCGTCGCGGTCGACACGCCGGCCAGCTTCGCGACGTCCTGGATCGTCGCCATGGACAACCCCCTCCTCCCGAGCGGGGGCACGCGGCGGCCTCCGTTGGGTAATCGTTTACAGGCGAGGGGCACTTCGTATCACGGTGAACTTCCGACATCAAGACCTTGACGTGGCCGAAAAGCGCCTCTTACAGTTCCGTGCACTCGGCAAACGATTACCAGGGGTGGCGTCAAAGCCCCTGGGGACCGCCGGGCGCTTTCGCTCCGCTGGCAATCGATTACCCAACCCGGTGCCGGTGGCCCCCTGTCCTGTTGCTTCCCTCCCCCTGCGGCCCGAGTGCCGCCCGAGAGGAACCCTCATGACCATGAGACCCCTGCGCGGAATCGCGCTCGCCTCCCTCAGCGTCGTGCTCGTCGCCGGCGTGACGGCCGGCTGCTCCCGCGAAGGCGACGACGCCGCCGGGAAGAAGTCGGGCGGCGCGTCCGACGGCAAGGTGCGTATCGGCCTGGTGCAGGTCAACACGCAGGCGATATTCTTCAACCAGATGAACGAGGGTGCCCGGGCCGCCGCCAAGGAGATCGGCGCCGACCTCACGGTGTTCAACGCCAACGACGACGCCGTCCAGCAGAACCAGGCCGTACAGGACTTCGTCCAGCAGGGCTTCGACGCGGTCATCGTCGAGGCCATCGACGTCAACGGCATCAAGCCCGCGCTGCGCGCCGCCTCCAAGGCCGGCGTCAAGGTGGTCGCCGTCGACGCCATCATCGAAGACCCCGCCGTCGACGTGCAGGTGGGCGTCGACAACGCGGCGGCGGGCAAGCAGATCGGCGAGTTCGTCAACACGTACAACGCCGAGAACTCCATCACCCCCAAGATCGGCGTCGTCGGGGCGCTCAACGCGTACATCCAGAACCTGCGCAAGGACAACTTCGACTCCGCGGTCAAGGCCAAGGGCGCCCAGGTGCTGCAGACCGTCGACAGCAAGAACACCCAGGAAGGCGCCTCCACCGCCGCCGGGAACCTGCTGACCGCCCAGAAGGACATGAACACCGTGTACGCCACCGGTGAGCCCGCCCTCCTCGGCACCGTGGCCGCGGTCAAGAGCGCGGGAGCCCAGAAGCGCGTCAAGGTCTTCGGCTGGGACCTGACCAAGCAGGCCATCGACGGCATCGACGCGGGATTCGTCGCCGGCGTCGTCCAGCAGGACCCCAAGAAGGAGGGCGCGGAGGCCGTGAAGGCGGCCGTGTCCCTGGTCAAGGGGGAGAAGGTCGCCAAGACGATCGACGTGCCGGTGACCATCGTCACCAAGGAGAACGTCGACCCGTACCGCGCCGTCTACAAGTAACCCGCGGCGAGCGCACGAAGGTGAGCACCACGTGACCACAGCAGCCGACGCGCGGCCCGAGTACCGCGCCGAGATGATTGATGTACGCAAGCGCTACGGCATGATCGACGCGCTGCGCGGTGTGACGATCCGCGTCCGCCCCGGCGAGGTGGTCGGCCTGGTCGGCGACAACGCGGCGGGCAAGTCGACCTCGATGAAGGTCCTGGCCGGCGCGGTGGTCCCCGACTCCGGTGAGATCCGCGTCAATGGCCAGAAGACGTCCTTCACCACCCCTCGGGAGGCACGGGACGCCGGAATCGGCATGGTCTACCAGGACCTCGCCCTCTGCGACGACCTCGACGTCGCGGCCAACCTCTTCCTCGGCCGGGAACCGCGCACCGCGGGCGGGCTGTTCCTCGACAAGAAGCGCATGCACACCGAGGCGCGCCGGCACCTGGACGCGCTGCGTATCCGCATCCCGCTGACCAACGTCGCCGTACGCAATCTCTCCGGCGGCCAGCGGCAGGCGATCGCGATCGCCCGCGCCGTCTCCTTCGAGCCCCAGGTGCTCATCCTCGACGAGCCGACCGCCGCGCTCGCCGTCACCGAGGTCGAGACCGTGCTCGAACTCATCCGCACGGTCTCGGCCCGCGGGGTCAGCGTCATCCTCATCACCCACCGGCTCCAGGACCTCTTCCGGGTCTGCGACCGGCTGACCGTCATGTACGAGGGAGCCGTGCGCCGGGAACTCGACGCGAAGACCACCAGCCTGGAAGAACTCGTCTCCGAGATCGTCGGCGACGGCCATGGAACGGAGGCGGCATGAGCGCCGGAACGGCCGTCGTGAGCGAGCGCGTGGTCGCCACCCGCTCCGCCAGGATCCACGCCTTCCTCGGGAAGCACGTCCAGACCGTCGCCATCGGCGCGGTGCTGCTGCTGGTGCTCGCCGTCTTCTCGGTGTCGGCCGACACGTTCTTCAGCTCGGAGAACGTCATGAGCGTGCTGCGGCAGAACGCGCCCGCGCTCATCGTCGCCGTCGCGATGACCTTCGTCATCACCACGGCGGGCATCGATCTGTCGGTCGGCTCGGTGCTGGCGCTCAGCGGCTCGATGCTGGCGATCCTCATCTCCAACGGGACCAGCCCGACCGTGGCCTTCCTCGCCGTCATCGCCCTCGGCGCGGTCATCGGCATGATCAACGGCTGGCTCTCCTGTTACCAGGGCATCCCCGCCTTCATCATCACCCTCGCCACCCTCGGCATCATCCGCGGCACCGCGCTGCGCTCCACCAACGGCTACTCGGTCTCCATCCCCGAGGACAACTGGGTCGGCTTCCTCGGCCAGGGCCGGATCGCGGGCATCCCGGTCGCGGCGGTCATCGCGGTCGTGGTCGCCGCCGTCGCCTGGGTCGTCTTCACCAAGACCCCCTTCGGGCAGTACGTCGTCGGCCTGGGCAGCGACATCGAGTCCCTGCGCCGCGCCGGGGTCAACGTCCGCATGGTCGGCATGTGGGTCTATCTGCTCTCGGGGGTGGCCGCGTCCCTCGCCGGGATCCTGGTCGCCACCCGGCTCGGCAGCGGCTCGTCCAACCAGGGCATCGGCTTCGAGCTGACCGTGATCACCGCGGTCGTCCTGGGCGGCACCAGCCTCTTCGGCGGTCGGGGCAGCGTGCTCGGCACCGTCCTGGGCGTGCTCACCCTCGGCTTCATCGAGAACGGCCTGGACCTCAGCCATGTCAACCCGTTCTACGTTCAGATCGTCCAGGGCTCGATCCTGCTGATCGCGGTCCTCGCCAACACCCGCCTCTTCACCCGTTTCGCCGCGGTGAAGTCATGACCGCCGTCCGTACGGTCATCGGCACCGTCCCGGTCGCCGAGCTGGGGATCACCCTCATGCACGAGCACCTCCTCAACGACACGTCCTCGTGCTGGCATCCGCCGGGCCCGGACGACGCGGAGGGCCGGGAGATCGCCGAGCAGCCGTTGCGCATGAGCTACCTCGGACGCCTGCGCAACGACCCCTTCCTCTCCCGCGACAACATCCGGATGGACGACACCGGGCTCGCGGCGGCGGAGGCCGCCAGGTTCGCCGCCGCCGGCGGGCGCACCATCGTCGAGCAGACCTGCTCCGGCATCGGCCGCGACCCCGCCGGGCTCGCCGAGGTGGCCCGCCGCACCGGACTGAACATCGTGATGGGCTGCGGCTTCTACCTCGAACCCAGCCATCCGGCCGGGGTGCGGTCGATGACGGCCGAGAACGTGGCCGAGCACATCGAACACGAGATCCGCGAGGGCGTCGGCGGCGTCCGGGCCGGCATCATCGGCGAGATCGGGGTCTCCGCGGCGTTCACCGCGCAGGAGGAGAAGGTGCTGCGGGGCGCGGCCCGCGCCCAGCGCCGTACCGGAGTGCCGCTGTCGGTGCATCTGCCCGGCTGGGAGCGGCACGGCCACCGGGTCCTCGACACGGTGGCCGAGGAGGGCGGCGACCTCGGTGCCACGGTGCTGTGTCACCTCAACCCCAGCCTCGACGACCCCGGTTACCAGCACGCGCTCGCCGAGCGCGGTGCGTGGCTGGAGTACGACATGGTCGGCATGGAGTTCTACTTCGCCGACCAGGACGCCCAGTCACCGGCCGACGAGGACAACGCCCGCGCGATCGCCGCGCTGGTGGCCGCGGGCCACCGCGACCGGCTGCTGCTGTCGGGCGACGTCTTCCTCAAGACGATGCTCACCCGCTACGGCGGTTACGGCTACGACCACCTCATCACCGGCTTCTCGCCCCGGCTGCGCCGCCACGGCCTGACCGACGGGGACATCGAGCAGCTTCTCGTACACAATCCGGCGGCCGTCTTCGAAGCCGCCGCGAAGGGAGTCCGTCCATGACCCGCGTACTGATCGCCGGAGAGTCCTGGGTGAGCGAAGCCACCCACTACAAGGGCTTCGACGCGTTCACCTCGGTCACCTTCCACACCGGCGTCGATCCGCTGCGGGACGCGCTGACCGGAAGCGGCATCGAGGTGGCCTACCTCCCGGCGCACGAGGTTCCGGAGCGCTTCCCGAACACGGTGGAGGAACTGTCCGCCTACGACGCGGTCATCCTCTCCGACATCGGCGCCAACAGCCTGCTGCTGCACCCCGACACCTGGCTCAGGGGCCGCCCCCGGACCAACCGCCTCGCCGTCCTCGCCGAGTGGACCAGGGCGGGCGGCGGACTGGGCATGGCCGGTGGCTATCTGAGCTTCCAGGGGTTCGAGGCGAAAGGTTTCTTCTACCGGACCGCGGTCGACGAGGTGCTGCCGAGCGTCATCTCCTCGCACGACGACCGGGTCGAGACCCCCGAGGGCTCGGTTCCCGCCCTCACCGACGCGGCCCACCCGATCGCCGCGGGCCTGAGCGGCGAGTGGCCGCCGCTGCTGGGCTACAACCGCTTCGGCGTCAAGGACGACGCCCATGTCATAGCCGAGATCAACGGCGACCCGCTGCTCGCGGTACGGGAGGTGGGCGAGGGCCGCACCCTCGCCTGGGCCTCGGACATCGCGCCGCACTGGTGCCCGCAGGAGTTCCTCGACTGGGAGGGTTACCAGACGCTGTTCACCAACGCGTGCCGGTGGCTCACGCGGGAGCTCTGACGCGTCTGCGCGGCGCGGGCGCGCCGGACGCGCCTACCGCTGGTCCGACGCCTCTGCCGCCGATGCGACGCCCCTCCCGCCGCGCGCGCCTCTGCCGCAGGTTCGACGCCTCTCCCGCCGCGCACGCTTCTGCCGCCGATCCGCACCCGGCGGCGGGGGCGTGCGCGGCGGGGCGCGCGTAGGGACCGGGGTGCCGCGTACTGGCCGGGCGCCCCGGTTCGTACGGTGTGCCGCACCCGGACCCGGTGTGCCGCCCCTGGCTCGGTGCGCCGGGTCCACGCCCCGCCCAGGTCGTACGCCGTCCCGAACCCGGCCCTTGGTCCGCCGTCCACACCCCGAACCCGGCCCTTGGTCCGCCGGATCCACACACCGCCCTCCCCCGGACCGCACCACCCCGCCCCGTCCTCCGGTCCCGGTCCTCGCCGCGCGCCGGCTCATCACACACCCAGGAGTCCCGGATGTCAGCAGACGGCGTACTCGTCGTCGGCAGTGTCAGCGTCGATGTCACGGCGTTCAGCGAGCGCCCGCCGCGCCGCGGCGAGACCGTGCTCGGCCACGACCTCACCCTCGCCCTCGGCGGCAAGGGCGCCAACCAGGCCGTCGCCGCCGCCCGCTGTGGAGCCCCGACCTGGCTGGTCGGCTGCGTCGGCGAGGATCCCTTCCGCGACCTCGTGCTCTCCGGACTGTCCGAGCAGGGCGTCCGGCTGTCCGAGGTCCGTACCGTGAAGGGCCGTACGGGCGTGGCCCACATCAGGGTCGACGCGACGGGCGAGAACGACATCGTCGTCGCCCCGCTGGCCAACGCCGAGCTGACCCCGGCGATGGTCGACGCTAGTCTGGCCGCCACCGCCGGGTCGGCCGGGGTGATGCTCCTCCAACTGGAGGTGCCCGTCCCCGTGATCCACCACGCGGCGGTCGCCGGAGCCCGGTCCGGACACACCGTGGTGCTCGATCCGGCCCCGGCCCGGCCGCTGCCGGACGGGATCTGGCAGCACGTGGACCTGGTCACCCCCAACGCCGGTGAGACCACCGCGCTCACCGGCACCGTCGTGGAGGACGCCGAGTCCGCGGGCAGGGCGGCCCAATGGTTCCTGCACCGGGGAGTACGCCATGTGCTGATCACCCTCGGCGGCGCGGGAGCCGTACTGGCCGACGACGAGGGCTTCCGCCATTTCCCGGCCTTCCCCGTCACCCCGGTCGACACCACGGCGGCGGGCGACGCGTTCACCGGAGCGCTGGGCGCCGCGCTCGCACGGGGACTCGGCCTCGACACCGCGATACGGCACGGCATGGCGGCCGGCGCCCTCGCCACCACCCGCCCCGGCGCGAGCCCCTCCCTGCCGGACGCGGCCGAGGTGACCGCCCTGCTCGAAGCCGGCACGGCCGGGCCCCGCCCCGGCGGCTGACGGGACCGGCCATACGCGAACCGGCCCGGTTTGCCGATGCCGTCCACGTGGTACGGCTCAGCGGCGCGGTACGGAGCGGCTCGCCCGGGGCCGGACGCCCCGACCGGCTGACGTCCACGCGGCTCCGGTCACGCGAGCCGCGGCACCGAGCGGGAGGCGCGGCGATGAGCGGGAGCGCACACGGGGCGGGCGGAATCATCACCACCCGCGTACCGGCCCGGCTCGACCGGCTGCCGTGGTCCCGATGGCACTGGATGATCGTGGTCGGCCTGGGCACCGTGTGGATCCTCGACGGCCTGGAGGTCACGATCGTCGGCTCCATGGCCAGCCGGATCTCCGAGCCCGGCAGCGGACTGGCGATCACCGACGCGCAAGTCACGGGCGTCGCCGCGGCTCTGTACGTGGCCGGGGCCTGTTCCGGCGCGCTGTTCTTCGGCCGGCTCACCGACCGCTTCGGGCGCAAGAGGCTGTTCCTGGTCACCCTGTCGGTGTACCTGGCCGCGACCGCTCTCACCGCGCTGTCCTTCTCCGCCTGGTGGTTCTTCCTCTTCCGGTTCCTGACCGGTTTCGGCATCGGAGGCGAGTACGCGGCCATCAACTCGGCCATCGACGAGCTGATCCCGAGCAAGTACCGGGGCCGGGTCGACCTCATCATCAACGGAAGCTACTGGCTCGGCGCGATGGGCGGTGCGCTGCTGTCGGTCGTCGCGCTCGACACCGCGCTCTTCCCCGCCGACGTCGGCTGGCGACTGTCCTTCGGCCTCGGCGTCGTCCTGGGTCTGGTGATCCTGCTCGTACGCCGTCAGGTACCGGAGAGCCCCCGGTGGATGCTGATCCACGGCCGGGCCCCGGAGGCGGAGCGGCTCGTGGACGATGTGGAACGCCGGATCGTACGGGAGAAGGGCCGCCGTCTGCCGCAAGCGGCCCGCGAGATGACGGTCCATCAGCGCGGAACGATCGGCTTCGGCGAGATCGCGCGCACCGTCTTCCGCCGGTACCCCCGGCGCGCGGTCCTCGGTTTCTCGCTCTTCATCGGGCAGGCGTTCCTCTACAACGCCATCACCTTCGGCTTCGGTTCCATCCTGGTGCGGTTCTTCTCCGTCCCCAGCGGGTCGACCGGCTACTACTTCGCCGTCATCGCGTTCGGCAACTTTCTCGGACCGCTGCTGCTCGGGCACCTCTTCGACACCTGGGGCAGACGCCCCATGATCGCGGGCACTTACATCCTCTCCGGTCTCCTGCTGTTCGGCACCGCGGCGCTGTTCGGCGCGGGCGTGCTCGACGCCACCACGATGACGCTGTCCTGGTGCGTGGTGCTGTTCTTCGCGTCCGCGGGCGCCAGCTCCGCGTATCTGACGGTCAGTGAGATCTTTCCGATGGAGACCCGCGCGATGTCGATCGCCTTCTTCTACGCCCTCGGCACCGCCGCGGGCGGCATCGCCGGGCCCCTGGTGTTCGCCGGACTGACCGAGAGCGGCGTCGTCGCGGACGCCGTCCTCGCCTTCAGCATCGGAGCGGCGCTCATGGTGGCCGCCGGGCTGGTCGCGCTGTTCTTCGCGGTCGCCGCGGAGAGGCGGTCCCTGGAGGACATCGCCACCCCGCTCTCCGAGGTGGCCCGCGACGGCCGGTCCCACAACGGAGAGCGGACCGCCGCGCCCCGCGAACCGGGGCCCCCGCCCGGCCCCCCTGACCGATGACGAACCCGCCCGGACCCCCTGACCGATGACGAACCGGGGACGTCTCCGACGGGTCCGACGGGTCCGACGGGTCCGGCGGGTCCGGCGGGTCCGGCGGGTCCGGCGGGTCCGGCGGGTCCGGCGGGTCCGGCACAAGTTACGCGAGCCGGTCACGCGTCGCGGTCGTCGATCCCGGGCGCGGCGCGTATCGGAGTCTCAACGCTCCAACGCGGATCTGATCAGCCGCACGACCGCCGAGAGGGGGTAGGACCGGTCTGAGTAGTCGTAGTTCCTGAGCCCCTTGCCGCCGATGTTCAGATACAGCCCGGTCTGGTTGACATCGAGAGGACCGTCCAGGTGGCCGAACCGGTCGTTGACGATGAACGGGTACCGGGCGAACAGTTCCGCGATCAGCTTCTCGTGGGCCGAGGAGATTCTGAACCGGGGGTCGAGGAGTGAGTCCACCTCCACTTGGAAGAACCGCACTCCGGCCTCGACGAGGCGGTCCAGGTGAGCCGTACCGCGCACCAGGGACACCTCGTCCTTCAACAGGAAGAATCCATTGGCGATGCCCGGCACGCCGACCCCGCGCACGAGCGCGAGCTGCGCCTCGAACGCCCCGCTCTTCTCCGGATCGGGTGGTGTGAACTCGAAGTAGTCCGGCCTCAGCGACCCGATGACGTCCGGCAGGTCCTCGTCGGGCACCTCCGCCGACTCGTCGACGGCGAGAGCGATGCTCGCGGAAGTCGCGTGTCTGATCTCCTCGAACCGCTCCGTCGTCACGGTGCGCCTGTCGTGCCGCCCGGCATCGCCGAGGCAGACGCCGACGATATCGACACCGCGCACCAACCCGGCTTCGCGCGTGCTGCAGACCTGATTGACCTTGATCACGTCGCGTCGGTCGTGTCGCCCGTGCCCCACACGATCAAGCGGCGGTTGCTCTGCCATGCCTGCTTCCTGATTCTCCGGAATGCGCTCTTCTCACACAACGTTGTGTAGTCGGTTCACGGAACCTACGCCAGGGCACCCGCGGTCGCCCAAGGGGACAGTACGGTGTCAGGATCAGTTCGCATCGGGCAGAGCTTCGTCGTGGACGCGGGCGCAGCTGCGGTGGATGAGGCGGGAGACGTGCATCTGGGAGATGCCCAGTTCTTCGCCGATCCGGTGCTGGGTCATTCCGACGAAGAACCGGAGATAGAGGATCTCACGTTCGCGTTCGGGCAGGTTTCTGAGGCCGGGTTTCGCGGCCTCGCGGTCGACGATCCGGTCGATGGCGGGGTCGGGTGCTCCGATGGCGTCCAGCAGGTATTCGTCGCCGCCGCTCGCGGGACGCCCGGTGTCGTACGACAGCGCGGTGAAGGCGTGGAGGGCGGCCAGCCCCGCCGCGGCCTCCTCCCGGCTCACGCCCGCGCGCTCCGCGACCTCCGTGGCGCTCGGTGTGTGGCCGGGCCGGGAGAGTTCCTGGTAGACCGGCCGGACCAGTCCGCGAAGCTCCTGCACCCGGCGCGGCACGGACAGCGCCCACAGGCAGTCCCGGAAGTGGCGTCTGACCTCCCCGGTGATCGTGGGGACCGCGTAGGAGGGGAACGGTGTGCCGCGGAACGGGTCGTACCTGTTCACCGCCTTGACCAGGCCCACGGCGGCGACCTGCTGGAGATCCTCCAGACTCTCCCCACGGTTGCGGTACTTGCCGGCGATGCGGTGGGCCATCGGCAGCCACGCCTCCACGAGGTCGCCGCGCAGCCGGTCCCGGTCCGGGCCGACCGGCATGGTCGCCAGCCTCAGAAACCCCTCGGTCGTGTCCGGCGCGTCGTCGTGCGCATGTGACCGAACCATGGGAATTCACTTCCTCACAGACACGCCCGCCCGGATATCGGATGTGTGCGCGCGCACCGGCGGGGCACCCGCTCGTACGGAGGGGTGGATGAGGTTTCCCGCCGGGAAGCGCGTCCCCAAATGTTCTGCAATGTGACCCTTTCCCACAGTCGCAGGAAAACCTGACCGCGTCATCCCGGCAGGCTGTGGTCGCCGGACGTCCCGAGCCGAGCGCGGTGCGTGGTCCGGTCGGCGGGCCGTGCGCCGCTCGTCGTGCCTGTGGTGGCGGTCCGTGCGCCGCTCGTCGTGCCTACGGTGGCGGTCCGTGCGCCGCTCGTCGTGCCTACGGTGGCGGGCCGTGCGCCGCTCGTCGTGCCGCGGCCACCGCCCCAGGGGCGAGCACCCGCCCTGCGGCGTGCACCACGGCGTCGGCCACCGCGGTCGTCGGCCACCGCGGTCGTCAGCGCTCCGGGGGAAGCAGGGGCCCCAGAGGCCCGAGGTCGAGCTGAAGGTCGTCCATGGTCAGACCGTGCTGGGCGCACAGTTCGGCCATCCGGTCGTGCAGGAGCATCAGCGTCATGCCCAGCCGTTCCTCCTGTTCCTCCGAGAGATCGCCCTCGTCCACCCGGTGCAGTGCCTGCCGTTCCATGAGCTGCCGCAGCAGCTCGACGAGGGTCAGGACCAGCCTGACCAGATCCTGTTCGACGGTCTTCGGATCGGCGCTGATGCGACGGGCGGGCGCGTGGGACGCCCTGTCCGCGGTGGGCTGGGTGTTCGGCAGGAGACGGAACGCGCGTTCCGCGGCATCCGTGACCTCTTCCCACCGCTGCCGGGAGGAGGCCGGGCGGTCGGGGCCGCCGGGGCGGGGGCTGTCGTCGTACCGTCCGCTCTCATGACTCATGGCCGGGCACCTCGTCGTCGGGTGCCTCAAGACCGGGCGCCTCAAGACCGGGCGCCTCGTGGTCGGGCCAGGGCGCCGGGTTGGACGGGCCGATCGAGACGATGAGCGCGCGCAGCGAGATTCTCACCAGATCGATGTCGGCGATCGACAGGACGAGGTCACCGGTCAGGACGGCTCCGCCGCTCAGCAGCCGGTCGAGCAGATCGATGAGCGCCACCTGCCGCTGCGGCAGCGGTTCTTCCCGGGGGACGGCCGCGGGATGCGTCATGGCCGCAGGCCGCGTCATGGCGGGGCGGAGGCGGCCGGATCGCCCGCCGCGGAAGTCTCCGACGGGGTGGCGAACGAGTACGGCGCCCAGGGACCGGTGACCTCGATCCGTACGCCCTCCAGGCCCTCGGCGGCGCGCGACGCCTCCGCCCGGAACCGCTCCGCCCGCTCAAGGGGTACGAGATACGCGTCGTTGATCACGTTCTGGCCGGGCCCCCGGGCGAGTTCGCCCTGCTGAACGCGGTGCCGGGCCCATCCCGAGGCGTATGCGCGCCCCACGTCCTCGATGCGACGCGCCACCACCATGGCGTTGTGCCAGGTCTCATCACGCGACCGCTGCTGGGTACGCCGCCCCTGAAGGTACGCCCGCCCCGGGCTCTCCCCCGGAGCCTCGACCGCCGGCTCCTGAGACTCCGGAGGCTCCTGGGGGGACCGCCCCTCGACGTACACCTTGACACCCCACTCGACATGGTCCGCCAGCCTCGCCAGCCGTTTCAGGAACGCCTCGCCCTCGGTGTCCAGGACCCTCGTCACCCCCGCGTCCTCCAGATAGACCGTTCCCAGCCGTAGGGGCAGCACGCTGGTCGCCTCGTACAGCGCCTCGATCACGTCGTGGTGGGCACGGGCCGTCTCCTCCAGCCAGGCCAGGTCCTCCAGATGGGCTTTGAGTTCCTCCTGGCCGAACTGGGAGGCGGGAACCGAACTCACTGCGGCGGCCAAGCGCCCGCCGGGGCCGCCGCGCACCAGCCGTACCGGTGCGTCATGGACCCCCCGGAGCGCCTTCGTCCGCTCCCGCAGTCCCTCCGCGTCGAGGGCGACGGCATACGCGTACACGACATCGGTACTCGCGTCAGTACTCATCCGACGCCTCATTCCGCCGCCTGGGCCGTGGGCGCTCGGGCCGCGTGACCCTGCGCTCCGAGAAGTCCGAGGAGTCCGCGGAGCGCATGCCCTCGATCTCCGCCCGCAGTCTGCGGTTCTCCTCTACAAGGGACTTGCGCCGGGCGGACGAGGACAACGACGGATCGTGCTCCCACCAGTCGATGCCCATCTCCTTCGCCTTGTCCACGGAGGCGACCAGCAACCGGAGCTTGATGGTGAGGAGTTCGATGTCCAGAAGATTGATCTGGATGTCTCCGGCGATGACGATGCCCTTGTCGAGGACGCGTTCGAGGATGTCGGCCAGATTCGCCGAGGAACCCTGCGCGTACGCCGGCGGACCCGCGGCACGCGTCGGGTACGAGCCGAGCCTGTTCGGAACCGGTTCGTTCCTCACGTCTCCGGCCCTTCTCCGAGCGTCCCTTCACCGACCGGCCCGTCCGCGACCGGTCCTTCGCCGACCGGCGGTCCGTTCGAGCGGGCCGCCCAGAAGGCACGGATCTCCTCCAGACGGTCCAGGAGTTCGTCCTCACGCCTGTCGTAGCTCTCCTCGTCGATATCGCCCGCCAGGAGCGCGCGTTCGAGCGCGATCAGCTCCTCCTCCACCGGGCCGGGGTCGTAGTACTCCTGTTCAGCGGCCTCGACGGCCTTGCCCAGGACCCAGCCGACACCGCGCAGCGGGGCCAGGGGCAGGGCGAGGATCTCGGTGAACACTCCCACGACGCGTCACACTCCTACGAAGCTGTAGGGCGGCAAGGGTCCGCGCAGCCGCATGGTCACATCCCGCTCCAGCCGCCGGGCGAGGTTCTCCTGCGCGGTGCGGAACTCCTCCTCGTCGCCGCTGCCGACGAGGAAAGAGACACTGAGGAAGTCGTCCTTCCCGGGGGTGGAGACGACCTCGTCCTCGGTGAACGGCCGCAAGGCTTCCAGCACCCGGTCAGCCAGCTCACGGTGCAGGCGCTCCACCTCCCCGGAGACCAATTCGCCGAGAGCGAGTGGCATATCGGGAGCGGCGGTCCCGGAACGGATCGCGTCGTTGAGCTGACGGGCCTCGGCGGACGAGGCGAGGACGTCCCTCAGCAGCGCGTCCTGATCCCATCCCGCCTTCAGGTGGTACTCGGCGCTGTCGGCGAGTGCGTGGAGCCGCTCCAGGTAGACGTCCGAACGGTCCTCCAGCACATCCCGGACCGCGGTGTCATCGGGGGCCGTGAGACCGAACCGCAGCGGAAGTACAGCACCGTCCGCCATCAGGAGATCCTGGACCTCCTGATGCGCGGCCAGATCACGGCGCTTGGGCCGCAGGTCCTCGGGGGCATCGCTCACGATCGCCGCCAGACCCTCTGCCGTCACGGTCCGTAGCCGACCCGGCGGGTCTCCCACACCCGTCGCCCCCTCGACACGCAGAGGATGGTCATCGGCGGTGATGGAGTACACGTAGACGCTCATGACTCATCGCGCTCCCCACGCCCCGCGCGACGGGCGGACCGCCTCGACTCTCCGCTCTCCCGACGCGCCGGTTCGGTTTCCCTCTCCTCTTCGCGTCCACCGCCGGTCAGCGAATCGGTGACGGCTTCGACGGCCCCGGTGAGGGCGCCCTTCGTTTTGCTCTTCGCGCCGCCTTCGGTGACCTCGCCGACGATGTCGGTCAGTTTCTGGGGGGCCTTCCGGCCCGACTCCAGGTCCAGCCTGTTGCATGCCTCGGCGAACTGGAGGTACGTGTCCACACTGGCCACCACGACCCGGGCGTCGATCTTCAGCAGTTCGATCCCCACGAGCGAGACCCGCACGAACACGTCGATGACCAGTCCGCGGTCGAGGATCAGTTCAAGTGTGTCGTAGAGAGTTCCGGTGGTGCCGCCGCCGGGAGCGACGGTCCCACCACTTTGCGGCACCACAGTCACGGTGCCTCCTTTCGGCCGGCCGCAGGGGCGGGACCGAGGCCGGGGCTGCCCGGCAGCAGGTCAGCGCGGCCGGTCGATCTGGCCCCGGCTGTACCGGCGAATACGTTCATAGGACCGCAGACCGCCGTCGGGATCGAGACTCACCCGGTAGCTGGCCATGACACTCGTCGTGTCCGGGACGCGCTCCAGCTCGACGATCTCCACGTCGGCCACCCAGCCGTCGTCCGTCGGTTTCAGCGCGGAGACCGACTGAGGTGCACGCCCCAGAAGCTCTGCCAGCTGACTCGAGGCCAGACCCATGGCTTCCGGAGCCGAAACGGCCCGGGCGGTCGCCCCGCTCGGCCGGGAGGAGCCACCGGAACGCCCACGACCCGGCGCTCGACCGGCCGCCGGCTTCCTGTCGTGCTTGTCGTCCGCTGCGGCTGCCGCCATCTCCGTCTCCGATCCTGGAAGGATCCCGATCGGCGGATTCGGTGTTTTTTCATCGTATAGGGGGACTCGCGCCATTGGGAAGCGCGACAAGATCCGGAACGGACAGCCATGAAAGATACGACCAAGATCGCCCTCGCGGCCGGGGTCGCGAGCGGGTATGTACTGGGACGCGCGAAGAAGGGGCGGCTCGCCCTCGCCGTCGCGACGTACCTCGTCGGCCGCCGGAACGGTTTGAGCCCTCGGCGGCTGGCCGCCGAGGGCGCACAGAAGCTGGGCGAGGTGCCCCAGGTGGGCGCCCTGAAGGAGCAGCTCGGCGGCGACCTCCTCGGCGCCGGAAAGAAGGCCGCCGGGACGGTGGTCGATCGCAAGCTGACCGACCTGGCGGGAACACTGCACGAGAGGACGCTCCGCATCAACGACCGGCTGCCCGAAATGGCCGGCGGTGAGGAGGAGGCGGAGGGCGAGGCCGAGGACACCGGGGAGGAGAAGGCGGAATCGCGGAAGCAGTCCGCCACGCGCAAGAAGGCCACCGCCAAGGCATCGCCTCCCTCCCGTTCCAGGGGCCGGGAGAAGCCGTCGAAGCCGCCCGCGGGTACGCCCGCGGGGAAGGGATCGTCCGCCAGGCGCTCGGCGGCCCGTAAGAGCGGAAGCGGTCAGGGGGCCGCGTCCGCCGAGCGGAGCACTCGCGGCTCCACGGGCGAGAAGCCTTCCGGACGGCGGAGGTAGACATGGCCACGACACAAGCGGTACGGGACGGTGCGTCCGGCCTGGACCTTCTGAAAGCGGAACTGGGCGACTACGTCGGCGCGCAGGCGGGCCGGCTCGCCGCGAACGCGGGTGACCGGCTCACGGGAATGACCGACCGGCTCACGGATATCGCCGAGCACGACGGGGCTCTGCCACGCCTGGGCCTCGGGATCCTCCGCGGCGACTCACCCCTGACCGCCCTCGTCGGGAACAAGGTCAAGGGGCTCGGGAAGGGTTTGCTCGGGGGCGTGAAAGACAAGGTGGAGGGACTGCTCGGCGGCGCCTCCGGCCGCAAGGCGGGCGACACGAAGGTGACCGGCATCATCGAAACACTGGACATCGGCGTTCCGATCAAGGTGGTCTACAACCACTGGACGGAGTACGAGCGGTTCAGTGGCTTCACCAAGGGCGTTCGGAATGTCACCCAGGAGGACGAAACCACCAGTGACTGGAAGGTCAAGGTGGGTCCCTCCACACGCGGTTGGAAGGCGACCGTCCAGGAGCAGATCCCCGATGACTGCGTGATCTGGACTTCCGAGGGATCCAAGGGCACGACCAAGGGCTGCGTCACCTTCCACGAACTGACCCCCACCCTCACCCGGGTGATCCTCGTGGTCGAGTACTACCCCTCGGGCTTCTTCGAGAAGACCGGCAACATCTGGCGCGCGCAGGGCCGTCGGCTCCGTCTCGACTTCAAGAACTTCCAGCGCTACGTGTCCCTCACGGACGAGGAGGCCGAAGGCTGGCGGGGTGAGATCCGGGACGGTGAAGTGGTGCGCACGCACGAGGAGGCCATGGAGGACGAGGCAGAGGACGACGAGGACGTTGCAGCGGACGAAGTGTCCGAGGACGAGGACGAAGAGGAAGAAGCTCAGGACGAGCCGGAGTCGGCGGACGAAGGCAGCTGACTCATCTGCGATGTCCGCGATCCAGATGGATCGAGGACAGTGGGCGGGAGCCCCGGCCATGACGGCCCATCAGCCATGCCAGCCGCAACACGGATGCCCCGTATCCCGGCCCTCCAGAGGCATCCCGCGGGCATCCCGCAGAGGCACCCCGGCCCTCAGCCCGCGCTCTTGGTCTTCTCTTCGACCTCCTCGACGACGTCCTTGTTCAGCGCCGCCCGGACCAGAGCCGCCGCGAGAAGCGCGTAGGAGTCCCTGGGCACCAGGGAGGCCAGCTCCTCCGGATCCTGGGGCAGCCCGAGCCGCTTGGCGCCCTCCAGTGCCTTGCCGTCGAAGAGCGGCCCCACCTCCGGCCACACGGACTGCACCTCTCGGAGGAAGATCTCCACGCCGGTCGGGCCGAGACCTGGCGTCCTGCGGAGCCCCTCGCGGATCTCGTCGATGTCCCCGTCCGCCGCGTCACGCAGCTGCCGGAGATCGCCCTTGCAGTCGTCGAGCAGGATCCGCGCACCCTCACCGAGCTGCGTCGCCGTACGCTCGTCGTACCTCCGGTAGTGGCCCCTGCCGAGCGCGTCCACCCGCTGCTGCCAGGTCGCATCCTGCATCCTGTGGGGGTCGCGCATCCCCGCCGCGAAGAGTTCGTGCGCCGCGCTCGTGGCGACGGACGCCCTGATCCGCGCACTGAGCAGGCACGCGGTGACCAGCAGCTGGTACAGCGGCTGCGGGGTGTTACGCAGCCGGACACCGGCTTCCTCGGCATAGGTCCGGCCCGCGCTCTCCAGCAGGGCCGCCACCGTGTCCCGGTCCCTGATGTGCTCCTTGTGAGCGGTCTGAGCCATGGTTCTCACCCCTCGGTCGCTTGAACGGAACGGTGATGAGTTCTCGTCCGAGCCGGGCGGCAGGGGGCCTGCCCAACTGAGGTCCAGTGCGACGGTCCGCGCCATCGACCGCACCGACACGATGCGCGGCACGCGAGCGGCGCACATCAGGGCCGCATCAGGATCTCGACCGCGTCGCCCTCTCACCGATGCGGCTCCCGGCGGCCTCTGCCGCGCCCGTGCCGTACTGCGGGAGGTCGGTCGGCCTTCGCTCGCCGGGTACCCGGCGACCGGGAAAGTAGACTCCGCTGCTGGGCGCATGCCGAAGAGCCCCTGCCGGGCCTCTCCGGCAGTGCCGCGACTGGGAAGCATCACCGAGAGGGTCCGGCCACTCGATCGCGGAACCGCTGGAAAGCGTGCCAGCCCGACGTTTGCACCGGAGTGATCAGGTCCCCGTCCGCACAGTCGAGCACCTTGCACCGCAGAGCCTCAGCAAGACGAAAGACGGGTGTCAGCACGTCGTCGCCGGAGCCCCGGATGTGGAGCATGATCGAGTCCACCGGGTCTTCTGAGCCGATACTGAGTTCGATGGACCAGGTGGGGCCGGAAAGCTCGCCCCAGGCGGGGTCCGAGAGATCGACTTCGGGGACGGTCTGGGTGACAGCCGCGAGTACGTCGTGTCGCCGGCCAAGCGGGGCCGGGGTGTAGTCGGGGGGAATCTCGGACACCGAGGTGACGTCGTCGGGCAGGCGAAGGAGGAGTACGTCCCAGCTCATCGGTCTCTCCAGATCGTGTTGTGGAACGAGGCATCCTGGCAGAGGCCACTGACAGCAACCGGTCCTGAGGCGCTGCCTGAACAACAATCACCCCGTTCTTGCGGAAGGCCACTCGGACCCTCGTTGGAGTCGAAGCGGCTACACACGGCACAGTGGCGTGGCGACTGAGCTGTGGGCGCACACGCTGACCTGGGCGGAAGTGGATCCGTCGCGGCATCCGTTCGAGCTGGACGAGGATGCGTCCAAGACGCTGACCGGTCTTGTAGGTCCCTTGCTGCCCAGCCCCGAGGCCGCCGACGAGGATGGCCCGCGCTCGTTGGGGCCGCCGTCGCACTCGTCGAGATCCTCGGTGGATCCCTGGCATTGGGAGCGGGCGTGCACGCGGCTGATCACCGTGGTGGCCGACCGAACGCAGGCCGAGAGCGGCTGGTACGGGCACTGTGAACAGGTGCTCGGCTGGTTCCTCGCCTGCGACGGCGTCGAAGAACAGTCGTGCGGTGGGGTGTTCACGAGGACCTTTGACCTGGGTCGATGCCGAGTCATGGAGATCATTTCCAGGCTGCTGGTGATCGTTCCCCAGTTGGTACGCGGTCAGTCCCACCAGAATTCCCAGGAGTGGGTGTCGACGAGTTGTTCGGCGCAGAA
The DNA here is from genome assembly GCF_053600955.1 of Streptomyces sp. NPDC004838. Classification (NCBI taxonomy): domain Bacteria; kingdom Bacillati; phylum Actinomycetota; class Actinomycetes; order Kitasatosporales; family Streptomycetaceae; genus Streptomyces; species Streptomyces sp. NPDC004838. Next base: position 91,244 of record NZ_JBSGAW010000025.1, on the reverse strand, counting down.
GGTCGAAAATCAGTGGAGCCGTACTCCCGTATGCCGTTACCGTGCTCCCGCCCGCAGTCGCCCTGTCAAGGACGTGCCGTTGTACACCAAGTGAGACCCCCCGAGCGCTGAACCGTCGCGCGTCGCGCCTGCGCGCCGCGCTCCCTTTTCGCTGCGGTCTTCTCACTGGAACCGGTGTCTTTCTGTGTCCGAAAACTGGGTGGTCGTGCCCACCTGCCTGCCAATCGTTCTCCGCCGTTGCCACAGGTGCGCCTCCGGGCGCTTCCGGGCGAACGGCAAATTCCGCGTCAACGCGAACCACAAGCTCCTTGACGCCTGGCTCCTCGCGCTGTGCACCGAGTGCGGGGACACCACCAAGCTCACTGTCCTGGAGCGGATGAACGTGCGTTCCATACGACCTGAACTCCTGAACCTGCTACACGGCAACGACCCCGGCCTGGCGGCTGAACTGCTCCAGGACCCGGTCGTACGGCGCCGCAATCGCATCGCCCTCGACTGGGACAACGCCTGGCGCCTCGACAGCGGCGGGCCGGATCAGCCGCATCAGCCGGAGGGTGAGGCCATCGAGGTCTCGGTCCGTTTCGCGGCGCGGATTCCTGTGCGGCCGGTGCGGCTGATCGCGGAAGGCTTCGGCTTTTCGCGAGCCGAGGCCGAGAGACTGATCGCCGAGGGGAAACTCGTGTCGACAGTCCGCCTGAGCGGCAAGCTCTCGGGCGACTTCACCTTCACGTTCAAGCGCTGAGTCCTTCCGGGCCCAGGGCCTGTCGGCAGTATCCGATCCGCCGGACAGGCCCTGGTCCTGGCGTCTGACCCGAAGAGGCGTCGAACGAACCCCGGAAACGACGAAACCCCGCCCGATCTCAGCGATCGGACGGGATTTCGTTACCGTTCCCGAGCTGACTCAAGAACGGCCTTGCGGTGGACCTGTGGGGATTTGAACCCCAGACCCCCTCGATGCGAACGAGGTGCGCTACCAGACTGCGCCACAGGCCCTTGCAACGAGGGAAACTCTAGCATCCCGGTCGGGGTGCTTGGAAATCCGTTCCTTCGCTGGTCACGGGGTCACTCGTTGGCCGCGCGCGGGCGGTCGTCGTCGGCGTACTGGTCGAAGAGCGGGGTGCGGCCCCGGTCGCGGGGAGCGCGGCGGTTCGGGTGCGTGCGGCGGTCCGGCGCAGGGTCGGGAGCGGGGGCCTGTGGGGTCGGGTCCGCCGTGGAGGAGCGGGCGGAGCTCCAGGTCTCCGGGTCGTTCATGTCGATCCCGCTCGTGGCGCGCGGGGCCACCGGGGCCGTCACATAGGTCGGCAGCGGGACGGGGACCGGGTCCCAGCTGTCGCCGGTGGCGGGGCCCCGGTCGCGCTGCTGGTCGACCCATTCGGCGTGGTCCGTCTGCTCGACCAGGGCGCGGCGGCCCGCCTCCTGCGGTGACACCTTCGCCGGTGAGGGCTCGGGGTGTGCCTCGGGCTCCTCGTCCGCCTCGGCGGCCGTGGCCGAGGCGGACTGGTGGCGGCGGGGACGGCTCTCGCGCAGGCGCTGCGCGGCGATCTCCGCGCGGCGGCGGTCCATGACGACCGCGAAGCGTCGGCGTTCCTGGGCGCGCAGATGCATGATGTACGCGCTGAGGAGCACTGCGGGGATCGCGGGCGCCCACAGGAAACCGAGTCCGCCGACCGCCGCGACGATCGCTCCCAGCGTGAAGGCCATGAAGAGGATCACGGTGGTGCGCCGGCGGCGGGCGAGGACCTTGCTGCGCCGGGCGCGCTCGGTGGCCGTGCCGTTGGGGCGCGCGCCCGGACGGCGGGCGCGGGAGTCCCTCGATCGGGGGTCCCGCGAACGCGCCGCCGCCTGGTCCGGGGCTTGGGTCCGGATCTCGGTACGGGGCGCGGCGAAGGCCCGGACGTCGACGGAACTCATGGGTTCCGTGCCGACATCCGGGTCCGAGTCGGATTCGGGCTGCTCCGTCGTGCGTACCCGCAGCTCCTTGGCGTACCGGCGCTCCATCGCCCCGCGTCCGGACAGCAGCCGGATGGCGGTGGAGAAGCGTTCCGTGGGACGTGCTTCGTTCAGCTCGTCCTGCCTGCGGAGCCACATCGGCACCAGGTAGGCGGCCCAGGCCCCGACGATGACTGCGTAGATGAGGCCGCTGCTGCTCACGGTCACACCGTAGAGGGATTCTCGCAAGGACATCCTCCAATTGGCCCGGTGTGTCGCACAATCCCGCTGATATGACGAACTTTTTTTGCGACTGTTCAGATCACATCACGGTCAGCAGCGATCGATTTCGAACGTTTATTTCATTTCTCTAGGCGCTCGGGGTCGTGCCTGGTGCCAGCGGCGGAGCAGCCCCTCGGGGACTTCCTCGGCTGTCAGCGCGAACACCAGATGGTCCCGCCACGCACCGTCGATGTGCAGATATCGGGGCCTCAGCCCCTCTTCCCGGAATCCGAGTTTCTCCACGACCCGACGGCTCGGGCCGTTCTCGGGACGGATACAGACCTCCATCCGGTGCAGTCCGACCGTGCGGAAGCAGTGGTCGGTGACGAGGGCGACGGCGGTCGGCATCACGCCGTGGCCGGCGACCTCGCGGTCGACCCAGTAGCCCACATGGCCCGAGCACATCGATCCCCAAGTGATGCCCGCGACCGTCAACTGGCCCACCAGTCGGCCCTGGTACTCGATGACGAACGGCAGCATCCGGCCCGCGCTGGCCTCGGACCGCAGATGGCGGACCATCTGGCGGTACGTCGGCCGGTGGGCGAGCGGCGCGCCGGGGCCGGGGGGCGGGATCGTCGCCTCCCAGGGGCGCAGCCAGTCGCGGTTGCGGCGGTTGACCTCACGCCAGTTCCGCTGGTCGCGCAGCTTTATCGGGCGGAGGAGCACATCGCCGTCCGCCAGGACCACCGGCCAGGGGGCGTTCAGCTCAAGCTCCCGGAGGATGCGGAACCGGGATGTTCTCCGTCATGAACGGGCTCGTGAACCGCCTCGTGAACCTTTTCGTGTACGGCTTCCCGCGAGGTGGCGGGGGCGGTGCCTTCGTCGGTGCCGTTGTCGCTGCCGTGGTCTTCGCCGCGCAGCTGGTCGACCGCGTGCGGCAGCAACCGCTCCAGTACGGCGAGACCGTCCCGTACGCCACCGGGTGAGCCCGGCAGATTGACGATCAGCGTACGGTCCGCGACCCCCGCCAGCCCACGGGAGAGCGCGGCGGTCGGGACCTTCGCCAGACCGTGGGCGCGGATCGCCTCGGGGATGCCGGGGATCTCGTAGTCGAGGACGGCACGCGTGGCGTCGGGTGTGCGGTCCGTGGGCGAGATGCCCGTGCCGCCGGTGGTGAGGATGGCGTCGTACGCCTGGGCCACGCCCGCGCGCAGCGCCTCCTCGACCGGGTCGCCGTCGGGCACCACCCGTGGTCCGTCGACATGGAAGCCGAGCGCGGCCAGGCCCTCGGCGAGGATCGGGCCGCCCCTGTCCTCGTAGACGCCCGCCGACGCGCGGTTGGACGCGGTGATCACCAGAGCCCTGGGGACGGCGCCCGGACCGTGGCTGTGGCTGTACACCTCTCCGGCGCGCGGGGTCCGGATCATGACCGGTTCCAGTCGCCGGACTTTCCGCCCGTCTTCTCCTCGACCCGTACGTCGGTGATCACCGCCGCCTTGTCGAGGGCCTTCACCATGTCCACGACGGTGAGCGCGGCGACCGTGACGGCGGTGAGCGCCTCCATCTCGACGCCCGTGCGGTCGGTGGTCTTCACGGTGGCGGTGATCTCCACGGCGTCGTCGGCGACCGACAGATCGACCTCGACGCCCGAGACGGCGAGCGGATGGCAGAGCGGGATCAGGTCGGGGGTGCGCTTGGCGCCCATGATCCCGGCGATACGGGCCGTCCCGAGCGCGTCGCCCTTGGGCACGCCCTCACCCCGCAGCACCGCCACGACCTGCTCGGACACCAGGACTCTGCCGCCGGCGCGAGCGGTGCGCGCGGTGACGTCCTTCCCTGAGACGTCGACCATACGGGCCGCTCCCGCCTCGTCGATGTGCGTCAGCCTGCCGTCTGTACTCATGCGCTGTTCGCCGCTCCCGGTCCCGGGCCCTGGGGGCCTGCAAGGCCCGTGAAGGGCCTGTGTGCGCAGACACGGTACCTCCATGGCGCGCGGGTCACCTGAGGAGGACCACCTCCACTTCCTTACCGGGTTCGACCGACGTGTCCGCCTCCGGGACCACGATCAGGCAGTCCGCGTGCGCGAGGGCCGCGACCAGATGGGAGCCGGAACCGCCCACCGGAGTGACGGTGCCCGTGCCGGAGTCGTACGCGCCCCGGAGGAACTGGCGGCGGCCGGCGGGGGAACCGAGCACCGCGTCGGCCTTGAGCACCGCGCGCACCTTCGGGCGGTGGATGTCCTCCAGGCCCATAAGGGTCCGGATCACCGGGCGGACGAACAGTTCGAAGGAGACGTACGACGAGACGGGGTTCCCGGGCAGGGCCAGCAGGGGGGTGTGGTCCGGGCCGATGGTGCCGAAGCCCTGGGGCTTGCCGGGCTGCATGGCCAGACTGCGGAAGTCGACGCCGCTGCCCGCCGGCACGTCGTCCTCACCGATGGAGCCACCGGCCGAGCCCTCGGCCGAGCCGTCCGCCGTGTGGTCGGTCGAGCCGTCGGCCGTGTCGGCGCGGAAACCGCCCCCGGCCCCGGCGAGGGGGTCGGAGGTCCCGTCGCCCGCGGTGGAGAGGGCTTCCCTCACCACGTCGTACGCGCCGACGCTGACGCCCCCCGTCGTGACCAGCAGGTCGGCGCGGATCAGCTGGTCCTCGATGGTGGCGCGGAGAATCCCCGCGTCGTCCGTGACCGCGCCCACCCGGTACGAGATCGCTCCGGCGTCCCGCGCGGCGGCGGCCAGGGAGAAGCTGTTGGAGTCGTAGATCTGCCCCTCGCCGAGGGCGTCGCCGGGCTGGACCAGCTCGCTCCCGGTGGACATGACGACCACGCGCGGACGCGGCCGGACCCGCACGACACCGCGGCCGATCGCGGCGAGCAGACCGATCTGCGGCGGCCCGAGCACCGTGCCCCGCGCGAGGGCGAGATCCCCGGCCCGGACGTCGCTGCCGCGCGGACGCACATGCGCACCCGCCCGGACAGGGCGGTGGACGCGGACCTCGCCGCTCGCGCCCTCGGGGTTCCGGCCCGCGGGGAGCATGGCGGTGACCGCTCCCCCGCCGGTGCCGCCGTCGGTCCACTCGACCGGGACGACCGCCTCCGCTCCCGGCGGCAACGGCGCGCCGGTCATGATCCGCGCGGCCTCGCCGTGACCCACGGTGAGCGCACCCGCGCCGCCCGCCGCGACGTCGCCGATCACCGTGAGGACCGCGGGGAACTCCTCGGTGGAGCCCAGGACGTCGGCGACGCGGACCGCGTACCCGTCCATGGAGCTGTTGGCGAAGGGAGGCAGGGCGACGGGGACGGTGACGTCCTCGACGAGGACGCATCCCTGGGCGTCCTGCAGTTGCAACTCGATCGGGTCGAGGGGCCGGATCGCCGCGAGGATGTCCGCCAAGTGGTCGTCCACCGACCAGATCGTGCTGCTGCTCACGGTGTGTTACATCTCCTTGGTCGGATGGTGCGGAGCCGGTCCCGGAACTCCGGTCCCATGTCTTCACGTTCGCACGCGAGTCTGACAATCGCCCGCAGATGGGCTCAACGATCCCCAGTGTCGTACCGCCGGCCCCTGAAAACGGCCGGCTCACCCTGACGACGCCGGGTTCGCGGGTCTGATCGGCGGCGGCGCACAATGAGCGACGGACCGGCCCGACGGGAGCGGAACGGGCCACCGGAGGGGGCCGGAAGACCGTGCGGAGCCGGACAGAATCAGACAGTAAGGGAAGGCGGGGGTCATGGAGGCGGAGGGCTCGGGGCGAGGGAGCATGCGGTGAACAGGGCCCGGAAGACGGCGCTGCGGCGCGAACTCCTCGACGCCCGCGCGCTGCTGTCCCCCGAGGCGGTCCGCGAGGCCGCCGCGGTCCTCGCCCGGCGGGCACTGGACCTTCCCGAGCTGGCAGAGGCCGACACCGTCGCCGCGTATGTCTCCGTGGGGCGCGAACCAGGGACGCGCGCGCTGCTCGACGTGCTGCGCGAGCGGGGCGTGCGCGTCCTGCTGCCGGTCCTCATGGCGGACAACGATCTGGACTGGGGTGCGTACGAAGGCCCGGACCGTCTTGTACGCGCCGGGCGCGGGCTGCTGGAACCGGCCGGGCCCCGGCTCGGCCCCGACGCCGTGCGGCAGGCCGATGCCGTACTCCTTCCCGGGCTCGCCGTGGACGCCCGCGGAATGCGGCTGGGGCGCGGGGGCGGCTCGTACGACCGCGTACTCGCGCGGCTGTCGGCGAGCGGCGATGAAGGTGTCGACGGCAGCGGAGGCGGCAGCAGCCGTACCAACGACGGCGGAGGCAGGGGTGGCGTACCGGCCGGGAGAGGGAGCACGCCTCCCCCACTGGTGGTGCTGCTGTACGCGAACGAGGTGGTCGCGCGCGTTCCGGAGGAACCGCACGACCACCCCGTCGACGCGGTGGTCACACCCGAGGGCGTCACACGTTTTCCCGCCCGATGACCGGTCATCCGGCCTCCGGGGAGCCTCCCTCCCCGGGGCTCTCGGGGCTCTCGGGGCTCTCGGGACTCTCGGGACTCTCGGGACTCTCAGGAGTCTCAGGAGGGAGCCTCATCAGGGCGTGAGGGTGAGGGTGTCGACCGTGTTCGCCTCGACCGCCTCGCTGCTGAAGGACCAGTCCAGCAGTTCCCCCTTGGCCCATTTGTCCGTCTGATCGGTGTAGTGCGCGCTGTACGCGTGCCCGGACGCGCCGGTGAGGTTGATCCAGCGCGACCGGTCCCAGTCGCCGACGTTGACCACCATCCGCATCGACGGCACCCACACGGCCTCGTAGCCGGCCGCCGCGTTCCAGCCGGTCGCGTTCACCGTGGCCTCGCCGCCGCCCAGGTTCCACGGGCCGCGGTTGAGCAGGTACTGGAGGAAGCCGGGTCCCTCCGTGCCGAGCGTCTGGTTCCGCAGCGTCAGTTGGTGCAGACGGCCCCAGCTCCAGCTGGAGACGTCCTTGCCCATCTCGGCGGTCAGCTCCCAGCGGGCGTCCTCCATCGCACGGGCGAAGAGCTGGTCGCGCGTGGTCGTCTGCGCGTCCGTGCGGCTGGCCGGGGACTGCCACCAGGGGTTGTCCTCGTCGTCGAGGATGCCGAGTACGACCTCGAACCAGCGGTCGCCGCCGTCCGGCTGCGCGGAGTCCTCGTCGCGCATGCCGCACTCGATGATCCGTCTGCTCAGCTCGTCGTCGGGGGCCGTACTGTCCGCCGGGCGGACGCTCAGGCACTCTCCCTCGACCCGCAGCTCCTTGGGCAGCTTGTTCCCGAAGGCGAGCTTGAGGATGTTGCGCCAGACGCCGTTGAAGTAGGCGGCGGCGGCCGAGTCGGGCTCCTGGCTGTAGTCCCAGCCCTCCAGCAGCTTCTGCGCCTCACGGACATACGGATCCGACACGTCGATCTTCAGCAGATGGGGCGTCAGCTCCTTGGCGATCTCGCTGGTGTTGTCCATCTGCATGGTCCGCATGTCCTCGGTGGAGATCTTGCCGCCGTCCTTGATCTTCGACTCGATGACGTCGTTGATCCGCTGGCTACGGGTCCCGTAGCCATAGTCGGAGGTCAGCGAGTACTTGTACTTCTCGGAGATGACGGCCTGGTTGGCGGTGACGATGTAGCCGCGCTCCGGGTTCTCCTCGTACGGCATCTCGTCGAAGGGGATGTACCCCTCCCACCGGTACTTCGGGTCCCAGCCGGGAGCCGGGACCGAGCCGTCGCCCTTGGCGCGGATCGGGACCTTCCCGGGGGCCTGGTAGCCGATGTTGCCCTTGGCATCCGCGTAGACGAGGTTCTGCGAGGGCACCTCGAAGTTCCTGGCCGCCTTGCGGAAGGACGCGAAGTCCTTCGCCCGGTTGAGGTCGAACACCGCGTCCATCGACTTCCCGGGCTGGAGCGCCGTCCACTGGAGGGATACGGCGTAACCGGTGGCGCGGTCCGGAGCTGAGTTGGCGGAGACCCGTGCCTTCTGGCCGACCTTCTCCAGCTCGCTGCTGCGGTCGGAGACCAGCGGGCCATGGTCGGTGGAGCGGACCGTGATCGTCTTGCTCGCCCCGCCCGCGACCTTGATGACCTCCTCGCGGGTCTTCAGCTCCTTCGACTCGCCGCCGACCTGGTAGCTGTTACCGGAAAGCTTCTCCAGATAGAGGTCGGTGACATCCGCGCCGAGGTTGGTGAAGCCCCAGGCGATGTCCTGGTTGTGGCCGATTATCACGCCCGGCATACCGGAGAAGGTGTAGCCCGCCGTGTCGAACTGGCAGGTGCTGGAGACCGTACGGCAGCGCAGGCCCATCTGGTACCAGAGCGAGGGGAGCTGCGGGGCCAGGTGCGGGTCGTTGGCCAGCAGGGGCTTGTCTGTTGTCGTGTACTTGCCGTGGACGACCCAGGAGTTCGAGCCGATGCCGTTGCCGTTGGGGCCGAGCAGGGCGGGGATCGTGTCCAGGGTCTCGGAGAGGGCGGCGAGCTGGGAGTTCAGGCCCTGGGCGGCGTCCGAGGCGCTGCTTCCGGCCCCGGCGGCGTCGCTGCCGTTGCTGCCGCTGTTGCTGTTGCTGTTGGCGAGGTCGCTGCCGACGCCGGAGTTGCCTCCGCCGTTGCGTCCGGAAGGCTCGGCGTCCGGGTCGAATTCACCGGTGGACTCGTCGACCGCGCCGTTCTCGACGATCGGCTTGTTCCTGTCGTACGGATACGGCGGATACAGCTCCTTGATCTGCTTCTCGGACAGCCTGCTCGTCAGCAGGGAGCGGTCGACCTCCTCCTGCATATTGCCGCGCAGGTCCCACGCCATCGCCTTGAGCCAGGCCACCGAGTCGACCGGCGTCCACGGCTCCGGCTTGTACTCGTTGGTGAGGGCGAGAGCCGCGTACTCGACGGAGAGGTCCTTGCCCTCCTTGCCCTTGAGGTAGGCGTTGACACCCTCCGCATACGCCTGGAGGTACTTCTTCGTCTCGGCGCTCAGCTTCTTGTCGTACTCCTCCTGCGCCACCTGACGCCAGCCGAGCGTACGGAGGAAGGCGTCCGTGTCGACCTGCCCGGAGCCGAACATCTCCGAGAGCCTTCCGGCCGTCATATGACGGCGTACGTCCATCTCCCAGAAGCGGTCCTGCGCCTGGACGAAGCCCTGCGCCCTGAAGAGGTCCTCGTCGGTGTCCGCGTAGATCTGCGGGATGCCGTAGTCGTCCCGCTTGACCTCGACGTCGCCTTTCAGACCTTCGATCTTGATCGTTCCGGTGGTCTGCGGGAACGAGGCTCGAACCGTGCTGACACTCCACCACGCGCCGTATCCGAGGCCCGCGAGAACTGCCAGCACCAGGACGATCACGAGCAGACGGGCACGTCGCCCCTTCTTCTTCTTGCGGGAAGAGGCGGTTGTGTTGGCGGGCATCGCTGTCCTTCGAGGCGCAGTCTTGGTCCTGGAGTGCTGGAGCAACCATAGGCGCAGCACTCCACCACCCCCGACGCGGTATCCGAAAGCGCTTGGCCGGAACCCGGTTGGCACAGCATGCACGGGCCACCGGTGCATCCCCCATCCAATTGGTCCCCAGCGTCAAGAAAACGTTAAAGATTAGGTAAGGTAACGAAGTGTCGCCGCCCGGAATCACCATCCGGCACCTAGAGGCGCAAGGGGAAGGACCGGCCACTGACTGTCCACGAGCTCAACGCACTTCTGCTCATCTGCTCTCTGGTGCTGCTGATCGCCGTCGCGGCAGTGCGCATCTCGTCCCGCAGCGGGCTCCCCAGCCTGCTGCTGTATCTCGGCATCGGGATCGCCATAGGGCAGGACGGGATCTTCGACGTCAAGTTCAACAACGCCGAATTGACACAAGTAATAGGTTACGCGGCACTTGTGGTGATTCTGGCTGAAGGCGGCCTGGGCACCAAATGGCAGGAGATCAAACCCGCGTTGCCCGCGGCGATCGTGCTGTCGACCGTCGGCGTCGCGGTGAGCGTGGGCATCACCGCCGCCGGGGCGCACTATCTCGTCGGTCTGGAGTGGCGGCAGGCGCTCATCATCGGCGCGGTGGTGTCGTCGACGGACGCCGCCGCCGTCTTCTCCGTACTGCGCAAAGTGCCGCTGCCGTCTCGGGTGACCGGTGTGCTGGAGGCCGAGTCGGGCTTCAACGACGCTCCTGTGGTGATCCTCGTCGTCGCGTTCTCGACGGCCGGACCGTTCGACGACTGGTACGTCCTCGTCGGGAAGATCACGCTGGAGCTGGCGATCGGCGCGGGCATCGGCCTCGCGGTGGGCTTCCTCGGCGCGTTCGGCCTCCGGCATGTGGCACTGCCCGCCTCGGGTCTGTATCCCATCGCCGTGATGGCCATCGCGGTGGTCGCGTACGCGGCCGGCGCCATGGCGCACGGCAGCGGATTCCTCGCCGTCTACCTGGCCTCGATGGTCCTCGGGAACTCCAAACTTCCGCACGCCCCCGCCAACCGGGGCTTCGCCGAGGGGCTCGGCTGGATCGCCCAGATCGGTATGTTCGTCGTGCTCGGTCTGCTGGTGACCCCGCATGAGCTGGGCGACGACATCTGGCCCGCGGTGATCGTCGGTCTGGTCCTGACGATGGTGGCGCGTCCGCTGGAGGTGTTCATCAGCCTGCTGCCGTTCAAGATCCCGGCACGGGAGCAGATCCTGTTGTCCTGGGCCGGGCTGCGCGGAGCCGTGCCCATCATTCTGGCCACCATTCCCATGGTGGCCGGGGTCGAGGGCAGTACCCGCGTCTTCAACATCGTCTTCGTGCTGGTCGTCGTCTACACCCTGTTGCAGGGCCCAACGCTCCCCTGGCTGGCGAAGGCCCTGAAGCTCGGTCCGGGCGCCCCCTCCGACCTCGGGATCGAGTCCGCTCCGCTGGAGCGGCTGCGTGGGCATCTCCTCTCGGTCGGGATCCCGGAGGAGTCCCGGATGCATGGGGTGGAGGTCGCGGAACTGCGGCTTCCGGCCGGGGCCGCGGTGACCCTCGTCGTACGGGACGGGACGAGCTTCGTTCCCCTGCCCTCGACGGTGCTGCGGCGGGGCGACGAACTGCTGGTGGTCGCCACGGATCCGGTACGGGACGCGGCGGAGCGGCGACTGCGGGCGGTGGGGCAGGGCGGCAAGCTGGCGGGGTGGCTGGGGACGGCGAGTTAGCGCGGGCGGGGCGCTTGGCCGCGCGGGGGGCTTGTTCGGTGCGGGTTGCCTGCTGCCGCAAGGGGTGCGGGGGCTTGTTCGGTGCGGGTCCGGGGGTCCTCCGGGCTCGACTCCTCGGGGTCGGCGGCGTACAGGTGTCTCGTACGGGAACCCCGAACTTGCCGCCGATCCCCTGCGGGGACGACCCTGCACACCCCCTACCGGAGGCGGCAGGACGGCCCGCCCCCGAGGTTGGCCGGGGGCGCGAAATTCGGGATCCTCGGGGCCCAGGCGGGTGCGGGGGATCGTGCGTCCATGGCGCGTACGTCCGCGCGTCCGCCGAGGGGGGTGGGGCGACCCGTTACCATGAGGGCACCTGAACTGATCGACCACCTCTGCCTGACGCAGAGCTGGCGCGACCGTATGGCGGCCGCGGAGTCCTCGCAGTGGGCCCCGGTATCTACCGCAGTCCCGCACCAAGAGGACAGCTCTCGGCCGCTCCCGTACTACCGGGAGAGCGCCACCAGGCGGCAGAAAGGCACGGACCGTGGCTTCCGCGGTCACCACCGACAAGGCCGAGCGCCGACCCGGATACGGGCGGCTGCTGCGCACACCCGGCGCCTGGACCTTCCTGCTCCCCGGCTTCGCCGCCCGGCAGCCGTTCGCGATGCTGACCATCAGCATCGTCCTGCTCGTTCAGCACACCACCGGTTCCTACGGCACCGCCGGTGCGGTCGCCGCCACCACCGGTGTCTCCATGGCGGTCTTCGGACCGCAGAGCGGCAAGCTCGCCGACCGTTTCGGGCAGCGTGCCGTCCTGCTGCCCGGCGTCGTGCTGCACGCGGCTTCCGCAGCCGCCCTGACGGCTCTCGCGCTGGCGCACGCCCCCCTGTGGGCGCTGTTCGCCGCAGCCGTGCCGACCGGTGCGTCCGTGCCGCAGATCGGCCCGATGGTGCGTGCCCGGTGGGCCGCGAGGCTGGACGGATCACCGCTGATGCCGACGGCGGCGGCCTTCGAGTCCGTGACGGACGAGCTGACCTTCGTCGTCGGACCGGTGCTCGCGACCGCCCTCTGCACCGGTGTGCATCCTGCGGCAGGTTTGATCGCCGAGGCCGGGCTCACGCTGGTCGGCGGGCTGCTCTTCGCCGCCCAGCGCCGTACACAACCGCCCGCCGTACGCAACCGTTCCGCGGCCGGCGGCTCCTCGAAGCGCTCCGACGGCTCCGGAGCGCGGACGTCCGCCCTGGCTGTGCCGGGCCTGCGCGTTCTGGTGGTGGCGTTCCTCGGCATCGGCTCGGTCTTCGGCGGAATGCAGGTCTCTCTGACGGCCTTCAGCGAGGAAATCGGCAATCCCGGAGTCAATGGACTGCTGTACGGAGTCTTCGCGGCGGGCAACATGCTGGCCGGAGTCGCGTGCGGCGCGATCGCCTGGAAGAGCGGCCCACGGCGGCGGATGGTGATCGGTTACGCCGGGCTCACCATGACCGCCTCCCTGCTGTGGTCGGCTCATTCGGTCGCCCTGCTCGCCGCCCTCGGGCTGCTGGTGGGCCTCTGCGTCGCTCCTCCCCTGATCAGCGGCTATACCCTGGTCGAATCCCTGGTGCCCGCCTCCGCCCGCACCGAGGCGTTCACCTGGCTGACGGGCGCGGTGGCGCTGGGGCAGGCGGCCGCCGTGACGGTCGCCGGGCAGCTGGCCGACTCGTACAGCGCACGCGCCGGATTCGTGGTCCCACTGGCGGGGACCGTACTGGCCATGATCACGCTGCTCGCCCTCCGGTCCCGGCTCACACCATGGGCGCCGGGACGCATAGCGGCACGTGGGGCGAGTGGGATGGATCACCGCCCGCGGGTGACGGTGGACTGATCCGCAGGAATACGTCACTATGGACCGTCGTTAGCACTCACTGAGTAAGAGTGCCAGGAGGAAGACAAGTGCCGACCTACCAGTATCAGTGCACCGAATGCGGCGAGGGCCTCGAAGCGGTGCAGAAATTCACCGACGACGCCCTGACCGTATGCCCCAATTGCGAGGGACGCCTCAAGAAGGTGTTCTCCGCGGTAGGCATTGTCTTCAAGGGCTCGGGCTTCTACCGCAATGACAGCCGGGGCTCGTCGTCGAGCAGCTCGCCCGCCCAGGGCTCGTCGAAGTCCTCCGAGAAGTCGTCGGAGAAGGCTTCCGACGCGAAGGCTGCGTCTTCGTCGTCTTCCTCTGCTTCCTCTTCTGGTTCTGGTTCTGGTTCGTCGTCGAACGGCTCCAGCAGCTCCGCGAGTTCCAGCAGCAGCTCGGCCGCCTGACCTTTACCTTTCCGCGTTCGCCGCCGGTCGGCGCTTCTGCCGTCGGCTCTTCGCTGTCGGCTCCCGCCGACAGCGCCGCTCGTTCCGGTCCTTTCGTCCTATGGACCCCGCGCGTTCTGTACGGCGGGGTCCTCGGCATGTCCGATGCCTCTCCGGCGTCGATAGTGTGACCGGCATGGCGAATACGAACGCTGAGATCGGCGTGATCGGCGGCTCGGGCTTGTACTCCTTCCTGGAGGACGTGACCGAGGTCGCGGTGGACACCCCCTACGGCAGCCCGAGCGACTCTCTCTTCCTGGGTGAGGTGGCAGGCCGGAAGGTCGCCTTCCTCCCACGACACGGACGCGGGCACCACCTCCCGCCGCACCGCATCAACTACCGCGCCAATCTCTGGGCCCTGCGCTCCCTGGGAGTACGGCAGGTGCTGGCCCCCTGCGCGGTGGGCGGACTGCGTCCCGAGTACGGGCCGGGGACGCTGGTCGTTCCGGATCAGCTCGTCGACCGTACGAAGACGAGAGCTGAGACATACTTCGACGGGGTGGCACGGGCGGACGGCGTGGTTCCGAACGTCGTGCACACCTCCTTCGCCGATCCGTACTGCCCGGCCGGGCGAGCCGTAGCGCTGAAGGCGGCGCGCGGGCGGGCGTGGGAGCCGGTCGACGGCGGAACGCTGGTGGTCATAGAGGGCCCTCGTTTCTCCACCCGCGCCGAGTCCCGGTGGTTCACCGGCGCGGGCTGGGCGATCGTGGGCATGACCGGGCATCCGGAGGCCGTCCTCGCCCGTGAGATCGAACTCTGCTACACCTCGTTGGCCCTGGTCACCGATCTGGACGCCGGTGTCGAGGCCGGTGACGGCGTCTCGCACGCGGAAGTGCTGCGGGTCTTCGGCGAGAAGGTGGAGCACCTCCGGGACGTGCTCTTCGACGCGGTCGGGGCGCTGCCCTCGAACGGTGACCGGGGCTGCCTGTGCGCGAACGCCCATGACGGGGTGGAGCTCGGGTTCGAGCTGCCCTGAGCTGAGGGGGGCCGTGGGTGCCGGTCCCACGGTCGGGTGAGGGAGTTCTCCACAAGCGGGCGGCTGTCCACAGGCTTCGGCGGGATCGCGGCGGAGGGTGGATCGTGAGGAGCGAGCGGTCGGTGACGGCCGGGACAACTCCTCTACGACGGGCGGTGCGTGACGATGTCGCGTTCTTTCTCCTCTGCTTCCTCTGCCTCTCCTTCCTCTGCCTCTCCTTCCTCTGCTGCTGCCTCACCTCCTTCCTCCGCTGATTCCTCCTTGTCTGCTGCTTCTGCGGCTCATGGCTCGTCCGCTTCTGCCGCCGGCGGCTCCGGCACTTCGGGCGGTTCCGAGGCTGCCGGAGGCTCCGGAGCGGCTTCCGCGGAAGTCTGGTCGGGCGTGGATTCGGCGGGTTGGCCGGCCCTTTCGGCCTCGCCCGCGCCTGAGCCCAGGGGGGTTCCTCTGTTCGCCCCGGTGCGGGTGCGCGGCGGGGCGCACCGGCTGCGGCGAGCCTTGCGGCGGCGACGGCGGGCGGTGGCCGCCGGGCTCGCCCTGACGGCGGCGGCTCTCGCCGCTTCGGGTGCTCGTGGTGCGGACGGTCCGGCCGGTCCGGACGCCGGGTCGGCCGTCGCTGCTCCACAGCGTGCGCCCCGGCCCGCGGCTGAGGGCCGGTCCACGGCCGAGTTGGTCTCCGCCCCGGTGCGTATCGCCGACGCTGCGACGGTCCGGCTGTTGCGTCCGGGCGACCGGGTCGATGTGATCGCGGCACCCGGCTCCTCCGCGGTGCCGGGTGCGGATGGGTCGCCGGATGCTCGGGTGGTGGCCACAGGGGCGCGGGTGACCGAGGTGCCGAAGTTCCGCGAAACCGTCGGGGAGGACGGCGCGCTGGTGGTCCTGTCGGTCCCGCGCGCCACCGCCGCCGACTTGGCCGGTGCGGGCGCGACATCCCGGCTGGCGGTGACGGTGTGCTGAGTCCGGCGCCACGGTCGGTTCGTACAGACGTACTGTCAGGTCGTCAGTTCGCGGGTTCAAAGTGGACAGGGGCATGCCACCGTGACGTAGGTTGCGGAAGGTTTGGTTCCGTGTCCTGTGCATTTGAAGAAAGGCTCAATGGTGACCGA
The DNA here is from genome assembly GCF_053600955.1 of Streptomyces sp. NPDC004838. Taxonomy (NCBI): domain Bacteria; kingdom Bacillati; phylum Actinomycetota; class Actinomycetes; order Kitasatosporales; family Streptomycetaceae; genus Streptomyces; species Streptomyces sp. NPDC004838. Next base: position 75,606 of record NZ_JBSGAW010000025.1, on the reverse strand, counting down.
GAAGAAAGTCAGCGTTCTGGAGGGCTTCAAGGCTTTCCTGATGCGCGGCAATGTGATCGACCTCGCGGTGGCCGTCGTCATCGGCGCCGCGTTCACCCAGATCGTGAACTCTGTGGTGAAGGGTGTCATCAACCCGCTGGTCGGCGCGTTCGGCACCAAGGACCTCGACTCCTACAGCTCCTGCGTCAAGGGCACGTGCCAAGTCGTGAACGGCCAGGTTCAGGGCATCCAGATCCTTTGGGGGTCCGTCCTCGGTGCGACGCTCAGCTTCCTGATCACCGCCGCCGTCGTCTACTTCCTGATGGTCCTGCCGATGTCCAAGTACCTGGCACGGAAGGCAGCGCGGGACGCGGCGAAGGAAGGAACAAAGGAGGTCGTCGAGCTGTCGGAGCTGGAGGTCCTGAAGGAGATCCGGGACACGCTCGTAGCCCAGTCCCGCGGTGCCGGCACCGGTTCGGGAACCGGGGAGGGGCCGGTAGCGGGCACGGGATCCGGTCGCCCGTAGGGCGCGGTCGCCTGAGCTTCAGTCCGTGCGGCGGCGGGGCCGTGGGGCGGTCGGCCGCTCCGGCTGTCGCTTCACCGGCCGCGTCTGCCGGGGCGCCCTGACCGTCGCGGTGATCAGGCTCCGGCTCCGGGCGTAGATCCATTGTCGCCGTCCACGGCGGCGCCTGTCACCGTTCCCCGGAATGATCTTTAGGTCCGATATGCACCCTAGGGTTGGGGACGACGGAACAACCCGTCGATTGGACCTGGGAGTTGAGAATGGCACTCGACGCTGCCTCGCTGGCGGAGGAACTCAAGGCCATGGCTGCGAGCGATCACCGGTCATCAGTCCACGCGAACAGCGATGACCCCGCCGAGCAACTGGCGTGGCGCCGGTTGACCGCACGGCACGGCGACCGACTCAGCGAGATCATGGACGAGTACGGCTGGCCGACGGCAGGGCTCGTCGGCGAGGAGGCCGCCCGCTCGGCGTGGCTGATCGCCCAGCACGCCGACCGACAGCTCCATGTCCAGCGACGCGCCCTCCAACTGATGCGGCAGGCGGTTTCGGCCGGCGCGGCCAACCCACGCGACCTGGCCTTTCTACAAGACCGCACGCTGGTCAACGAGGGCCGCAAGCAGATCTACGGCACTCAGATCGCCGGCGTGAAGGACGGAGCACCGGTTCCGTGGCCGTGCGAAGAGCCCGAGCGCGTGGACGAACTGCGTGCGGAAGTCGGCATCGAGCCCTTCGACGAGTACGTCGCGAAGTTCTCCATGGCCTGACAGGAGTCGTATCCGGCGGATCGCGCCCGGAGGCTCACCTGACATAGGCGTGATCCGCCGGAAGGCCCTGGCCCGGGCGCGGCGACAGGGGCGACGGAGAGGTCCGCGCGGCCGGGGACCGTGGAGCGACGGAGAGGTCCGCGCGGCCGGGGACCGCCGACTCGGCCACGAGGGCCGGGCTGCGGCGGAGTGGTCAGATGTGGTGCGGCGGCTTCTCGTCGAGGAAGCGCGTCAGGTCGTCCGCGCCTTCACCGCTCGTCGAAGGCCGCTCTCCCCACCCGCGGTCCGTATCGTCCGAGGACTGCTCGTCCAGCGGATCGTCGAAGACGAGGCCCGGAGGCTTTCGAGTCTGCTGCCGGGGATGCTTCGCATCGCGCGGTCCGGGGGTGGGGGCGGTGCTCATACCCCCAGGGTACGGCGGAAGGCGGGAAGCCCGGGGTGCGGCGTCCTCGGGCCGGCCGCCCGTCGCGGATGCATGGTGCATACGCTCCGCTTAACCAGCCGCTCGTACGATCCGCTGAGCCGGGTGGGTGATCAATCGTCTGCCCGCATTCGAACGCCGAGCCCCGTGATACGCAAGAGACATGAGGGACATGACAAGCAGGAACGACGCTCTGACGGATGTGGCCGGACTGCGCGTGGGGCACGCGCGCGTGCCCGGCGAACGTGCGCTCAGCGGCACCACCGTCGTCCTCGCGCCTCGGGGCGGGGCCGTCGCCGCGGTCGATGTACGGGGCGGAGGGCCCGGCACACGGGAGACCGACGCGCTCGACCCGCGGAATCTGGTGCAGCGGGTCGAAGCGGTCGTGCTGACCGGCGGCAGCGCTTACGGGCTCGATTCGGCGGGCGGGGTCATGGCCTGGCTGGAAGAACAGGGGCGCGGAGTCCCCGTCGCGCCCGGCCGGGTCGTGCCCGTCGTGCCCGCGGCCTGCGTCTTCGATCTGGGACGCGGCGGTGACTGGAAGGCCCGTCCCGACGCCTCCACCGGCCGCGCCGCCGTGGAGAACGCGGCGGGCACGGAGTCCGGCGCTCCGGTGGAGACGGGTGACGTCGGGGCGGGGATCGGCGCCCTCGTCGGCAGTCTCAAGGGCGGTGTGGGCACCGCGAGTACGGTCCTGGAGGGCGCCGGGGCCGACGGCGGGAACATCACCGTCGCCGCGCTGGTCGTGGCGAACGCGGTCGGTTCGGTGATCGATCCGGCGACGGGCGTGCTGTACGGGCGGTTCTTCGGCGCGGATGCGTCCGGCGGGCCCGTGGAGCCCCCTGCCCCCGCCGTCCACGCGGCGGCGCTGCTGAGGCTGGAGGAGGCGCGTGCGGCCAGCGGGCCGCCTCCGCTCAACACCACCCTCGCCGTCGTCGCGACCGACGCCGATCTCACCCGCGCCCAGGCGCAGAAGCTCGCGGGCACGGCGCACGACGGCATCGCGCGCGCCGTCCGGCCGGTGCATCTCCTCAACGACGGTGACACCGTTTTCACCCTCGCGACGAGCGCCGTCCCCCTGGACCCCGCGGACCCGCTCGCCCTCAACAATGTGCTGGCCGCGGGCGCGGACGTGGTGACCCGGTCCATCGTGAACGCGGTTCTGGCGGCCCGGGGGGTGAAGGGACCGGGTGGGACCTTCCCCTCGTACAGCGAGTTGTACGACATCAACTGACATACGAGACATGCCCTTTGAGGGGTGCCGGGAACTTCACAAAGAGTTCCTTCGTTTTTCGGAACGCTGGACGCACTCTGAGAACCAGGGGCTACTTTTAGCAATCACCGAGTTACTTGTGGCGACGGCCTGGAGACCCACCTTGAACGATCCGTATGAGACAACCGAGACGCACCTCGAGCGACTCCTGGGTCGGGCGCTCAACTCCTTCGATCTGCCGGACGTCACGGTCGAGAGACTCGACTCGGCGCTGGCTCACGCGAGTTCGCTGCACTCCTCACACCATAGCGCGGCCCTGGACCGCGCCACATACCGGCACGCCTATCTGCTCGCCGACGGCGGTTCCGTCGTCCTGTGGGAGCTGGTGCACACCACCGGACCCGACGGCGTGGAACAACACGAGGTGTACGCCGACGAGTCGGAGGTCCGTCTCGCCGCCTCCCGGCTGCCGGCGGGCTTCCCCGGCTTCGCCGACGGCGGAGGTTCCTCGTTCGCTCCGCACGGTGCGTTCGCGCCGTTCGCGCCGTTCGCTCCGTTCTCCCCGTCGGCGGCGGACCGTTCGTTCCGTACGGGCGAGCCCGGCCGGGGCGGGTCCGGCCCTGGTCCCGGTTCCGGTGGCCTGGACGCCGATCTCGACGCCGACTTCGGACTCCTCGCCGATCTGATGGCCGCGCCACCGGCTCCCCTCCCCCGGATGTACGTCCCGGACAATTCGGCGGACCACGCCCGCCGTGTCCTGCGCCGCGCGGAGAATGCCGACCGGCCCGGCGAGAAGACCGCCGAACTGCTGCGGAGCGCGTTCGCGCACCACATCACCCAAGCCTTCGGACGGCAGTGCAGGGTGGCCGGCAAGGACGCGGGTTTCACACTGTACGAGCACGCGTTTCTGCTGCTCGACGGTGTCGAGATCAGCCTGTGGGAGGTCGAGCACACGGCGACCCCCGACGGGCGTCATATGTGCGAGGTGTACGAGACGGAGCGCATGGCGCGAGGGGCGATGGAGCTTCGGGCGCAGGTGCGCTGACGTTCGGACGTTCGCGGATCACCGGCGGATTCGCGGGTCACCGGAAGCAGTGCCTCCGTCCGCCGGTCGGCCTACGGGAAGAGGCTCCGGGAGTTTCCTCCCGGAGCCTTTTCTCTTGTCGCGTTCTCGTCGCCGGACCGGACGTACCGGGTCGAGGCCGGACGTACCGGGTCAGGGGGTCAGCGCCGGTTCCTTCTCCACCGTCGGCGTGGGCTCCGCTTCCGTGCCGCCATCCGTGCCGCCGTCCGCGCCCGCGCCCTCCAGGTGCTGCTTCGGGCGTGCCGGCAGCGCGAACATCACCAGGAAGATGACCACCAGTACCGCCGCCACCCACCACAGCGAGTTCTGGAACGCGTCCGTGAACGCCTTTCCCACTCCGCTCGGCGCGAGGCGTTCCTCGTCGATCGAGCCGAAGAAGACCACCGACACCAGCGCCAGGCCCAGCGCCGTACCCATCTGCTGGACCGTGCTGATCAGCCCCGACGCCGAACCCGCGTGCTCACGCGGTACGTCCGACAGCACCGCGTCCGTCAGCGGCGCCACGATCAGGCCCATGCCGACGCCCATCACGACGAGCGGCAGCGCCATCTGCCACGGCTGGATCCCGGTGCCGTACCGCCCGGCCTCCCAGATGTAGAGCAGCAGACCGGCCGCCATCATCAGCGCGCCTGCCTGGAGTACCTTCCGACCGAAGAGCGGGACCAGCTTCTGCACGGACACCCCCGCCGCGACCGACACCGCGATCGAGAACGGGACGCCCGTCAGACCCGCGCGCAGCGGGCTCCAGCCCAGACCGATCTGCATGTACAGCGTCCAGACCAGGAAGAACACCCCGAGCACCACCCCGAAGACCAGCTGTACGCCGATACCGGCGGCGAAGGACTTCACCTGGAACAGCGAGAGTTCGACGAGCGGCGAACCGTCCTTGCGCGTCTTGTGCTTCTCGTACGCCACGAACACGCCGAACACGACCAGGCTGCCCGCCATGCACACATAGCCCCACAGCGGCCAGTCCAGCTCGCGGCCGCGCGTCAGCGGGTAGATCAGCATCAGCAGCGCGGTGGTGACGAGCACGACACCGATCAGGTCGAGCCGGAGCGCCTGCGGCGCGCGGGATTCGCTGATGAACTTGCGGCCGAGGATCAGACCCGCGATGCCCACCGGAAGGTTGATCAGGAAGATCGGCCGCCATTCGAGCCCGAACAGGTTCCACTCGGTCAGCAGCGCGCCGAGCAGCGGACCGGAGACCGCGCCCAGGCCGACGATCGCGCCGAACAGGCCGAAGACCTTGCCCCGTTCATGCGCCGGGAACGTCGTGTGGACGATCGCCAGCACCTGCGGCACCATCAGGGCGGCGGCCGCGCCCTGGAACAGACGGGCGGCGACCAGCATCTCCGGGTTCGCCGCGAATCCGCAGAGCGCCGAGGCGAGTGTGAAGCTCGTGATGCCGATCAGGAAGAGTCGCCTGCGGCCGTAGATGTCGCCCAGCCTGCCGCCGGTGATCAGTCCGGCGGCGAACGCGAGCGCGTAGCCCGCGGTGATCCACTGGATCGAGCCGAAGGACGCGTCCAGCGTGCGCTCGATGCTCGGGATCGCGATGTTGACGATGGTGACGTCCACCAGATCCATGAAGGCGGCGGTCATGATGACCGCGAGCGCGATCCAGCGGCGGCGGTCCGCGATGTCGACGGGGGCGCCAGGGGCGCCGGAGGCGCCGGGATTCTCAGGGGGGCCAGGGGTGTAGCCCGTAGTGCCTGTGGCGCCTGTGTTACCTGTGTTGCCTGTGATGTTCACAGGGTCTGTGGTGCTCAGGGTTTCTGTGGTGTCGGTATCGGGTGCCGGTGGCTGTGAGGTCATGCGAGGAAAGTAGGGCCCGTATAGGTCAGCTCATGTCCTAATTGACGGGCATCCTGAGCACCATGACCGACACTCCGGCACGACTCCTGAATCTGCTCTCCCTGCTGCAGACCCCGCGCGAGTGGCCGGGGAGCGAGCTGGCCGAGCGCCTTCAGGTGAGCTCGCGGACCATTCGGCGTGACATCGACCGGCTGCGGGATCTCGGGTATCCCGTCGAGGCGACGAAGGGGGCGATCGGGGGGTACCGGCTCGTCGCCGGCACCGCGATGCCGCCTCTCCTCCTCGACGACGAGGAAGCCGTCGCGATCGCGGTCGGCCTGCGGGCGGGCGCGGGGCACGCGATCGAGGGCATCGAGGAGGCGTCCGTACGGGCCCTGGCCAAGCTGGAGCAGGTCCTTCCGTCCCGGCTCCGGCACCGGGTGACCGCCCTCCAGGCCGCGACTGTTCCGCTGACCCAGGGCGACGGCGCGACGATCGATCCACAGACACTGACCACGATCGCGGGGGCGGCGAGTGGGCGGGAGCGGCTGCGCTTCGGGTACGAGGCGGGTGACGGTTCACCGAGCAAGCGGCTGGTGGAGCCGTACCGGCTGGTGTCGACCGGGCGGCGGTGGTATCTCGTGGCGTACGACATGACGCGGGAGGACTGGCGGACGTTCCGGGTGGACCGGGTGTCGGAGCCGTTCGCGACGGGGGCGCGGTTCGCTCCGAGGGAGTTGCCGACCGGGAGTGCGGCGGAGCTTCTGGGCGCGACGATGTCGCCGAGGCGGAGGCCGGAGCACGAACTGGATGTCGCCTTCGACGCGCCTGCGATGTTTGTGGCGGCGAGGCTGCCCGGTTCGCTGGGCCCGCCGGTGCCGACGGGCGAGTCGACCTGCCGGCTGCGGGTCCGCTCCCTCGATTCCCTGGAGTGGCTGGCCCTCCGACTGGCCCTGGTGGACTGCGAGTTTACGGTGCATGGGCCGGAGGCGCTGGTGTCGTACATGGGGGGCTTGGGGGCGAGGTTGACGCGGTCGGTGGGAGGGGGTGGGGGGTGAGGGGTGAGGGGGGCGCGGGGCGCGGGGCGCGGGGCGCTTGGCCGCGCGGGGGGGGCGGGGTCTTGTTGGGTGCGGGTTGCCTGCGGGCGCGGTGGTGCGGGGCCTTGTTCAGTTCGGGTTGCCTGCTGCCGCAAGGGGCGCGGGCGCTTGTCCCGTTCGGGTCCGGGGGTCCTCCGGGCTCGACTCCTCGGGGTCGGCGGCATACAGGCACCTTGGTCAGGAACCCCGAACTTGCCGCCGATCCCCTGCGGGGACGACCCTGCACACCCCCTCCCAGAGGGACACGGGAACGCCCCGCCCCAGGGTTCGCCGGAAACGCGAAACTCGGGCCCTCGGGGCGCCTGCCGTCGCGAGTGGTGCGGGGACTCGTGCGGTGCGGGTTACCTGCCGTCGCAGGGGGTGCGGGAACTTGTCGAGTGCGGGTTGCCTGCTGCCGCCGGTGGTGCGGGGTCTCGTGCGGTGCGGGTTACCTGCTGCCGCCGGTGGTGCGGGGGCTTGTTCGGTGCGGGTTGCCTGCGGGCGCGGTGGTGCGGGGACTTGTTCGGTGCGGGTTGCTTGCTGCCGCGAGGGGCGCGGGGGCTTGTTCGGTGCGGGTTCGGGGGTCCTCCGGGCTCGACTCCTCGGGGTCGGCGGCGTACAGGCGCCTTGGTCAGGAACCCCGGACTTGCCGCCGATCCCCTGCGGGGACGACCCTGCACACCCCCTGCTGGGGGGAGACAAGAACGGCCCGCTCTCGGGGGTTACCGGAAACGCGGAACTCGGGCCCCCGGGGTGAGGCAGGCACACCTCGTGCGGGCGCTCGTACAGTGCGGGGTGCCTGCCGCCGCAAGTGGTGCGGGGGCTCGTGGGATGTGGGGGTGCCCGCTGCCGCGAGAGGGGCGGGGCGGGTTGCTTGCTGCCGCACGGGGGCGGGGGTTCGTGTGGTGTGGGGGAAGGAGGACCCCGGGGCCGGGGGGAGGGCCCCGGGGTCCGTATGGGGAGGTCAGGCGGCTTCGTCGAAGCCGGTGTCCCTGGCCATGCGCTTCAGTTCGAGGAGCGCGTGCTTTTCGATCTGGCGGATGCGCTCGCGGGTGAGGCCGTGTTCCTTGCCCACCTCGGTGAGGGTCCGCTCGCGGCCGTCCACGATGCCGTAGCGCATGCGGATGATGGAGGCCGTGCGCTGGTCGAGCTTGCCGATCAGGTCGTCCAGGCCCTCGCTGCGGAGCAGGGTGAGGACGGACTGCTCGGGAGAGACGGCGGAGGTGTCCTCGAGGAGGTCGCCGAACTGGGTCTCGCCGGCGTCGTCCACGGCCATGTTGAGGCTGACCGGGTCACGGGCCCAGTCGAGGACGTCGATGACGCGCTCGGGGTTGGAGCCCAGCTCCTCCGCGATCTCGGCGGGCTCCGGCTCGCGGCCCCGCTCGCGGTTGAACTCGCGCTGCACACGGCGGATGCGGCCCAGCTCCTCGACCAGGTGGACGGGGAGGCGGATCGTGCGGGACTGGTCCGCTATGGAGCGGGTGATCGCCTGACGGATCCACCAGGTCGCGTACGTCGAGAACTTGAAGCCCTTCGCGTAGTCGAACTTCTCGACCGCGCGCACCAGGCCCGCGTTGCCCTCCTGGATCAGGTCGAGGAGGGGCAGGCCGCTGCGCGGATAGCGCCGGGCCACGGCCACGACGAGGCGGAGGTTCGACCGGATGAAGATGTCCTTGGCACGCTCGCCCTCCGCGACGAGGGCTTCCAGCTCCTCGCGCGAGGCTCCTCCGGCGTCGCTCTCGACTTCCTTTTCGAGGATCTGCCGGGCATACACCCCGGCCTCGATGGTCTGGGACAGTTCCACTTCTTTCGCGGCGTCCAGGAGTGGCGTACGCGCGATCTCGTCGAGGTACATGCCGACCAGGTCGCGGTCGGCGATTTCCCCGCCCACTGCGCGAACGCTGCTGCCCCGGCCGGTAGTCCTCGAGGTCTCGGACTGGCGACGGGCGACGGCACGGGTTGCCATGCGAGCTCCCTTACTGAGTAGGTCGCGACACCCTCTCGGGTGCCCTGCATCCGATGGAATCAACGATTGCAATCCGGACAGAATTCCCGTGCAGCGCCACAATTTTTCTGATCTTGCAGTACCCTGTCCGCCCGCAGCAGATGGGCACATGCCGGAGGCACGTACGGAGGGGGAGGTCGGACCGGGCATAGAAGCCGGTCCAGCGGCGCTGGTGTCGCCCTAGGACCACGATGTCCGTGCGACGACCGTCACCTTCGGCGCAACCCCCGTACCTCCTGAACGACGCCCCCCACGGTTGCGTTCCCAACCCTGAAGACGACCCTCACCGCCGTCTGGTTGCTCGGGATGCCGTGCCGCCGCGGCCGCGCGGGCAGCACCGGCAGTCGCACGCAGGCATCACCGACAGTCCGCCGAGGGGACAGTCCGCTGAGGGGACGGTCCGCTACAGACCTGCCCGGGGTTCGGTACCGCGTATCGGGCGGTTCGGAGCCGGGCGGCAGGCGGCCGTCGCCCGCTGGAAGAGGCTCAGCCGAACTGCACCGAGCGTTTCGCCAGACCCATCCAGAAGCCGTCGATCACACTCCGGCCGTTGTCGAGTTCGTCCTGAGACGCTCCCAGGGTCACGAAGAGAGGAGCGAAGTGCTCTGTCCGCGGATGGGCCAGCCGCCCTGCGGGGGACTTGTTCTCGAAGTCCAGCAGCGCGTCCACATCGGCCGCCGCCAGCGCCCGCGATCCCCAGTCGTCGAACTCCGCCGACCAGCCGGGAATCCCTCCCTGGCGCAGCGCGGCCAGATTGTGGGTGAAGAAGCCGCTGCCGACGATCAGCACGCCCTCGTCCCGCAGCGGGGCGAGCTTGCGGCCGATCTCCATCAGCTTCCGCGGATCGAGGGTGGGCATGGAGATCTGCAGTACGGGGATGTCGGCCGCCGGGAACATCTCCGCGAGCGGGACATACGCGCCATGGTCGAGGCCACGGTCCTCGATGTCCTGCACGGGGGTGCCGGCGCCGCGCAGCATCTTGCGTACGGAGTCGGCGAGCGCGGGAGCGCCCGGCGCCGCGTACCGCACCTCGTAGTAGTGCCGCGGGAAGCCCCAGAAGTCGTACACCAGCGGCACGGTCTCGGTCGCGCCCAGTGCGAGCGGGGCCTCCTCCCAGTGGGCCGAGACCATCAGGATCGCCTTGGGGCGCGGCAGGTCCGCGGACCACGCGGCGAGCTGGCCGGGCCAGACCGGGTCGTCGGCCAGCGGCGGAGCGCCGTGCGAGAGATAGAGGGCGGGCATGCGTTCAACGGCGGGGGTGGTCATGAGGAGGACTCCGGTCTACTTGAATATTCAAGCTCTTGGAAAGAGTACGTCCATTTAGTTCAACTTTCAAGAAAGAGTCGTAGGGTAGGGGTATGAACAGGGCATCTTCGGGCGGAGGCGGGCGCGTGCCGCGCTGGCTCACCGATGACGAGCAGCGGGTCTGGCGCGCCTATCTCCATGCCACCAGGCTCTTGGACGACCATCTCGACCGCCAGTTGCAACGCGATGCCGGCATGCCGCACATCTATTACGGTCTGCTCGTCCAGCTCTCCCAGGCCCCGCACCGCCGTATGCGGATGACCGAGCTGGCCATCGACGCCAAGATCACCCGGTCCCGGCTCTCGCACGCCGTCGCCCGGCTGGAGAAGAACGGCTGGGTACGGCGTGAGGATTGCTCCTCCGACAAGCGCGGGCAGAACGCCGTGCTGACGGACGAGGGATACGAAGTGCTGAGGGAAGCCGCGCCCGAGCATGTCGAGGCGGTACGGCAGGCCATGTTCGACCGGCTCACTCCCGAGCAGGTGGAGCAGCTCGGCGAGATCATGCGGATCATGGCGGAGGGGCTTCAGCCGCAGGACTCGGGAGCGGATCTTCCCTGGCTCAGATGACGCCCCTCGGGCTCCACCCCATGGACTCCGACCCTTGGACTCCGGCCCTTGGACTCCGGCACGTCTGGTCCCGCGCATGGACTCCGGCTCGTCTGTTCCCGCTCCGCGCTGTTTCTGTTCCTGTTTCTGTTCCCGTGTCCGGGTCGGTGGCTCCGGCTCGGCAGGCTCTGGCTCCGCCCTGTTCCCGTGCCTGTTCCCGTGCCTGTTCCCGTTTCTGTTCCTGTGTCTGGCTCAGTATCTCCGTGTTCGTGTCCGGGGCGGTGTGGCCGGCTCCGCTTGTCCGGGCAGTACATCCCGGCTCCGCGTCCGTGTCCGGCTCGCCGTGGCCGGGTGACCGGGTGGTCGGGTGACCGGGTGCCTATGTCCGGTCGGTGCGTCCGGCTCTGTATGTCCCGTTCCGGCTCCGTCGTCGCCCTGCGCCCGTGATGCCCTCGTGCGCCGCCCGGACGCCCGGACCCCGACGCGAAGGGGCCCCGCCCGGATCCGATGCGATCCGGGCGGGGCCCCTTCCCCGCGATCCCTTCGCGTGACAGGCGCCGGCGCTGTCAGTGCGCCACGACGGGGACCTTCATATCCGTGTCCGTGCCGTCACCGGACGCCGAACCCGGTGAGCCGGCGCCCGGCCGTCCCGCGTTGACGAGCGTGGCGGCGATCAGCGTGGCGAGGGCCAGGATGCCGACCGCCCACCAGATCGCGGATGAGAAGCCGTGCACCATGCCCTCGAGTTCCAAGAGCTTCGGGTCGGTCGCCGTCGCCGCGCGGGCGGTGATGTACGAGGTGGTCGCCGAGGCCGCGATCGTGTTCAGCAGCGCCGTGCCGATCGCGCCGCCCACCTGCTGCGAGGTGTTGACCATCGCGGAGGCGACCCCCGCGTCGGTCGGCTTCACCCCGTGCGTGGCGAGAGCCATGGCCGGCATGAACGCCGTACCCATACCGAGGCCGAGCAGCAGCTGCGCGGGCATGACCAGACCGGCGTACGAGCTGCCGATCTCCAGCTGCGTCAGCATCAGCATGCCGACCGCCGCGACCAGGAAGCCGGGCGCCATCAGCATCCGCGGAGGCACACGGGTCATCAGCCGGGTGCCGATCTGCGTCGAGCCGGCGATCATGCCGACGACCATCGGCATGAAGGCGAAGCCCGTCTTGACCGGGGAATACCCCTTCACGACCTGGAGGTAGAACGTCAGGAACAGGAACAGTCCGAACATCCCGATGACGGCGAGACCCAGCGAGAGATAGACACCTCCGCGGTTGCGGTCGGTCACCACACGCAGGGGCAGGAGCGGGGCCTCGACCACGGTCTCGGTGATCACGAACGCGGCCAGCAGGACGGCGGAAGCGACGAACATGCCGATCGTCAGACCGTCCGTCCAGCCCTCGGACTCGGCACGGGTGAAGCCGTACACCAGCGCCACCAGACCGAGCGTCGACAGGATGACACCGGGGATGTCCAGCGGGGAGCGGTTGCGCGAGCCCTTGGGCTCATGGATCACCAAGTACGCGCCGATGGCGGCGACGGCGGCGAAGGGGATGTTGACGTAGAAGGTCCAGCGCCAGTTCAGGTACTCGGTGAGGAATCCACCGAGTATCAGGCCAACCGCGCCGCCACCGCCCGCGATCGCGCCGTAGATGCCGAACGCCTTGGCGCGCTCCTTGGCATCGGTGAACATCACCGCGAGCAGGGAGAGCGCGGCGGGCGCGAGCAGCGCGCCGAAGACGCCCTGGAGGGCGCGGGCGCCGAGCATCATGGCCTCGCCGTTGGCCGCGCCGCCGAGCGCGGAGGCCGCGGCGAAGCCGATGAGGCCGACCACGAAGGCGCGCTTGCGGCCCCAGAGGTCGGAGATCCGGCCGCCGAAGAGGAGGAGCCCGCCGAACGCCAGCGCGTAGGCCGTGATGACCCACTGGCGGTTTCCGTCGGAGATTCCCAGGTCCTGCTGGGCCGTGGGGAGCGCGATGTTCACGATCGTCGCGTCGAGGACCACCATCAGCTGGGCGATGGCGACGAAGGTCAGTGCCTTCCAACGCTGGGGATCAGGTGCGGCTGTATCGGGAGCCGCGCCTGCTGTTTTTGGCATGGAGATAGCCACCTAACGGTACGAAGAGATCATCAAGCGTCTGTCGGTCTGAGGAGTCGGCGCTCCGCTGCCCCGCCGCGGTCTGTCCGGTGCAGCTCTGGGGATACGTCACCACCGTGTCATCGCCGCTGCCTGAACAGCCGGGGATCTGGCCCCGGCTTCGGCGTGAACGGCCATGGGGTCGGGTCAGTGGGGTTCGGTCAGTGGGGTTGTTCGGTCAGTGGGATCGGTTCAATGGGTTCGAAGATCCTCCAGAGTCATCGCCCTGCCCGGCAGTTCGGAGCGCGCGGGCGCTTCGAGGCCGTCCAGGAACAGTTGGAGATGGCGGTGCGCGAATCGGTCGGTGCTCAAACGTCTGCTGCCGGGGAGGGGCCGGGTGAGCTGCGAGAGGGCGACCATCAGATCGCCGACGGCGACGTCTGCGCGCATCCGGCCCGCCGCCTGCGCCCTCTCGATCAGAGCCACCACCCGCTCCTCCAGACGCGTGCGCTCGGCGATCAGGTCCGGGTGATCCCTGTCGAAGGTGCCGGAGATCATCGCGCAGAGCGCGCCGGCCCGTTCGTCGGCCGCCGCGTGCACGAAGCGCCGTACCGCGTCGAAGGGGTCCGCGTTCTCGGCCGCCGCCCGTCTTGCCTGGTCGCAGGTGCGGGAGAGGACGGAGACGACCACCTCGTGGACGAGGGCGGGACGGTCGGGGAAGTGGCGGTACAGCGTCGCGTTGCCGACGCCCGCGCGGCGGGCGATCTCGTCGAACGGGACATCGGGACCGAACTCCACGAACATCTCCCTCGCCGCCGACACGATCCGCTCCCGGTTCCGCAGGGCGTCCGCCCTCGGGCGCGGGGCGCGGCGCCCGACGCCGGCCGGGCACTCCCGCGCGAACTCCGCCGCGGATGCGGTGGTCGCCGTGGTGCCGGTCGGCATGGTGCCAGTCGCCGTGGTGCCGGTCGGCATGGTGCCAGTCGCCGCGGTGGTCGTGACGCCGACGGCTGTGGTGGCTGTGACGCCGGCGGATGCGGCGGCTCCCGCGCCGACTGCCTTGGCGGTGGGGATCACGGCTCCACTTCCCTTCCTGTCCTCGTCCGTCCTCGTGCGTACCCGTCCTGGTCCGTACCTGTCCCGGTCCATTGGTTGAACCGGGGACTACTTCCCCGTTTCAACGGCGACACGAGTTCAAACGGGGAGGTGCTCCCCGGTTATTTCCCGCAGAAGATGTGATCTGCGCCACATTTCGCCAGCCGGGGATTCACGGGCCATGTCCCCCGAACGGCCCTGTTCCGCGCGCGTCCCGACGACACCCACCACAGGCTGATCGGACGGAGCGCAGCCAGGGGCCGGCCTGCTGCCACGGAGCCCCGAGGCGGTCGCATGGAACACGCGCGCCACCGGATACCGCGCCACCGGATACCCAGCCCCGGCCGAATAGCGAGGAGCCGGGGATCACGCCGTATGGCCGGACTCGCGGCTCTCGCCGCCCTGGCTCTCGCCGCCCTGACCACGGCCAGCGACACGCTCCCCCCTCCCACGCGCGCCGCGGCCGGACCCGTGTCCTCTCCCGGAAAGGTCGGCGTCGGCCCATGCCGCCTCCCCACGACACTGGGCATCCAGATGTCCGAGGGCCTGCCCACCCCGCCCGGTTACTCCCCCTCCGTCGGTGAGGTCCGCGCCCTCAATCTGATGATCGACTTCCACGACGCGGTCGGCGAGGGAACGGCGGAGGACCGGCTCGCCGAGTTCTTCCCGCAGACCTCGGACTGGTTCAGGACCAGTTCGTACGGACGCCTCAGTTACCAGCCCTTCGCACCCGTCACCGAGTGGCTGCGGATGCCGCTGCCCTTCGCCGAGTACGGGATCGAGCGCGGCTCTCCGTATGAGCCCAGCTATCGCAAGCTCGTCGAGGACCTCGTGACGGTGGCCGACCCGAAGGTGGACTTCAGCGAGTACGACCTGGTCAATGTACTCGTCACCCCCAACGCGGGGCCGTCCGCGCTGGACACCGTGCTCTCCGTGACGTTCTCCGGCAATGTCGAAGCACCGGTCGCCGACGGTGTTCCGCTGGCCAACACGTCCTTCGTCTACAGCCGCCAGGACGACGGCTCGGGGTCGTACGCCGAGACCGGTTACCGGGTGCTGCCCCACGAGAACGGCCATGTCTTCGGGCTGCCCGACCTGTACACCGCCGAGGGCGGCGGCGCGGTGGGCCACTGGGACGTCATGTCCGAGGACTGGGGGGCCAACAACGACCTCCTCGGCTGGCACAAGTGGAAGCTGGGCTGGCTGGACTCCGAACAGATCAACTGCGTCTCCGCCTCCGGCACCGCCGAGTACGTCCTGACTCCGCTGGCGGACGCGGGCGGCTCGAAGATGGTGATCGTGCCGGTGACCGCCGATACCGGGTACGCGGTCGAGGTGCGCACCCAGGCGGGCAACGACGACGCCGTGTGCCGGCCCGGTGTGCTGGTCTACCGCGTGCAGTCCAACGTGGACACCGGGCACGGGCCGGTGAAGGTCGAGGACAGCCACCTCGACAGCGGGGGCTGCACCCGTCGGCCCAATGTGCACGCCGAGTTGTCGGACGCGCCGTACAAGCCGGGAGAGTCGTTCAGGGACAGCGAGAGCGGCGTGCACATAGCGGTGGTGTCGGAGCACCAGGGCGTCTACAAGGTCCGCGTCACCCGCCCCTGAGCCCGCGCCGCCCCTGCCGGCTGCGTGGCCGCGCGGCTGTCCATGTTCCCGCGCGGGCGCCGGGCCGTGTTCCCGAGCCCGTCGCCCGGCCGCTGGTCGCGCGTCGCCCGGCCCGTGCTCCCGAGCCTGCGCCGGGCCGTCAGTCGCTCGGGCCCTCGGCCCGCTCGCCCTCGGTCCGCCCGTCCTCGGTCCGCCCGTCCTCGGCCCGCCCGCCCTCGGTCCGGTCGACCACGCTCACCAGGCCGTCCCGGAGTGTCGCGCGATCGCCCGTCCTGAACCAGCCGTCCGGGGTGAAGACCCCGGCCGTCGCCTTGTCGTCGCGCCAGTAGCCGCGCGCGAGTGACTGACCACGCAGCCACAGCTCGCCGGGCTCGCCCTCGGGCAGTTCCTCGCCGTGCGGGCCGGTGACCCGGACCTCGACGGCGGGCGCGGGCCGGCCCGCGCTGTCGGGGTGCGCCCGGTACGCGTCGCCCGAGTGCGCGAGGACTTCGCCGCTGGTCTCGGTGAGTCCGTAGCCGGTACGGGGTTCGATCCGGCCGCCGTAGCGGGCGGTGAGACGCGCGAGGAGACCGGGTGGGGCCGCGGCCCCACCCGTGCCGAGGTGGGTGAGCGAGTCGAGCCGCGCGCCGCCGCGCTCGGCGGCGTCCAGCAGATCGAGCGCGGTGGCCGGGCTGCCGGAGTACTGGGTGACCTGGTACTTCTCGATCAGCGAGAGCGCCGTCGCCGCGTCCCATGTCCGCATCAGGACCAGTGTGCCGCCCGCGGCCATCGTCGCGTACAGGGTCGTGAACGCGGCCACCCGGAAGAACGGGAACGCCGTCAGCACGACCGGCGCGGGCCCCTGACCGGGCAGTTCGCCGCGCGCGAGGGCCGCCGCGGCGGAGTGGAAGCGGGGGTGGACGGCCGCGCCCGCCTGGGCGAGCTGGGTGGCCACCGCGCCCTTGGGGCGGCCGGTGGTGCCGGAGGTGTAGATGATCGTGGAGTCGTCCTCGGCCGCCACCTCGACGGCGGGCGGGGCGGTGTACGGGTCGGCGGCCTCGAAGTCCTCGTACCGCTCGACTCCGGAAGTGATCTCCCCGTCGTGGTGGAAGACGACGACCCGCGCGCCGACCCGCTTGCGCCAGCCGTCGACCCTCGGCAGCCGCTCGCCGTCGGCCAACAGCACCCGCGGGGTGCTGTCGTCCAGCGCGTACTCCATCTCCTCCCCGGTCCAGGAGGCGTCGAGCGGTACGGCGACGAGCCCGGCCAGCTGGGCGGCCCAGAAGGCGATCTGCCACTCGGGGTGGTTGCCCATCGCGATGCCCGCGCGTTCGCCCGACCGCAGCCCGTACTCCTCCACGAGGCGGCGGGCGAGGGCGCAGGCGGAGGCGAAGAACTCGCGGTAGGTGAGCGTGCCGCTCTCGGCGATCAGAAACGGCCGGTCGCCGAAGGCCCAGGTCGCCTCGGCGAACTCCTTGAGCGTGCGCGGCGCGTCGGCGTACAGCGGCCCGCCGTCCTCCCCGCGTACGACGGCGAAGGGCGCGCCGGGCGCGGTGAGGGCCGTTTCGAGGCGTCGGGGCGTTTCGGAGTGTCGGTCCGTTTCCGGGTGTCGGGACGGTCGGTCCGTCTCGGAGTGTCGGGCCGGTCGGTCCGTCTCGGGGCGTCGGGGCGTTTCGGGGTGCGGCACGGTCGCCCTCTCCAAGCGTTCGCTCAGTACGACCCGGCGAAGGTATGCCGCACCCCCGTGGGCGTCAAGCTCCGGTGGCCGGAGCCTTCACCTCCAGCAGCTGGGTCTTGTGAGAGGCGCGGGGCAGGCTGCCCGCGTCCACCACCGTGACCTGCGGGCGGATGCTCAGCCGCTGGTGCATGGCGGCGGCGAAGGAGTCCGCGAGGCCGTCGTAACGGTCCGGCGCGGTGCCGGGTCCGGCCTCGATCGTCACGCGCAGCGGCGGTACGACCCTGGGCGGCGGCTGGTCGAGGACGATGCGCAGTTCGCCGGAGAGATCGGGCACGAAGGAGGCCGCCACGTCCTTGACCGCGCTGGGGTAGACCTTGACGCCCTTGACGATGAGCAGGTCGTCCACGCGGCCGATCACCTTGATGCGCTCGCCCTCGCGCCCGCAGGCACAGGGCTCGGTGAAGACCTGGTACATGTCCCCGACGGAGTAGCGGAACGGCGGCGCGGCCTGCCAGCGCAGCGCGGTCTTCACCCGTTCGCCGACCGCGCCGTCGGTGAGCGGGACGCGCTCCTTGGTGGTCGGGTCGACGAGCTGGGTCGTCACGGCGTGATCGGCCCCGAGGACGTGCATGCCCTGGTAGTCGTCGGCGTCGCAGGAGACGTTGATGACGCCGTGGACTCCGCCGAGGACGTCGTGCACCGCCGCGCCGCCCCAGCCCTCGGAGAGTTTGCGCCGTACGGCGGGCAGGCCGGCTCCCGGTTCGCCCGCGCAGAGCAGCACCTCGATGCCGAGGTCGGCGGCGGGGCGGCCGAGCACCTCGGGCGCACGCTCGATCAGATGCTCGGCGTAGCTCGGGGTGCAGGCCAGCACGCGGGGGCGCATGATGCCGATCAGCCGGAGCAGCTTGACCGTGCCGGACTCCGCGCCGACGGGGACGGTCCGCATCCCGGCCGCCTCCAGGGCGCGTACGAGGGGCACTCCCGCCAGATACATCGACAGCCCGAAGCCGACGACGGCGCAGTCGCCCGGCCGCATGCCGATGAAACGGAAGGCCCGCTCCCAGGTCGAGTCGGTGAGCGCCGCGTCGGCCTTGGTGGAGGCGTACAGGATCGGGGTGCCGGTGGTGCCCGAGGTGGAGCTGACGGAGACGACGTCCTCGACGTCGGCGCACAGGAAGTCGCCGAAGGGGTGGCCGTCGACTTCGAGGGAACGTTCCTGCAAGGTGCGGTGCTCAGCGGGCTTGAGGAAGATCGGCAGCTCGTCGAGGTCCGCGATGGTGCGTACGCGGGCCGGGTCGACGCCGAGTTCCCGGAACCGGCGGCGGTAGAAGGGGCTGCGCAGGTTGTACGCGATCTGGTCGCGCAGCAGGGCGTCCCGGTCGGTGGTGTCACTGCTCATGATCGGCTCCTGCTCCTTCGCCGCGGGCGGCTCCCTGGACGTGTGCGGCTTCCTGGCCGTGTACGGCTCGGTCTTCGCGTGCGGTTCCTTCGCCGTGTGCGGCTCCGTGGCCGTGTGCGGTTCCCTCCTCGCGTACGGCTTCCAGGGCGGCGGCGACGGCGGGCACCGCCGCGACCAGGCGGGGGATCCCGACGATCACGGCGAGCGCCTCGAACACCCCCCACACGTCCCCTTCGGAGAGGCCCAGCTCACGGGCGCGTACGACATGGACGTGGAACGCCTCCCCCGGCGCGCCGACCGCCAGGAGCGCGGCGAGGGTGACCATCTCGACTTGCGCGGGCGGCAGTCCGGACAGCGACTGGAGCCCGACCCTGGCCTGCCGCAGGAGCGGCAGCGCTTCGGGGTGGTGGGCGAACAGCGGCGCGAGCGCGTCGGGCACCCGGATGGGTGCGGCTTCCGACCGAGGGGCGGCGGGACCGTCCGGCGCCGAATCCACGGCCGCCCGGTCTTCGGGGTCCGCCGCCTGCGCCGGGCCGGGGCGGGCGGCCGGCGCGGGTGTTTCGCGGTCCGTCACCGGTCCCCCTCCCCCGGCGCGTGACCAGCCTCCGCCGAAGCGTCCCGCGCGAAGTGCGCGACCACGCTCTCCGCGGCCCTGCGGCGGAGTTCGGTCAGGGCCTCTTCGGAGTAGAACGCGACATGCGGGGTGAGGATCACATCGTCCCGGCCGCGCAGCGCGCTGTCCGCCGCGAGGGGCTCGGCGTCGAAGACGTCCATCGCGGCCCCCGCGAGCTGCCCGCTGTCCAGGGCGGCGATGACCGCGTCGGGATCGATGACCTGTCCCCGGCCGGTGTTGACGAGGATCGCGCCGGGGCGCAGCGAGGCGAGGGCTTCCGCGTCGACGCAGCGGCGGGTCTCGTCGGTGAGCGGCAGGTGTACGGAGACGATGTCGGCCCCGCTGACGCTGTCGGTCACCTCCAGCCCGAGCGCGGCCCAGCGGCGGCCGACCTCGCGGCCGATGCGGCCGCGGCCGAGTACGGCCACCCGTGAACCGGCGAGACGGCGCACGGGAAGCGTGGCCGGTCGGGTGCCCCAGGAGCCGGAGCGCAGGAGGGCGTCGTACTGGGGCAGCCGCCGCCACAGGGCGAGGGCCATCGCGAGCGAGTGGGTGGCGACCTCGTCCACGCAGTAGTCGGGGACGCGTGTGACCTCGATGCCGAGTCCGGCGCAGACGGCGGTGTCGATGTTGTCGAGCCCCGCGCCGAGCCGGGCCACGATCCGCAGCTCCGGGGAGCTGCGGATGACGCGTTCGGTGACGGAGGCGAAGCAGGTCAGGATGGCGTCCGCGCCGCGGGCCGCCGCCGTGAGGGTCTCCTCGTCGGCGGCCGGTGCGAGTTCCACCGTGCATCCGGCGGCCTCCAGCACCGCGCGCTCAACGGAGTCGTCGGGCCAGGCGATGTCGGTGATCAGGACCCGTCGGCGGGCCGGTGCGCCGGCGTTCATCGGGGCCATCCGGCGTAACGGACGCCGTCGAGGGCCTCGATCTCCAGCAGTCGGTTGTACTTCGCGAGTCGTTCGGAACGCATGATCGAGCCTATCTTGATCTGTTCGGCGTTCCAGCCGACGGCGAGGTCGGCGATCACATCGTCCTCGGTGTCTCCCGAGCGGGCGGAGACGACGGTGGCGTATCCGAGCCGCCGGGCGGTGGCGACGGTGGTGGCGGCGCGGCCGAGGGTGCCGATCTGGTTGGGCTTGACGAGGACGGTGTTGGCCACGCCGAGTCCGGCGGCCTTCTCCAGCCGCTGGGCCGAGGTGGCGAACAGGTCGTCGCCGACGAGCTGGAGATGGCCCAGTCTCTTGGTGACGTCCGCCCAGCCGTCCCAGTCGTCGTCGCCGAGGGGGTCCTCGACGGAGACGATCGGATAGCGGGAGCACCAGCCTTCGAGGGTGGCCAGGAACTCCTCGGGCCGTTCGATCTGGGTGGCGGCGACGTCGATGGCGATGCCGACGGGTTCGCCGACGTCCTCGATGGCGCGGGCGAGGAGGTCGAGGGGTTCGGCGTCGTCGCCCGCGAGGACGGCGAGGCCGCCTTCGTCGGCGACCAGCCGGGACATCAGGGTGCCGTGCCGTTCCTCGGTGAGCCGGGCGGCCTGGCGGCGGACCCGCCAGACGACCTCCATGGCGGCGGCGAAGGTGGTGGCCGCGAGGGGAACCGCCAGGAAGTCCTGGACGCGTACCCCGCCCTCGGCGTGCCGGCCGCCGGAGAAGATATTGACCATCGGGCACGGCACGCTGTACTCGCCGTCGCCGGCGAGGTGGCGCCACAGGGGCTGCCCGGCCGCCGCGGCGGCGGCACGGGCGGCGGCCAGGGAGACGGCGAGGGTGACGTTCGACGGCCCGTCGAGGTGGCCGGGCCCGTCGAGGTGGGCGTCCACCTCGCCGACGGGCATCGAGACGAGTTCGGCGGCCACGTTCGTACGGATGCGGTCGACGGCGTCACGGACGCCGAGCCCGCCGTACCGGGGGCCGCCGTCGCGCAGATCGGCCACCTCGAAACGGCCGACGGACGCCCCGGTGGGGACGAGCGCGCGGCCCTCGTGGCCGCTCTCCAGGGTGACCACGCAGCCCACCGTGGGATGGGCGCGGGAGTCCAGGGCCTCCCAGGCGCGTACGGCGGTCACGGCGGGTCCGTTGTTCGCGGACGGGTTCACGGACGGGTTCACGGCGGTGTTCGCCACGGGGTTCACCACGGCTGTCCCTCACCTTCGAAGAGCAGTGCGCGGCCCCGCGCGTCGATGAGCGCGCGGGACGCGGGGTCCAGGTATTCCAGTCGCGACTGGCCGTGTACGCGGGCCAGCAGCAGCGCGCCGAGCAGCCGGGAGAGCCAGTCGTCGTCGAGTTCCGGGCACGCGTGGCGCACGGTCGCCGCGGCGCTGTGGAAGTCGGCGCTCCGCTCGGGCAGATGGGCGGCCTTGGCCAGCAGATGGGTCATCAGGAAGGCGGGGTCGAACGCGGGGTCTCCCGCGTGCACGACCTCCCAGTCCAGGACCGTGACGGTCGGGGCGCCGCCCGTCCGCTCCACCAGGATGTTCTTGGGCGACAGATCGCCGTGGACGAGGTGGGTGCGGGTGGCGGAGAGCCGGTCCACGACGTCGTGCATCGCCGTACGCAGGGACGGTTCGGCGTGGGCGGCGGACAGGAAGTACGGGACGAGCCGCAGCCGGTGGAACCGCCCATGCCCGTCCATGCCGTCGACGGGCATCTCCCGTACGGTCCGCAGGGCGTCCGCGACCCGGTCCACCACGAGGAAGTCGACCGTTCCGTCGAGGAGTTCGCGCTTCCAGGAGTGGCCGTGGACGAAGGGCTGGACGAGTACGTGGTGGCGCTCGTCGACATGGACGGGCGCGGGGGCCAGCGGTCCGGCCATCCGCAGGGCGGCCGCCTCGGCGAGGACCCGGCCGGTGCCGGCCTGCCAGTCGAAGGGGACGTCGAGCTTGCGCTTGGGCCGTTTGACGATCAGATCGCCGATCCGGACGACGTCGGCGGAGACCCCGCCGGGCAGCGTCTCGCGCTCGTCCCCCCGCGGGATGAGTCCGCGCGTACGGAGGTAGCGCCCCCATTCCTCCGCGTCGCCGGCGGATTCGGGGCGGGGCGGGGGCGCGGGCAGATCGGGGTCGGCGAACCAGGAGGGTCCGGCGGGAGGACGCCACAGGCCCGGTTCGGGCACTCCGGCCGCCGCTCTCGCCCGTGCGGCGACGGTGGCCACCGTGACGAATTCCACATCGGGCGTCTCGGCGAGGGTGTCCACGACCCGGCGGAGGGCGTCGAACCGGTCGTCCTCCAGACCGCTGGCGCCGGGATGGGCGATCAGCACGGTGAGCCGGTCGGGCCGCTCGCGGGCCTGGTCGACGAGGTCGAGCCAGCGCTGGACGAGCGTGTCGGGGTCGGCGGGCGACTCCTCGTTGAGCACGTACTGCCAGTAGTCCACGGAGGGCCAGACGAAGGGGACGTTCACCACCCCGTCCGCGTGGACGGTCGGCGCGTCCCGGTCGCCCTCGCCGGGCAGGATCGAGCTGTCCTCGAAGATCCCGACCTCGGCGAGAAGCGCGAGGTCACCGGGGGCGAGGATGCCTCCGGGGGCGCGGAAGCCGGGGCGGGCGCAGCCGGCGAGGCGCAGGGCGGCGGTCCCGTCGTGCAGGATCAGCCGGCGCTGCTCGGCGTCGAGGCTCGTCCAGCGTTCGTGGACCCAGCCGTGCAGGCCGACGTCATGGCCGCGGGAGAGCAGCGCGTTCACGGCGGCCGGGTGGTGCAGGGCGCTCCAGCCCTCGACGTAGAAGGTGGCGGGCACCCCCTGGCTGTCGAGCAGTTCGAGGATGCGCGGGAACGCGGCCTCCAGGTCCCGGCGGTGGGCGTCGGGGCGGCTGCGGCGGCCCTGACCGACCTCCTGCCCCCCTCCCATGTGGTCGAAGGTGAGGCAGACAGACACCGGGCGGGAGTCGTTGGCGCTCACGTCACCCCCTCGGGGATATGTGGGCCGATCCGTGTGGATACGACCCGAAACATTATTACTTGCTTGAGCATGCATGAAATCATAGAGGTAGATGCCTACGCAAGCATGAATTAGACTGGCCGTCGAACCACTCCAGGCAGCCCCCACACACCAGCCCACGAGAGGCCACCATGACCGGCATCGACGCGATGCACACCTGGCGGGAGTTGAGCCGCCGGCTGCGCGTCGCCAACGAAACCCTCGAACCCGTACTGCGGAGCGTCGGAATCGGCAGCGCGGCCGACTTCGAGGTGCTGGAACTCCTCACCCGCTCCCCACAGGGGGAACTGCCCCAGCGCAAGGTGCAGGAGGCCGTCGGGCTCAGCCAGTCCGGCTCCAGCAGGCTGGTCACCCGGCTCGAACGCGGCGGCCTGCTGCGCCGCACCACCTCCGAGACCGACGCCAGGGCCTCCCTGCTCAAGATCACCGACGCCGGGCGCGCGCTCGTCTCCAAGCACCGCAACGCGTACGAGCAGCGCGTCCGCGAGGAGCTGACCGCGCTCACCGGCGATCTGCTGACCCTGCCCGCCCTCGCCCCGGCGGCAGCGGCTGCGGCGACTGCAGCGGCTGCGGCGACTGCGGCGGCTGCGGAGAAGGGCCAGGCGCTCAGCGGCGGCAACGAGAACTCGGTGGACGCCGGCTCGCTCGGCGGACTGCTCCAGTTCGGCGAGTCCCTGCTCTCCCTCGGCTCGGGCGCCATCACGGTCGCCGACGCCATCCACGTACGCGACGCCCTCGAACCGCTCATGCTCCTCGAAGCCGCGCAGTACCGCACCGAGCAGGACATCCTCGACTGCGAGGCGATCCTCGCCCGGATGGCCGGACTCCTCGGCGACGGCAAGGCGTTCTACATGGCCGACTGGTCGCTCCACCGCCGTCTCGCCGCCATCTGCCGCAACAAGCTCCTCGGCCAGATCTACGAGAGCCTGCTGCTCACGCTCGAACACCATGTGGACGCCGTCGTGCCCACCGACGGGCTGCGGGACTATCTGCGCCGCCGGCTGGTCGTCCACACCGAGATCATCGACGCGGTCGCCTCGGGCCAGGCCGACCGGGTACGCCAGGCGGCGCACTCCCACGCCATCACGGCGATCGGCTCGCGCACGGAGGCCCCGACGGAGCGGTGACGGGCGGGCGGGGTCCCGGACTCCGGGTCCCTCGACCGGGCCCCTCGACCGGGCGGACTGCTCGACCGGACTGCCGGGCCGGGCTGCTCGACCGGGCTTCTCGACCGGGCCGCCGGGCCGGGCTACTCGGCCGGAATGCTCCGTTGACAGCCGCACCCCGGGGCCGTGCCCCGATCACCGCCCCCGTCTCGCCTGCGTGAAGTCGCCTCCGCCGGGCGCGACTTCGGGAGCGACCTCCCGAAGTCGCGAGCCAGGCGCGCCCTCGCCGCCCACTCGACTCACCCGGCCCACGCGGCTCATCCGACTCCCCGCTCACTCGGAGCCAACCGGAAGGTCCCGAACTCGCCTTATCCGCCTGGGATATGGCCTGTCTTCCAGAATTCGGGGCTTTTGAACCCTTGATACGTAATGGGTCTCGCACATCCCGGCCGCCACGGCGGCTCCGGGTACGGCGGGTCCCATCCATGGCTCAACTAGGCCGTGTCACAAGGCACTTGACGCCGATCCCCCCATCAACGACGGGCGATTCCCGGCCACCTCGGCCACGTAACTTCATGAACATTCCGTTCTCATCTATTGAAATGCGCATGAGGACGAAGATACTTCCGTGGTGTGTGAAGCCGTTCGACCAGAACGGATCCTAGGGAGGACGCAGTGACCCTGTTGCACACCACCCGTACCCGGCGCAGACGCCTGGGCGTGGCCGCGGCCGCGGCCGGACTGTTGGCGACTCTGCTGACGGCCGGTCCCGCCGCCGCCATCCCCGACCCCGGGGACAGCCCCATGCAGAAGAAGGAGGTGTCCTCCGGCCAGGCGGCCGAGGCCCGTTCCGCCATCCAGAGCGGTGACATACCCGGCGTGGACGAGATCGTCCGCACCAAGAACATCGAACATGTCACCAACATCCCGAAGGACGCCCTCCGGGACTACAACACGGACATCGCCTTCCAGGGCAAGTACGCCTACGCGGGCAACTACGACGGTTTCCGGATCTTCGACATCAGCAACCCGAAGTCGCCCCGGACCGTCGCACAGGTGCTCTGCCCCGGCAGCCAGAACGACATCTCGGTCTCCGGGAACCTGCTCTTCCTGTCCACGGACTCCTCCCGCAGCGACAACTCGTGCGCCAGCACGTCGCAGTCCGCCACGGTGAAGGACTCGTGGGAGGGCATGAAGATCTTCGACATCAGCGACAAGCGCAACCCGAAGTACGTCGCCGCCGTCGAGACCGCCTGCGGTTCGCACACCAACACCCTGGTCCCCACCAAGCGTGACGTCTACATCTACGTCTCGTCGTACTCGCCCAACGCGGCCTTCCCCGACTGCCAGCCGCCGCACGACGGCATCTCCATCATCAAGGTCCCGCGCAAGGCCCCCCAGCAGGCCAAGGTCGTCGCCTTCCCCGTCCTGTTCCCCGGCGAGGGCCCCAACGGCGGCGGCAACCCGGGCGCGCCCACCAACCCCGGCGTCTCCAGGACCACCGGCTGCCACGACATCACGGTGCTCCCCTCCAAGGACCTGGCCGCCGGCGCCTGCATGGGCGACGGCATCCTGTTCTCGATCAAGGACCCGGAGCGGCCGAAGGTCATCGACGTCGTCCAGGACAACGCGAACTTCGCGTTCTGGCACTCGGCCACCTTCAACCAGGGCGCCAACAAGGTCGTCTTCACCGACGAGCTCGGCGGCGGCGGCACGGCCACCTGCAACGAGCGGACCGGCCCCAAGCGCGGCGCCAACGGCATCTACGACCTGGTCGGCAAGGGCGACAAGCGCAAGCTGGTCTTCCGCAGCTACTTCAAGATCCCGCGCCACCAGGCCGACACCGAGAACTGCGTCGCCCACAACGGCTCCATCATCCCGGTCAAGGGCCGCGACCTCATGGTCCAGGCGTGGTACCAGGGCGGTGTCTCCGTCTGGGACTTCACCAACTCCTCCAAGCCCACCGAGATCGGCTACTTCGAACGCGGCCCGATCTCCGCGTCGACCCTGATCCTGGGTGGTAGCTGGTCGGCGTACTACTACAACGGTTACGTCTACTCCAACGACATCGCCAAGGGCCTCGACGTCCTGAAGATCAACGACAAGCGTACGGACCCGGCCAAGCGGGTGTGGATGGACGAGCTCAACGTCCAGACGCAGCCGGACTACTTCAAGGACTTCAAGAAGTTCGGCGACGATGACGACGATGACGACGACCGCGGTCACGGCCACGGTCGTGGTCACGATCACGACGACGACTGATCCCGGTAGGTCCCACGGGTCCGCCTGACCCGTCGGGCCGAAACCGAACCGGCCTCGCGCCGGAGTCGGAACCGGACCGGTCTAGTGCCGGAGTCGGCGCACGTGCCGCCGGGCGGGATTCCCGCCCGGCGGTTCGCCGTCTGTCCGGGAACGACGGACTCCGCCGCCCCCTGCTCGGGCACCCGGTCGCCGAGCCACGCTGCCCCCGCGCTTCCTCACCCCTCACCCCTCGCGGCCCGCCGCCGGATCAGGGGAATCGGACCGTCACGGTGAGGCCGCCGTCGGGGCCCGGCTGGGCTTGGGCCGTCGCGCCGTGGGCTTCCGCGATGGAGCGGACGATGGACAGTCCGAGGCCGTGACCGGTGCCGACGCGGTCTCGGCCCAGGCGGCGGAAGGGTTCGAAGAGGTCGTCGATCCGGTCGGGGTCCACGGGGCGGCCGGTGTTGGCGACGGTCAGGGTTCGGCCTTCCAGGGTGACCGCGACATGGCCCCGAGGGCGGTTGTACCGCAGGGCGTTGTCGATCAGGTTCGAGACCAGATGGCGCAGGAGTAGCGGGTCGCCGGACAGGCGGAGCGGGCCGCCGATGGAAGTGCGCAGTTCCAGGTGCTTGTCGTCGGCCGCGGAGCGCAGTCCGGCGGCGGTGGTCGCGGTGATCTCGGCCAGGTCGACGGGTTCGGTCCCCTCCAGGCCGCGGTCGCTGCGGGCCAGCAGGAGGAGGGAGGCGATGAGCCGTTCGGCGTCGCGGTTGGTGCTCAGCAAGTCGTCGCGGACCTCGCCGAGATGGCCGGGCAGGGGGTCGGCGAGACCGACCTCGATACTGGCGCGCTGGGCGGCGAGCGGCGTGCGCAGTTCGTGGGAGGCGTTGGCGACGAACCGGCGCTGGCTGTCGAAGGCGCGCTGGAGCCGGTCGAGCATGGTGTCGAAGGTGTCGGCGAGGCGGTGGAGTTCGTCGTCCGGGCCGGTGAGGGCCAGGCGTTCGTCCAGGTTCATATCGCTGATACGGCGGGCGGTGTCCGTCACGGCGGCGACCGGCTTCAGCGCCCGGCCGGCCAGCCACCAGCCGGTCAGTCCGGCGAGGATTGCCATGATGACCAGCCCGATGCCGGACCACAGGAGCATCTGGTCCAGGGCCGCGTCCTGCACCGCCTGCACCGTCGTCTTCACCATGCGGATGGAGACGCCATCGTCGCCCGGCGAGGTCTGCCCGTCTACCTCCGTCCGCCCGAAGGTGTCGGGAGACCGGGTCACCGGTGAGGCCACGCCGTCGAGCGGCTCGTAGAAGGGCTGCATTTCGATGCTCTCGACCTCCTGCGCCGTGCCGTACCGGGCGAGGATCACCACGAAGGCCAGCAGAACCGCTCCGGCCAGGAGGAACAGCGCGCTGAAGGCGGCAGCGAGCCGTGTGCGGAACGGCAGCCGGGACAGGGCGCGGCGCGGGTCGAGGATGCCGGGACGTTTCACCGCAGCGGTCCGGGTGTGCCGTACAGCAGATAGCCGAGGCCGGTGTCGGCGGTGATGGTGTCGGGGCCGCCCAGTTTGCCGCGCAGTCGGCTGATGGTGGCTCGTACGGTGGTGGTGCGCGGGTCCATGTGCTCGTCCCAGATCGTGCGGACCAGGTCCTGGTGGGTGACGTGCCGGCCGCGGGCCTCGAGGAGGACCTGGAGTACGGCGAACTCCTTGGGGGTGAGTCTGACCGGGCGTCCGTCCACATGGACCTCCCGCCGGGCCAGATCCAGGGTGATGCCCTCGTGGCACAGCGCGGCCGGTGGCGGTTTGGGGGCCCGCCGGGACAGCACGCGCACGCGGGCGACCAGTTCGGCGAAGTCGAAGGGCTTGGCGAGATAGTCGTCGGCGCCCAGCTCCTGGAGGCCGTACACCTTGTCCGTCACCTCCCCGGCGGCGGTGAGCATGAGGATGCGCGGGGGGTTCTGGAGTGCGCGCAGCCGCCGGCACACCTCGTCGCCGGTCATCACCGGCAGGTCCCGGTCGAGGATCAGCACGTCGTAGTCGGTACGCAGGCACATCTGCTCGGCCTCGTCACCGGCGGCGGCGACATCCACCGCCATCGACTGCCGGCGCAGACCGGTCGCGATGGTGCGCGCGAGCACCTCGTGGTCTTCGGCTACCAGGACCCTCATAGCCTCCAGGGAACCAGACCGGCGATTGCAGGCACGTAAAGCACGCTCGTCGGCGCGGTGCCCGGTGCGTCTGTCACACCCCGGTCCACCAGCGACTTTTATCTCCCTGTAACGGCCCTTACCCGGCTGCAAACGCCGTTCTGCTCTGCTGGCGGCCATGAATTTCGTCAAGAGGGCCGCGTACAGCCTCGTCGCCCGCAAGGGGAAGACGTCGATCCTGCTCGGGATCTTCGTCGTGGTCTGCTCGCTGCTGCTCGGCGGGTTTCTGCTCCAGGGGGCCACCACCCAACAGGAGGCGGAGGCGCAACGCCGTATCGGTGTCGACGTCACCGTGCGGGGCGAGGGGCTCACCGCCCAGAAGGCCGCGAAGCTCGGGGCCTCGCCCCTGGTGGAGCGGTATAACACGATGCTGCGCGGGGTCCCGCGGGCACCCGGTTTGAAGCTGGTGGAGTCCACCGAGCCGCGCCCGTCCGACGCGAAGCCCGAGGGGAACGGGCCGGGCCTCAACGGTGTCCGTGAGACGGAGATGCTCCTCGAGTTCGCGTTCGGCCGCGTCCGGGTGGCGGCCGGGCGGGGGATCACCGCAGCGGACGCGAATCGCGACGTGCTGGTGATCGACAAGCAGGCAGCCGACAAGAACGGGCTGACGGTCGGCGACCGCGTCACCCTGGCCTCGCCGGACGGCCGTACCCGGAAGTCGTTCGAGGTCGTGGGCGTCTTCGAGGACCCGGCCGCGGGCCCGCCGCCCAGCGTGTGGATGCCGCCGGCGGAGATCCCCGCCAACCAGATGTACGCGCCGACCGGCGCGCTGCGTGCCCTGGGCCTGGGCGAGCGGCCGTCCGAGGCGGTCTACAAGATCCGCTCACCGGAGCGGGCTCAGGCCCTGCACGCCCTGGCCGAGCGGGAGCTGGGCGCGGGCAAGGACTTCAGCTTCAACGTCAACGACAAGGCGTACCGCGACCAGGTCCAGCCGCTGCAACGGGTGGGCGCCTTCGCGAACGCCGTGGTGTGGCTGATCGCCGTGGCCGGCGCGGGGATCCTGGGTCTGATCGTCACCCTGACGATCCGGGAGCGGCGGGACGAGCTGGGCATGCTCCTCGGGCTGGGCGAGAAGAAGTGGAAGCTCATCGGACAGCACACGGTCGAGGTGGCCGCGGTGGCCGCCCCGGCCCTGGTGCTCGCCGCCGTCGCCGCAGGGCTCTTCAGCGACCGGATCGGAGATGTGCTGCCGGACCAGGAGGCCACGGACGGGACCGCGATGTCCGCCTCCCAGACCGAGTCCCTGCCCCGTCCCGAGGTGCGGATGACGCCCGGTGATCTCGGCAAGGTCGCCGGAACGAGTCTGGGGATCGCGCTCGTCGCCACCGTCATTCCGGGCATCGGCATCGTCCGGCTGCACCCCCGAACCATCCTCACCGACAGCGACTGACCACCGGTGACCACCCGACTGGCAACCGCCGGACCGGTGACCGCCCGACGGGCGACCACCGACCGGTGATCGCGAAAGACAAGGACCTGGCAAGAGATGAACTTCCTCAAACGCGCGTGTCTGAGCCTGTGGGCACGCAAGGGCAGAACCCTGGTGATGCTGGCGACCTTCCTGGTCATGTCGGTCATGGTCCTCGGCGGTGTCCTCATCAACGACGCCACCGCCCGCGCGGGCGAGCAGGCCAAGCGGAAGATCGGCGCCGATGTCTCCCTGGCCATGGCCCTGGATTCCCTGGGCCTCGGCGGTGGCGGCCTGCAGGCCCCGCAGATCAGCACCGACGTCGTGGACAAGCTCGGTAAGTCGCCGCTGGTGGACTCGTACAACTACGACTCCCACGACGGCGCCCAACTGGTCGGCGGCACCAAGATCACGGGTAAGAGCGTGGACGAGTCCCGTCCCGATTTCGTCCTGCCCAGAGGGGTCCTGGACTCCAGGCTGATGCCCGACTTCGCCAGCGGCAAGTGGAAGCTGCTCGCCGGAAAGCCGATCACCGCCGCCGACAAGAACCGCAACGTCGTCCTGATCGAGGAGCGCCTGGCGAAGAAGAACCGCCTCAAGCCGGGCGACAAGATCACACTCGCCCCCAACGAGCCGAAGAAGAATCCCAACGCGGAGTTCACCGTCCAAGGGGTCTACCGCGACCCCTCCAACGAACTCGACCCTGAGTTTTGGGATTCCCCGGGGGACCGGCTGATCACGCCGACGCACGCGTTCGCCCGGTTCAACGGGCAGAAGTCGGGGGCGACGCAGATCGGTGCTGCCAGCTTCAAGCTCAAGGACCCCGCGACGTTCGATGACTTCACCTCCTGGGCGAAGAAGGAGGCCGGACCCGCCCTGAAAGGCTTCAAGCTCAGCATCAACGACAAGGCCATCCGGCAGATGACCGGCCCGATGGACTCGGTGTCCTCCACCGCCACCATCGCGATGTGGCTCATCGGCATCTCGGGCGCCGCCGTCCTGTCACTGCTGGTGACCCTCGCGGTCAAGCAGCGGACCAGGGAGTACGGCGTACTGCTCGCCCTGGGCGAGAACAAGGCGAAGGTCATCGCACAGCAGACCGTGGAGATCGTCGCGGTCGCCGCCCTGGCCATCGGGCTGAGCGTGCTGTTCGCCGAACCGCTCACCCAGAGCGCGGGCAACTCCCTGGTATCCGGCGAGGCCGCGGCGGCGCAGAAGGAGATCGACTCCTGGAAGCCGCCGCCGCCGGGCTCAACCGGCGTCGACGAGGGCACCGACTGGGACAAGGAGCCGGTCCCGGACGCGAACCCGATCGACAAGATCACCGTCCGCCTCGACAACGGCTCCCTGGCCACCGTCGTCGGGACCGGCCTGGGCATCGCCCTGCTGGCCACCGCGATACCCGCCTCGTCCGTCCTGCGCCTGAACCCCAAGACCATCCTGACGAAAGGCAAGTGACCGTCATGCCTTCCCAGACCCTCACCACCGCCACCGCGCCAGTCCTGCGGCTCTCGGGCATCAGTCACACCTACACCGGGCAGCGCCGCCGGACCACCGTCCTCAAGGACATCGACCACGACTTCCACCGCGGCACCTTCTACGCCATCCTCGGCCCCTCCGGCAGCGGCAAGACCACCCTGCTGTCCCTGGCCAGCGGCCTGGACGCGCCCACGAAGGGCAAGATCAGCTTCGACGGCACCGACCTCGCCGGCATCGGACTGGGCCGCTACCGCAACCGGCACGCGGCCACCATCTTCCAGCAGTACAACCTGCTCACCTATATGACGGCCGTGCAGAACGTCACCACCGCCATGGAGATCACCGGCTCCAAGGTCCGGGGCAAACGGGGTCACGCCCTGGAAATCCTCGAACGGATCGGACTGGACAGACAGCAGGCCACCAGCAACGTGCTGCGGCTCTCCGGCGGGCAGCAACAGCGCGTCGCCATCGCCCGCGCACTGGCCTGCGACGTCGACATCCTCTTCGCCGACGAACCCACCGGCAACCTCGACGAGGACACCGCCGCCGGGATCATCGAGATCTTCCAGGAACTGGCCCATGAGCAGAACAAATGCGTCGTCGTCGTCACGCACTCCCAGCAACTGGCCGCGGAAGCCGACGAGACGCTCACCCTGCGCAAGGGACGGCTCTCCAACACGGAGCGCCGCCGCTGACCCGGGAG
Organism: Streptomyces sp. NPDC004838; assembly: GCF_053600955.1. NCBI lineage: Bacteria > Bacillati > Actinomycetota > Actinomycetes > Kitasatosporales > Streptomycetaceae > Streptomyces > Streptomyces sp. NPDC004838. The sequence goes on along the minus strand of NZ_JBSGAW010000025.1, from coordinate 43,369 downwards.
TCCGGAATCCCCTGCCGTCCGGGAGCGCGAGCCGTCCCAGGGCCCGCGCCCCGGCCATGGGCCCGCGCCCCGGCCATGGGCCCGCGCCCCGGCCGTGGGCCCGGTCAGCCGATGCCGAGGCTACGGCCGCCGTCGACGATCAGGTTCTGGCCGGTGACGTACCCCGCGTGATCACTGAGGAGGTACGTCACCGCCGAGGCGATCTCGTCCCGGTTGGCGTGCCGTCCCACCGGGATCTTCGCCAGATTGGCCCGGTACTCCTCCGGGTCGGGGAACAACTGGCCCACCGCCCCCGTGTCGTCGGTCAGTCCGGGGGTCACCACGTTCAGCCGGATGCCGTGGCTCCCCCACGCCAGGGCCAGCGACTTGGTCATCGCCAGCACACCCGCCTTGGCGCTCGCCGAATGCGCGGTGTCCGCGCCCCCGTAGAGCGCCGGTGTGGTGCCGATGCTGACGACGGAACCGCCGCCGCCCCGTTCGATGAGATGTCTGCCGACGGTCTGGGTGCAGTGCCAGGAGCCGTCCAGGACGATCCGTACGACCGCGTTCCACGCGTTCGGCGACATGTCCTCCGGCCGGACGCGGAAGTTCCCGGCCGCGTTGTTGACCAGATGGTCGATCCGGCCGTACCGCTCCACGGTCTGTGCCATCACCTCCTCGACCCGGTCGCGGTCCCGGACGTCGGCCGCGAAGGCGTGGGCGCTGCCGCCCCGGTCGCGTACGGCCGAGGCGACCGCCTCCACCGGCTCGGGGCGGCGGCCGATCAGCACGGTCGTCGCGCCCAGGGCCGCGAGGTGGTACGCGATCATCTCGCCGATCCCGGAGCCGCCTCCGGTGATCACGGCCACCCGCCCGTCGAAGGAACCGGACGGCAGCATGTTCGCGGCGGGGTCGCTTACGGCGGGGCCGATTCCGGCGGGGCTGTTTGCGGCGGGGCCGCTTGCCGCGGGGCTGATTCCGGAGGGGCTGCTTCCGGAGCCCGTGCTCTTCTCCGTTCCGGTGCTCACATCAACCGCCCGCCGGTCACTTCGAGGACCCCTCCGGTGATGTAGCTGGAGAGGTCGGAGGCGAGGAAGAGCACGACGTTCGCGACCTCGGACGGCTCGCCCGCGCGCTGGAGCGGGATGTCCTTCTCCCGTGCGGCGAAGATGTCCTGCCGCATCGCGGCGGTCATGGGGGTACGGATCAGCCCCGGCTGGACGGCATTGACCCGGATGCCCAGATGTCCCAGCTCCTTGGCGGCCGACTTGCTCAGGCCGACGATGCCCGCCTTGGCCGCCGCGTAGTTCGTCTGGCCGGGGTTGCCGACCTTCCCGGAGAGGGAGGAGATGTTGACGATGGCTCCGCTGCCCTGGCCGCGCATGACGGCCGCCGCCTCGCGGGTGCCGAGCCAAGCCCCCTTGAGATGGACGTCCACCACGACCTGGTAGTCGTCCAGGGTCATCCTGCGGATCGTCATATCGCGGGTGATGCCCGCGTTGTTGACCATCACGTCGACCGTGCCGAACTCGGCCGCGCAGGCCGCGACCGCGCCCCTGACCTCGTCCTCGCTGGTCACATCGCAGCGTACGGCGATGGCTGAACCGCCCGCGGAGGTGATCCGGTCGGCGACGTCCTGGGCCCCGAGGAGGTCGACGTCGGTGACGACGACTCGGGCGCCCTCCTTCGCGAACACCGTCGCGGTGGCCTCGCCGATGCCCCGGGCCGCCCCGGTGACCACGGCCGACCTGCCTTCGAGCAGACCCATCAGGCCCACCTTCTCTCTCGTTCTCGTTCTCGTTCTTGTTGTCGCTGTCGTTCTTGTCGTCGCCGTCGCTGTCGCTGCTGCCGCTGCTGTCGCTGTCGTCACAGTCATTGGTGTCGTCAGGCGCAGGTGTTCGGCGGTCCGGCTCAGGCCGACAGGGTCGCCTCGGAGCCGAACAGGGCCGTGACCTGGCTGGACAGCACTCCGCCATTGCCGTGCGCGAGGGCGACGTCCACGTTGGGGATCTGCCGCTCTCCGCACTCGCCGCGGATCTGGCGGACGGCCTCGATGATCAGGAAGATCCCGTACATACCGGGATGGCAGTAGGAGAGCCCGCCGCCGTTGGTGTTCACCGGGAGCACACCGCCGGGCGCGATCCGCCCCTTCTCGACGAACGCCCCGCCCTCGCCCTTGGCGCAGAACCCCAGGTCCTCCAGGAACAGGATCGTGTTGATCGTGAACGCGTCGTACAGCTGGACGACGTCCACGTCCGCCGGGGTGAGCCCGGCCGCGGCGAACGCGCGCCCACCGGAGACGGCCGCGGCCGTCGTGGTCAGATCCGGCATCTGGCTGATCGTCTGATGCGAGGTCGCCTCGCCGACGCCCAGCAGATATGCGGGCTCGCGCGGCAGATCGCGGGCGCGCTCGGCGCTCGTCAGCACGACCGCGCCACCGCCGTCGGTGACCAGACAGCAGTCCCGCACGGTCAGGGGCGAGCTGACGGTCCGTGCGGAGAGCACCTGCTCCACGGTCAGCGGATCCCTCGCGTACGCCTTGGGGTTCAGCCGGGCCCACTCGCGGGCGGCGACGGCGACCTCCGCGAGCTGCTCCCTGGTCGTCCCGTACTCGTACATATGACGCGAGGCGGCCAGCGCGTACATCGTCACCGGGAACCGGGGGCGGTACGGCTCCTCGTACGGGTTCAGCCGGGTGCGGACCACCAGCTTCCCGGCGGCCGAGCGCTGAGTGCTGCCGTACGCGATCAGCGCGACCTCGCACAGCCCGGCCTCGATGGCGCCGGCCGCGTGCAGCAGATGCGAGACGAACGAGCTGCCGCCGACGAGGGAGCCGTCCAGATAGCGGGGGCGGATCCCCAGGTACTCGGCGGTGTCCAAGGGCGCTGCCGGGTAGTTGGAGGAGGCCGTGAAGAGACCGTCCACGTCACGGGTCGTCAGCCCGGCCTCGGCGAGGGCCGCGTGGGCGGCCTGCCCGATCAGATCGAGCGGGGTCGGGCCGGGGCCGACCTCCCCCAGCGCCGACTCGGCGACGCCGACGACGGCCGTACGGCCGCGCAGTCCCGCGCTCATGCGGTCTCACTTCCCTCGGACGTGTTGTCGGTGTCGGTGTTGGTGTCGGTGTCCGTCTCGGTGTTGGTGTCCGGCTCGGTGTCGGCGGACAGGGTGAACACGACCACGGGTTCGCCCGACTCCTCGATGAAACGGGCGCGTACGGTCGAGCCGATCGCCACGGACTCGGCCGGCGTCCCGTCGACGCGGCTCATCATCCGGAACCCCTCCGCCAGATCGACCAGCACGACACTGCGCGGCTCGGCATCCCGCTCCGGCAGGGCCGAGGCGGCGTAGACGACGCCCGCTCCCGCGCTCTCGCGCCACTCGGGGGCGTACCGGCCGCAGTGCGCGCACAGCACACGCGGATAGAACTGCGCCCGCTCACAGTCGGGACACCGCTGGTAGAGCAGCCGGCCTTCGGCGAGACCGGCCCGGTACGCGGTCCCGGGGTCGGCGGGGCCTGGGTCGTGGGGCATGGGGACCTCCAGGGGGTGCGGGAAGTTCGGGAAGCTCGAGAAGCTACGGGGAGGGGGAGTCAGCGGCCGTGGAAGACCGGGCGGCGCTTGGCGAGGAAGGCGCTCGTTCCTTCGGCGAAGTCCTCGGAGCCGATCAGCCGGGTCTGCGCCGCGCCCTCCATCCGGAGCGCGGTCTCCAGCGCCGGGGGCCCGCCCGCGAGGATGCGCTTGGTCTCGGCCTGCGGCAGCGGGGCCGACCCGAGCAGCCTCCGGGCCGCCTTCCTCGCTTCGGCGAGCGCCGTACCGGGGGCGCAGAGCCGGTCCACCAGGCCCCACTCCGCCGCCTGGTCCGCGTTCACCACCTCGCCGAACAGGAGCATGGCCTTGGCCCGGCCGATGCCCGTCCGCGCGGCCAGCGTGGCGTGCAGCCCGCCGTCCCCGGTCAAGCCCACCCGGCCGAACGGGCAGCACAGGGTGGCGTCCTCCGCGGCCACGATGTGGTCCGTCGCGGCGACCAGGCCGAGACCGACGCCGTACGCCCGGCCCTCGACGGCGGCGATCACCGGCTTGGGACCGGACGCGATCAGCCGGATCACCTGGGCGACGACGTCGAGCCGGGGCCGGGCGATCTCCGGGTCTGTGGTCATCGCGCCCACGTCGCCCCCGGCGCTGAAGTCCCGCCCCTCGCCGGTGAGGACGAGGACCCGGACGCCGGGGTCGTCCATGGCCTGGCGCAGGGCGTCCCGGAGGCGGGCGCGGCCGATGTCGTCGAGGGCGTTGAGGCGGCCGGGGCGGGAGAGCGTGAGGACGCGTACGGCGTCCTCGTCGTCCACCAGGATGCGGGCCGAACCGTCCGCGTCGCCGCCTCTGATGTCGGTTCCGGTGTCCTTTTGGGTTCCGGTGTCCTTCTGGGTTTCGGTTCCGGTTGCAGTTCCGGTCTCGGTGTCAGTTCCGGGCATCGCCCGCTCCTTCCGTTACGGCGTGTCGGCGTCGGCGGCGCTGTCGGAGGAGCTTGCCGCCTCTCTCGTGGACAGCCGGTCCCGTAGCTCGGTCTTGAGGATCTTGCCGACGCGTGAGATCGGCAGCGCGTCCTCGATGTGCACCTCATGGAGCCGTTTGACGGCCGCCACCTGTTCGTTGACCCAGGTCATCAGCTCCGGCGCGGTGACCGGACCCCGCAGGACGACGAAGGCGACGGGCAGTTCGCCCGCGGTGCCGTCCGAGCGGCCGACCACGGCGGCGGTGGCCACCGAGGGATGGCGCAGCAGGACTTCCTCCAGCTCGCGCGGGTACACGTTGTAGCCCTTGTAGATGAGCATGTCCTTGAGCCGGCCGGTGACATGGAGGTCCCCGTCGGCGTCCTGATGTCCCAGGTCGCCGGTGCGCAGCCAGCCGTCGGCGAAGGCCGCCGCCGTCTCCTCGGGCCGGTTGAGGTAACCGGCGGCGATCTGGGGGCCGTTCACCCAGATCTCGCCGCGCTCGCCGTGGGGCAGGACCGTGCGGCCGTCCTGCGGGGAGCGGATCTCGATGCGGGTGCCGGGAAGGGGGATTCCGCAGCTTCCCGGTTTGTGCGGGGTCGTGGCGGTGTAGGGCACGGCGCTGACGACGAGGGTCGCCTCCGTCATGCCGTACGACTGGCAGACCCGCGCGGCGGGGAACAGCTTCTCCAGCCGGGCCGCGACCGTGGCGGGCAGGGGCGCCGAGCCGCATCCCAGGGCGCGTACGGAGGTCAGATCGCGGGTCGCGGGGGCGGGGCCGTCCAGCAGCATGGCGAACATGGCGGGCGCGCCCAGGACGTGCTGGACGCGGTGCCGCTCGACGAGGTCGAGGAATCTCGCGGCGTCGAAGCGGCGCATGGTGGTCAGCGTCGCGCCCGAGGCTAGGTGCTGACTGATGCCGACCAGGCCCATGGAGTGGAACAGGGGTGCGGCGGTGAGGACTTCGAGGTCCCCCGGACGGAGCAGGAATCCGGCTCCGGGCAGCGGTTCGAGGACGATTCCGCCCCGGCTGTCGGCGGCGGGCCGCGAACCGGTGCGCCAGCAGGCGTACTGGAGGGTCTGGGCGGTGAGGTTGCGGTGCAGGACGCGTACGCCCTTGGGGGTTCCGGTGGTGCCGCCCGTGTAGACGAGATGGGCCACGTCGTCGCCGGTGATCCCGGTCTGCGGGGGCGCGTCGGCGAGAGTCTCGGGGAGTGGGACGCGGATCGGGGCGGCGTCGGGGCGGTCCGTACCGTCCGAGCTGTCCGAGCTGTCCGGGCCGTTCGGGCCGTCGCCGTCCGGGTCGGCTCCTTCCCGTACGAGGACGAGCCGGACGGCCGTCCCCGCGAGCTTCGCCGACGCGTTCGCCCCGGCCTCGGTCAGCAGCGCGATCGCGCCGGAGTCCAGCAGCTGACGGCGGGCCTCGTCGTCCGTGAGCATCGGGGAGAGCGGGGTCGCGGTCGCTCCGGCGAGGAGAATGCCGTAGTAACCGATCGGGTACGCGGGCCCGTTGCCGAGCTGGACGGCGACGACGTCGCCGCGCTCCACCCCGTGCTCCCGCAGCGTGTGGGCGATGGCGCAGGCCCTGCCGTACAGCGCGGCGAAGGACACCTCCTCGCCCTCGTGGCGCAGCGCGATCCGGTCGCCGTAGCGGTGGGCAGAGCCCGCGAGCACGGCGGTGACCGGAGCGTTGTAGCCCTCGATGGCGGGCGGCAGCGGATGGGGCCAGGCGGGGAAGGTCCGGTGACCGGGGAGCGTCTCGTGGTCGTGGGTCATCGCGATTCCGTCCTCACAGGCCGATGGACTTGGCGATGATGGACTTCATGATCTCGTTCGACCCGCCGTAGATCCGGGAGACCCGCGCGTCCGCGTAACGGCGGGCGATCGCGTACTCGCGCATGTATCCGTAGCCCCCGTGCAGTTGGAGGCACTCGTCGGCGATCCGGCCCTGGAGTTCGGTGGTGACGAGCTTGGCCTTCGCCGCGTCCGCCGCCGTCAGCTCGCCGGCCTCCAGCTCCATCAGCGCCCGGTCCACGAGGTGGCGCCCGGCCTCGGCCTGGGCGGCGAGCGCGGCGAGGGTGAAGCGGGTGTTCTGGAAGGAGGCCAGGCTCTGTCCGAACACGCGGCGGGAGTTCACGTACTCGACCGTCTCGGCGATCATCGCCTCGCCCATCGCCTGGGAACCGACCGCGATCGACAGCCGCTCCTGCGCCAGATTCGCGGTGAGGTGGGCGAAGGCCCCGCCCTCTTCGCCGAGTACGTTGCCGACCGGCACGCGGACATCGGTGAAGAACAGTTCGGTGGTGTCCTGGGCGTGCAGGCCCAGCTTGCGCAGTCGGCGGCCTCGAGTGAAGCCGGGCATGCCGTCCTCGACCACGAAGAGGGTGAGTCCGCCTCTGCGGTCGGTCTCGATCTTCGCGGTGCGCGCCACGACGATGACCAGACCCGCGTGGGCACCACCGGTGATGAAGGTCTTCGCTCCGCTGAGCACCCAGTGTTCGCCGTCGCGTACGGCGGTGGTGGTCATCCCGGCGAGGTCCGAGCCCGTGCCCGGCTCGGTCATGGCGATCGCGCCCATGGTCTCGCCGGAGGCCATTCCGGGCAGCCAGCGGGCATGCTGCTCGGCGGTGGCGAGGTGCAGGAAGTAGGGGACGACCACGTTCATATGGAGATTGATCTGCCCGAGGAAGGTGGCGCCGCGGGCGATCTCCTCCGTGACGACGGCGTTGTAGAGGAAGCCGGGCTCACCGCCGCCTCCGTACTCCTCCGGGATCTGGAGTCCCAGCAGGCCCGCCTCGCCGAGCCTGGGGTACAGCTCGCGCGGGACGATTCCCTCCTCCTCCCAGCTCTCGGCGTACGGCTCGACCTCGTGCGCGAGGACCTTCCGTACCGTCTGCCTGAAGGCGTCGTGGGTGTCGTCGAAAAGGGTGCGTCGCATGTTCCTGTCTCTCCTTCCTCGCTGCTGTCCGCCGGTGTCGCCGTCAGAGGCGCTGCCCGCCGGTTCGGGTGTCGCCGGTTCGGGTGTCGCCGGTGCTCAGGTCCCGGTGTAGACGGGGGCACGGCCTTCCTTCGCCGCGGCCAGCGCCTCGGCCGAGTCGTTGGTGGCCTGCACGACGGCGAAGTGCGAGGCGATCAGATCGAGGCTCGTGCGCAGATCGTTTGCGCGGAGCCCCTGGTGCACGGCTCGCTTGATCGCGGCGAGCGCGACCGGCGGGCCCGAGGCGAGCCGGCGCGCGAACGCCAGTGTCTGGTCGAGGAGTTCGCCGTCCTCGTACACCCGGCTGACGATGCCGAGCCGCAGTGCCTCGTCGGCGTCGACGAAGTCGCCGGTCCACAGGAGTTCGAGCGCGCGTGCCGTGCCGACGATGCGGGGCAGGTAGTGGCAGCCGCCGTCACCGGGGACCAGGCCGACCTTGACGTATCCCTCCGAGAACCGGGCCGAGCGTCCGGCGAACCGGATGTCGCACATCAGGGCCATGTCCATCCCCGCACCGACGGCGGCGCCGTTGACGGCGGCCAGGAGGGGCTTGTCGAGCGCGTCGACCGCGTACGCCACTTTGTGGACGCGGTCGGTGAGCATACGGCGGCGGGCCAGCGGGGTCCGGTCGACGCCGTTCAGCTCGTCCAGGTCCACCCCCGAGCAGAAGGAGCGGCCGGCCGCGGAGAGGACGACGGCCCGTACGCGGTCGTCGCGGGCGGCGTCGGTGAGGGCGTCGGCCCAGGCGTCGATCATGTCGAAGGTGAAGGCGTTGTGGCGGTCGGGGCGGTTGAGCGTGATCAGCCCGACGCCGTGGTCGTCCACCGCGTAGTCAAGCGCCATCTGTTGTCTCCTGTGTTTCCTGAAAGGTCGATGACTGTCTGAGGGGCCGGGATCGCTGGATCCGCTGGATCCGCTGGTGGGGCCGGAAGGCCGCGCGGCCGCGCGGCCGCGATTCGGTAGGGCCCGACGAGTCAACGACGGGTGGTGGGGCTTGGGCTGAGGCGTCGGGCTCGGCTGATCCGAGGTGCTCGGCTGGTTCGCCGTGCTCGGCGGGTCCGAGGTGCTCGGCGGGTTCGTGGTAGGCGGCTGGTCCGTAGTGCTCAGTCGGCGAGGAGGTCCCAGAGCCCGCGCCCGTGCCGCTCCGCGAGGGCGGACAGCCGGGCCGCCCAGTGGTGTTCGTCGCCGTAGTCGTCCCGCCACTGCCAGAGGGCACGTGTGCTGATGTGGAGCGGGTGTTCCTCGGTGAAGCCGATCGCGCCGTGGATCTGATGGGCGGCGGCGGCGATCCTTCCGGCCGTCGCCGACGCCTGGATCTTGGCGACGATCGCCGCCGCCTCGGCTCGCTCCGGCGCGGCCGACCGGTCGTCCGCGGCGGCGAGGGCCGCGTCCACGGCGACCCCGGTGGTGACGACCTCGCCCGCGCACTGGGCCAGCAGATGGGCGACCGCCTGGAAGCGGTGGAGCGCCCGGCCGAACTGCTCCCGCTCCCCCGAGTAGCCCGCTGCCTGGTCCAGCGCCGCCGCGGCGGCTCCGTGCAGTTCGGCGGAGCGCAGCAGGGCGGCTCTGAGGCGGGCCTGGCCCGCCGTGGGCAGATAGCGCGAGCTGACGCCGGGAAGCGCGGCCAGGGCGGTGGTCTCCCCCACCGGTTCGCCAGTGAACGTACCGCCGACGTCGTCGTTGGCTAGTTCGCGTACGTCGGCGCTCCGCCGGTCGGCGACGATCAGGCGGGGGTGGTCGAGGAGCACGAGATGGTCGGCGAAGGGGGCCCACGGCAGCCGGACCGCCTGCTCGCGCGGGCCGCCCGACCGGTCCGGGGCTTCCGTGCCGTCGGTGCCGTGCGCGCTGTCCGGGCCGGCTGTTCGGCCCGCGTCGCCCACGTTGACCGGACCGCCCGTGCTGTTCGTGCTGTACGCGGTGTCCGTGCCGTACGTGCTGTCCGTGCCGTACGTGCTGTCCGTGCCGTCCTGGATCCAGCCGAAGGCGAGCGGCCCTTCGGGGATCTCCGCCCCCGCCCAGGCGCAGGACCACGCGCCGAGCAAGGTACCGACCAGGGGCAGTCTGACCCCCGCGTACGCGCAACGCCGCAGCACCACCGCCGCCTCGGCGAGGCCGCCGCCCGAGCCTCCGCTGTCCTCCGGAATGGAGAGCAGGGTGAACCCGCCCTGTTCCAGCGCGTCCCACAGCCGTCTGCGGCCCTCGGGCTCCTGGGCCTTCGCACCGTGCCGGTGCACGATCTCGGCGACCGCGTCGTCCAGGGCGCCGAAGTGGTCGGCGTCCCGCTGCGGCGCGGTGACGGTGGTGGTCACGGTGGGGGTGCTCCCGGTGGTGGTCGCTGTGGTGGTCATCGCAGTCCCATTCCTCGGGTCACCACACCGCGGAGGATCTCCGTGGTGCCGCCGCGCAGGGTGAATCCCGGCTGCTGGAGGACGGCTTGGCGCAGCAGCCGGTCGGTGTCGGGGTCGGTGGGGCCGGGGCGGCCGTGCCGACTGCGGCGTACGACGTCGACAACCTCGCCCTCGAACCGGGTGCCGAGGTCCTTGGCGAGGGCGGCGGCCACGTCCGGGGCGTGCCCGCCGCTCAGTTCCACGGCCACGGACGCGGTCAGCCGGCGCAGCGCGGACAGCCGGGCGAGCGCGAGGCCGAGCCCGACGGGGTCCCCGCCGCCGCCGTGAGCCGCCCGGCCGTCGGCTCCCTCACCCGTTCCGTTTCCTGTTCCCTCGCCCGTGCGGCCGTCCGCGTCCACGCCATCCGTGTCCGCGCCACCCGTGTCCGCGCCGACCGCCCCCGCACGGACAGCCCCCGCACCGACCGCTCCCGCGGCGATCTCGTCCAGATGGGCGAGGAGCAGCGGTGCGGTGGACAGGACGCGTTCGGGACCGCTGCGCTCGTAGGCGAGTTCGGCGTTGATCTGCCGCCAGCCCTCGCCGATCCGGCCGAGCACCATCGTGTCCGGTACGAACACGTCCTCGATGACGACCTCGGCGAAGTGGGCCTCGCCGTTGATCAGCCGGATGGGCCGGACGTCGATGCCGGGGTCGGCGAGGTCCAGGATCAGCTGGCTGAGCCCGTCGTGGCGGCCGGTGCTCTCGTCGCGCGGTGTGGTGCGTACCAGGGCGGTCAGATAGTGGGCGTGGTGTGCTCCGCTGGTCCAGATCTTGCGTCCGGTGACCCGCCAGCCGCCCTCGGCCCGTACGGCACGGGTCCGTACCGAGGCGAGATCAGAGCCGGAGTCGGGTTCGGACATGCCGAGGGCGAAGTGCGTACGCCCGGAGGCGATGGCGGGCAGGAAGCGCTGCCGCTGCTCCTCGGTGCCGAAGCTCAGCAGTTGGGGCGCGGTCTGGCGGTCGGCGATCCAGTGGGCGGCGACGGGGGCTCCGGCGGCGAGGAGTTCCTCGGTGACGACGAATCGCGCGAGCGCTCCGGCTTCCCGGCCGCCGTACGCGGCGGGAACGCTCATGCCCACCCAGCCACGGGCGGCGAGCCGTTCGCTGAAGGCCGGGTCCCAGCCGATCAGCCAGTTGTCGCAGCGCGGGACCCAGTGCCCGGCGGCGATCTCGTCGGCGACGAAGGCGCGGACCTCGGCCCGCAGCGGTCCGGCGCCGGCCAGCCGGTGTCCGTACAGGGACAGGCGCTGGTGCGGGGTGGTGCTCATGGCGCTCCCAGGACGGTGACGGCGGCGACCGCGCCGGGGCCGCCGAGGTTGTGGGCGAGGCCGCGGCGGGCGCCGGAGACCTGGCGCTCCCCGGCCCGGCCGGTGATCTGGTCGGTGATCTCGGCGACCATCCGTACGCCGCTGGCGCCGACCGGGTGGCCGCAGGACTGGAGACCGCCGGAGACGTTGACGGGGATCTCGCCGTCGGCGCGGGTGGTTCCCGCCATCAGCTCGGCCGCGCCTCGTCCGCGCGGGAAGAGGCCCAGGTCCTCGGTGTTGACGATCTCGGTGATGGTGAAGCAGTCGTGGCACTCGACGAGGTCGAGCTGGGCGCGCGGGTCGGTGATGCCCGCCTGCCGGTAGACGGCGTCGGCCGCGTCGCGGGTGGCCCGGAAGCCGAGGAAGTCGTTGTCGCCCCGGAACAGGGCCGGGTAGTAGCCCGCGTACGAGGCCACGGAGATGCCCTCGATCAGGGCGTAGTGGTCGGCGTGCCGCTCCGCCCAGCGGCGGGAGGCGACGACGACGGCCGCCGCTCCGTCCGTGGTGGGGGTGCAGTCCAGCAGTCCGAGCGGCTCGGCGACCTCGGGCGCGGACAGGACCTGGTCCGCGCTGATCGCGGTGCGGAAGTGGGCCTTGGGGTTGTGCACGGCATGGGCGTGGTTCTTCACCGCGACCTCGGCGAGCACCTCGCGGCCGTATCCGTACTCGTGCAGATAGCGGGCGGCCACCAGCGCGAACTGGCCCGGCGCGGTACGGCCTTTGGCGAGCACGGGGTGGGACTGCTCGACGGTCTTGGCGACGAGCGAGCCGCGCGGCGGCACGTCGCGCATCTTCTCCGCGCCGATGGCCAGGGCCACTTCGTACTCGCCCGAGGCGACCGCCAGCGCCGCGCCCCGCACGGCTTCCATGCCGGTGGCGCAGAAGTTGCTGACGCGGGTGACCGGGCGGGGCGCGAAGCCGAGGGCTTCGGTGACGGCCGCGCCCGAGTCGCCGACGAGGGCGGCCAGTTGCGGTTCGGCGGTGCCCAGCCAGGCGGCTTCGACGCGGTCGGGGTCCACGGCGGCGTCCGCCATGGCCGCCGTGGCGGCCTCGTGGACGAGGCTGATGTACGAGCGGTCGTACAGGACGCCGAAGCGGGTCACTCCGGTGCCGATGACGGCGACCTCACGGGACAGCGGCATGGTCAACGTCCCTTTCCGTCGGGGGCCGGGAGGATCTTCCAGAAGTAGCGGGGTGCGGCGTCCGCGCCGGTGGCGATACGGCGCAGGACCAGCTCCACCGGGTCTCCGATCGCGACGTCGTGTCCGGCGGCGACCTGACCGTAGAACCGGCCTCCGTCGGCCAGTTCGACGACGGCGGCCGTCAGCGGCCCGCCGACGGGGAAGACATGGTCACGGGTGCGGGTGAGCACCCGGCCGGTGAGCGTCATCTCGTACGGGCGCAGCTCGGCGGCGGGGCCGTGTACGGGGCAGGCGGGCGCGGCGGGGAAGTGCGGGGCGTCGCACGCGTCGCAGCGCATTCCGATGAGGCGCAGTTCCTCGCGCCGGTCCCGCCATGCCTGTGCCTGCGAGGTGTACGGAGTGAAGCCGCCTGCGTCGGGGGCCGGGGGCGGTGGCGGGCCGTCGTCACGGGTGGGGGCGGGGGAAGTCGGCCGACCTTGTGTGAAGTCCAGTTCGAGGAGGTAGCGGGCGCCGCCTCGAATGTCTACGTGCACGCGGGTCGCGCGGATCTCGCCGGTCGCGGGCGTGGAGCCGGGGCCCGGATCGTCGTCCGGGCCGCCGCCGTCGGCGGCAGCCGCCCGTACGGATGCCGACGCATCGGCCCCGGACGCATCGACCCCGGACGCCTCCGCCGCCTCCGCCACCGCCGCGTCCGTCACCGCCGCCTCCGCCTTGGCCACCGCCTCTACCCAGGTCGCCGCGCAGCCGAGGTGACCGGTGCCGGGGATGCCGCGGGAGCCCGCCGCAAGGGTGACGGTGTGGTCAAGGAGGGCACGCTCGGGAGCACCCACAGCCGGGACAGCGCCGCCGGGAGCACCCAGGCCCAGAGCCGCGCCGCCAGACACGACCGCAGGCAACTCCCGCGCCGCGAGCCAGCGGGTGAAGGCCGGTTCATGGTCCACGAGCCCGTCGCCGAGGGAGTAGACCTCACGGGCGCTGTCCGCCCCCGCCGCGGCTATCCGGAATCGGACCGGGCCCTCCTTCGTGACCAGGAGGGCCGCCGCGCCGGAGCCCAGCGCCTTCCCGTCACTGCCGCGCCGCGCGTCGGTCAAGAGGACGAGCGCGGGCGCGACACCCGCGGACACCAGTGCGGCGGCCGAGGCCAGGGCTGCTCCGGAGGCGAAGAGTCCGCCCGAGTACTCCTGGACGAGGAGCCCGTCCGTATCGAGGCGGAGGGCCTCGGCGAGCACCGACGCGTTCCCCCCGTCGACGGCGGGCGGGGTGGTCGTGGCCAGAAGCAGCGCGGCGACGCGCCGGTCCGGCTGCCGGTCGAGCAGGGCCCGGCCGGCCTGCCAGGCCAGGGTCAGGCTGTCTTCGTCATGTGCGTGTACGGCGATGCGTCTCGCGCCGCGCCCCTCCCGCCAGGGAGGGACGGCGACGGCCGCGTCGTACACGGCGGCACTCAGCGTCATGGTGAACCTCCACTCGGAGATTAACATGCATGAGCACGCAACTTCAAGGAAATGCTTGCGCACGCATGGCCTTTCGGCTCTAATAGCGGCACCAACTGTTTCGGCCACGTTTCCCGAAGGTTCTGGAGGTCCCTATGCGCCTGGGATGCGTCGACGGCGAGGCGGTTCTGATCGAGGGTGACCGCTACGCCGGCCTGGCAGAACCGTCCGGAGACCGCTTCTCCACACCCGACCGGGTGTACGGCGACTGGCCCGGCTTCCTCGCCTGGGCCGCCGATGACCATCACCTCGACTGGCGTGAACTCGACCCTCGCCGACTCCAGGCTCCGGTGCCCCTGCCCGGCCAGGTCTTCGGCGTGGGCCTCAACTACCACGACCATCTGGAGGAGAACGGCCAGGCGGGCACCCGTCCGCTGCCGCTCACCTTCACCAAGTTCCCCAGCTGTGTGACCGGCCCGTACGACGATGTCGAGATCCCCGTGGACGGCGTCGACTACGAGGTCGAAGTGGTCCTGGTCATCGGCCGCCACGCCGACCGCGTCACCGCGGACCGGGCCTGGGACCACGTCGCCGGAATCACCGTCGGCCAGGATCTGTCCGCGCGCGGCGTCCAGCAGGGCGGCCAGCTCTCGCTGGCGAAGTCGTTCCGCGGTTTCGCGCCCATCGGCCCGTGGGTCACCACCGTGGACGAACTCCCCGACCGGGACGCCCTCGCCCTGCGCTGCTGGGTCAACGGCGAACTCCTCCAGGACGGGACCACCGCGAAGATGGTCCACGACGTCCCGGAACTGATCGCCTTCCTCTCGACCGTCACCCCGCTGCGGCCCGGCGACATCGTCTTCACCGGGACCCCTGCCGGGGTCGGCTTCTTCCGGGAGCCGCAGCTCTTCCTCGCCCCCGGTGACGTGGTGCGCAGCGAGGTCGCCGGCCTCGGCGTCATGGAGAACCGGTGCGTCGCCCCGGCCGCCCCCGGCCCCTACGACGAGGCGATGCGGGCCTTGGCCCCGCGTCCCCGCGCCAGGGCCTGAGCGACGGGGACCGACCCGCCGCGACGGGCCGACGCCACCGCGTCAGCCGTACGACATGGGGCGCGGGCACGGCCACAGCCGTAGCCGTAGCCGTAGCCGTACACCAGCTGGACCGACACAGGATCAATCCACAGATCGACGAACGAACAGACGAACGAACAGAAGTGGAAGAAGCCATGGTGACTCCCCTCGCGATGAACCACATCGCCTACCAGACGACCGACCTGGCAGCGACCCACGCCTTCTGGACGGAGGCCGTGGGGGCGAAGCTGGTCGGAGCCGTCCGCCAGGACCGGGCCACGACCAGCGGCGGCGAGTCGATGAACCCGTTCCTGCATGTGTTCTACGAGCTGAAGAGCGGCGAGTGCATCGCGTTCTTCGATGTGTCGGGCGACTACGAGGCCAAGGACGACGGCCTGGAGTGGTGGGCCAAGCACGTCGCCCTGTCGGTGTCGTCGGATGAGGAGCTGACAGCGATGACGCAGCAGCTCAAGGACCACGGCGTCGAGGTCCGCGGACCGGTCGACCACGACGGGGTCTGGCACTCCGTGTACTGCTTCGACCCCAGCGGCGTGCATCTGGAGATCACCCACCAGACCCGGCCGCTGAACGAGAAGGACGCGGACGAGGCCCAGGTCCTGTACGACGGCTGGCTCGCCGACCGGGCGGCCGGACGCGTCTGAGCGACCCGCGCGGGCCGGCCCCTCGGCTCGCGGCACCCCGGCTCGCCGCACCCCCGAACGTACGCCGAACCCGTACACCGAACTCGTACGCCGACCGGTGGCCCGGCCCGCGAGGTCACACCGCCCGACGCCGTCACCCGGCCACCGCATCCCGGCCCGCACGCCGCACCCGTACCGCGAGCCGCACCCCGGCCCCGCGCCACGAACCGCACCCCGGCCCGTACGGCACACCAGCACGACGCACCGGTACGGGCCCTACACCCCGACACGGGAACCCGGACCCCCTGACCCCGGATCCGCCCTCGGCACCATCCCCGCCCTGGGGCCCCAGCGTCCGGACCGGCCGACGCCCTCCGTGCCCGCAGCACCCTGAGCACCCTGAGCACCCGCACCCGCACCCGCACCCGCACCCGCACCACCCTGACCACCTCGCGCACCACCCGCACCTCATCCGGCCCCACCGGGAGAGCGGCCTCCCGCCGCCACCGGGTCGGCCCGCCATGCCCCGAGGCGGCCTCAGCGCCCGCCCGCCGCACCGACTTCCCTCTCCTGGACGGACCACCCTCATGCAAAGAACACTGCGTACCGCCATCGCGGCCGTGTCCCTGACACTGCTGGCCACCGCCTGCTCCAGCAAGGGCAGCAGCGACTCCTCGTCCTCATCCGGCAGCGGCAAGGACGACGTCAAGACGGGTGTCGGCATCACGGACGACACCATCAAACTGGGTGTGCTCACCGACCTCTCGGGCCCCATCGGCCCACTCGGCAAGGCGGGGCTCGCCGGCAACGACCTCTACTGGGAGGAGCAGAACGCCAAGGGCGGGGTCTGCGGCCGCAAGGTTCAGACGATCGCCAAGGACAACCAGTACAACGTGCAGAAGTCCGTGGTCCACTACGCGGCCCTGCGCAACGAGGTCGTCGGCATCGCGAACTTCGCGGGCGGCCCCGACGTACTCGCCGTACAGCAGCAGATCAACGCCGACAAGATGGTCGTCCTGCCCAGCTCCTACGACGGCGCCCTGCTGAAGATCCCTACCGCCCCGCTCGTCGGATCGCCGTACGAGATCGAGGCGATCAACGGCATCAGCTATCTGATGGAGCAGAAGAAGCTCGCCGAGGGCGACGCCATCGGCGTCATCCACTACCCCGGCGGCATCGGCACCAACACCCTCGCCGGGGTCAAGGCCGCCGCCGACGAGTTCAAACTCAAGCTGACCGCCGTCGAGATCGACCCGACCAGCACCGACCTCACCGCGCAGGTGGCGGCGATGAAGAAGGCCGGAGCCAAGGTCATCGTCATGGGCACGGCGGGCGGGCAGACCGTCGCCGTCACCTCGCTGGTGCACTCCAGCGGCTATGACGCGACCGTGCTGGCGAGCAACCTGATCTCGGCCGCCTCCGTCAAGGGACCGGCCCAGAAGGCGCTGACCGAGCGGCTGGTCCTCACCAGCAACACCTCGCCGTTCTCCGCCGACACCGAGATGGTCAAGAAGATCCGGGACGCCTACGCCAAGAAGTACCCGGGCACCGAGATCACCGCCCCGGTCGGCGCGGGCTATGTCTTCGCCCTGACCTACCACACGATCCTGGAGAGGGCCTGCCAGAACAAGGACCTCACCCGCGACGGTGTGGCCAAGGCGCTGACCGAGGTCACCAACGTGGACTCCGGCGGAATGCAGGTCGCCCTGGACTTCTCCGAACCCGGCAAGCCCGCCTCCCGCGAGTCCTTCATCGTCAAGCCCGACCCCAAGGCCGTGGACGGCGTGTCGATCGTCGAGGAGCCGAAGGCAAGCCCGTTCGCGCTGAAGTACCAGCCCGCGAGCTGAACAGAAACCACTGAGACACCTGTGCCCGCATCGCCTGCCGCCGGAGCGTAGCCCATGCTCAACGTCGAATCGCTGGTCGTCCGGTACGGAACGGCCGACGCCATCAACGGGATCTCGCTGACCGTGGATCCCGGCCGGGTCACCGCCCTGCTCGGCAACAACGGAGCGGGCAAGACCACCCTGCTGCGCACCCTGTCCGGCACGATCTCCCTGCACGGCGGCCAGGCCGTCAGCGGCGGCGCTCGGCTGGGGGACCACGATCTGCTGCGGACCTCGCCCGACCGGATCGTCAGGGCCGGACTGGCCCAAGTCCCGGAGGGCCGCAGGGTCTTCGCCTCGCTCAGCGTGGCGGAGAACCTGCACGCCGGAGGGCTCTCGGTGAAGTCCCGCAAGGACACCGAGCGCAGCTTCGACCGGGTCCTGGAGATGTTCCCCATCCTCAAGGAACGGTCGGCGCAGAGCGCGGGACTGCTCTCCGGCGGCGAGCAGCAGATGCTGGCCATCGGGCGGGCCCTGATGAGCGCGCCGAAGGTCCTGCTGCTGGACGAACCGTCCCTCGGCATCGCGCCGATGGTCGCCAAGGAGATCGCCGCCACGGTCAGGACGATCGCCGACTCCGGGGTGGCGGTGCTGCTGGTCGAGCAGAACACCCGGCTCGCCCTGGGCATCGCCGACCAGGTGTACGCGGTCGACGGCGGGCTCGTGGCCGCGCAGGGCCCGGCGTCGGACTTCACGGACTCGGAGATGCTGCGCCGGCTGAGTCTGGGCGGCGGCACGGCTGTCGGCGCCGCCACCGGACCCGGACGCGGACGCGGACGCGGCACCAGCACGAACACCAGCACCGCAACCGCCGCCAACAGCCACACCACCGGCGTCGGAGAGCGCCCCCCGTCGGCACAAGGAGGTACGACGACCCATGACTGACACCCGCACGGCGACCGCGGAACGCGTGCCGCCAGGCGCCACGGGGACGCCCCCGGAGATCGAAGTGGACGGGGTGACCGTCCGCTTCGGCGGGGTCACCGCCGTCGCCGAAGCCTCCTTCTCCGTACGCCCCGGCACGGTGCACGCGCTCATCGGCCCCAACGGCGCAGGAAAGTCCAGCTGTTTCAACGCGATCACGGGGGTGTACCGCGCCGCCGCGGGGACCGTACGCCACCGCGGAGAGCGGATCGACGCGCTCCGCCCGGCGGCCATCGCCTCCCGGGGCGTGGCCCGTACCTTCCAGAATCTGGTGCTGCCGCCGGAGCTGAGCGTCTACGACTGTCTGCGCGTCGCCCGCCACTACCGCACCAAGGCAGGGCTGTTCGCGACCGGTTTCGGACTGCCCGTGGCCCGCCGCGAGCGCCGGGCGGACGACCTTCGCGTACGCGAGGCGGCGAACGCCACCGGCATCGGCCACCTCCTCCACCACCAGGTGGGCAATCTGCCCTACGGCACGCGCAAGAAGGTCGAGTTCGCCCGCGCGCTCTGCTCCGAGCCGACGCTGCTGCTGCTGGACGAGCCGGTGGCGGGCATCAACGACGCCGAGTCGGACGCCATGGCCGAGACGGTGCTGCGGGTCCGGGAGGAGCGCGGGCTGACCGTGCTGCTGGTCGAGCACAGCATGCCGTTCGTGATGGGCCTCAGCGACCATGTGACGGTCCTTCAGTCCGGCCGGGTCATCGCCGACGGGACGCCCCGGCAGATCCAGGACGATCCGCTGGTGATCGCCGCGTACCTCGGTAACGAGACGGACGCCGACACGGAAGCGTCCCCCGCCACCGAACCCGGTTCCGGACCCGGACCAGGACCCGGACGCGCCACCGGCACCGGCACCGGCACCGGCACCGATCCCGATCCCGACCCTGGCACGAACACCGACACCGACACCACCACCGCCCCCGACACCGAACCCCCTCGGAGAGAGCCGTGATCACGCTACTTGAGGCCATAGTCAATGGCGTATCGCTCGGGGCGCTGTACTCGCTCATCGCACTCGGCTTTGTGATCATCTACCGGGCGACGGGCGTACTGAACTTCGCCCATGGCGCGTTCCTGCTGGTGGGCACCTATGTGACGGCCGAGGTGGGCGCCGAACACGGCTTCCCGCTCGGTCTGACCGCGGGTCTCGCCGCGGGCGCGGCGGTGGGCTGGGTGACGCACAGCGTGTTCATGCGCTTCTCGCGGGACCGCAGCCACATCAGCCTGACCGTGATGACGCTGGGCATCAACATCCTCGCCATCACCGAGGTCACGCGGCGGATCGGCGACCGCACCATCCCGATGACCGAGCCGTGGGGTTCGGCGGAGATGCACATCGGCCCGATCACGGTGCCCCAGGTGCGCATGGTGGCCCTCGGCCTCGCGGCCGTCGTCATCATCGGCTTCCTGGCCGCGTTCCGCTACACGCGCTGGGGCCTGAAGCTGAGGGTCAGCGCCGCCGACAACGAGACCGCCGCGCTGATGGGCGTACGGCTGTCCCGCGTCTCCGCGACGAGCTGGATCATCGGCGGTGTGATGGCGACGCTGGCAGGTCTCTTCCTGGCGTCGTTCCCCAGTCCCGGTGTGGATCCCGGACTCTCCAACAGCGCGATGCGGGCCTTCCCCGCCGCGGTCATCGGCGGCCTCGACTCCGTCGGCGGCGCGCTGGTGGGCGGGCTCGCCCTCGGGCTGGCCGAGTCGCTCACGGCGACGTACGAATCCGGGCTCGGCTCCTTCGGCCACGGGCTGTCGGGCATCGTCGCCTACCTCGTGCTCTTCGCCGTACTGCTGGTCCGCCCGGACGGTTTCTTCGGCAAGAAGGCGGTGGCCCGTGTCTGACTCCAGCCGCTCCCGAGCCCAGCGCTCCGACGCCCGCCGTCCGGACCACCGCACCACACCCGACGGCACCCCCAGCCGCAACACGTCCGACCGCACCACACCCGACCGCACCACACCCGACCACACCACACCCAGCCACAAGACGTCCGACCGCAAGACGTCCGACCACCACCGGCGCGATCTCCGCCGGCTCGTCTCACGCCCCCGAGCGATCACGGCGATCCTGGTCCTGGTCCTCATCGCGGTGCCGTTCTACCTCGACGAATTCTGGATGCAGCTGGGCGTGTTCACGCTCGCCGCCGCGATCGGCGCGATCGGTCTGACGATCCAGGTCGGGGTGGCCGGACAGTTCTCGCTCGCCCACGCGCTCTTCCTCGGCAGCGGCGCGTATCTGTACGCGTTCCTGGCGGGCAGCCCGGACGGAAAGCTGGGCGGCCTCGGCTGGCCGACCGCCCTGGCCGCCGTGGGCGCGATCGTCCTCTCCGGCGCGCTGGGCGCGGCGTTCAGTCCCATGGCCGGCCGGGTGCGCGGCCTGTATCTGGCGGTGGCCTCGATCGGTCTGGTCTTCCTCGGTCAGCATCTGCTGACCAAGGTCATCCCCCTCTCCGGCGGCCCGGCCGGCCGCGCCGTGCCTCCGCTGAACATCGGCGGCTTCGAGTTCTCCGACGCCTCCGAGACGATGGTGCTGGGGGTGCCGTTCGGGGGCCTGGAGAAGCTGTGGTTCCTCGGGCTCGTGATCGTCGCCATCGGATACGTCGCGGCCCGCCGTATCGTCAACGGCCGCCCCGGCCTCGCCCTGCACATGATGCGCGAGAGCGAGATCGGCGCGGCGGCGATGGGCATCAAGGTGCCCCGCGCGAAGGCGAGTTCGTTCGTCCTGGCCGCGGTGTACGGGAGCACGGCGGGCGTGATGCTCGCCCTCGCCTCCCAGTGGATCGTGCCGAACTCCTTCGGTTATCTCGCCTCCGTCGACTACCTCGCCATGGTCATCATCGGCGGGCTGGGCAGCGTACGCGGCGCGGTCGCCGGAGCGGCCTTCGTCTCCGCGCTGCCGCTCCTGCTCTCACGCCACGCGGACAGCCTGCCGTTCCTGAGCGGCACCAGCGGGGGCGGCGGGATCGACGGCTCGGTGTTCGCGACGATGCTGTACGCGGCCCTCCTGATCCTGGTGATCATGTTCGCGCCCGGCGGGCTGAACTCCCTGCTGACGCGGATCACCGGCCCCACGGACGCGGGCCCGCGCCACTCCACCGACGGTTCCGGCTCCGGGAGCGACACGCGGGCGGCGAAGCCGCGTACCGGGAAGGTCCCCGCCACATGAGCACCCCGACGCATAGGGAGACCTCCGTGCCCACCGCCGTCGACGCCCTGGCCGACCGGTTCCTGCGCGCGGTCGAGAGGGGGGACGTCGAGACCGTACGGAACACGGTCTACACCCCCGACACGGTCATCTGGCACAACACCACCAACCGCGAGATCGGCCCCGAGGACAACTACCGGGTGCTGCGCTGGCTGTCCGGCCTGCTCACGGACATGCGGTACGAGGAGGAGCGCCGGCACGAGACCGCCGACGGCTTCGTCCAGCAGCACGTCCTGCGCGGCACGGTCCCGGACGGCTCGTCGATCGAGGTCCGCGCCTGCCTGGTGGCAACGGTGCGGGACGACCGGATCGTACGGCTCGACGAGTACCTGGACAGCGCGGCGAGCCGGGCCCTGGACCCGTACCGCCCCGCGCCCACCGACTGACACACGGAGAACGAACCGATGCCCCTGACGATCACGGGACTCACCGAACTGGAGGCGGCGGCGGACGCCGACCTCGGCCACTCCCCCTGGCTGGAGATCACCCAGGACCGGGTGGACGCCTTCGCCGAGGCCACCGGCGACCACCAGTGGATCCACACCGACCCCGCCCGCGCCGCCACCGGCCCCTTCGGCGCGACCATCGCACACGGCTATCTCACGCTCTCCCTCATCAGCGGCCTCTTCACCGGTCTGCTGGAGCGGCGGGACATCTCGATGGCCGTCAACTACGGCCTGAACAGGGTCCGCTTCACCGCGCCCGTCCGCGTCGGTTCACGTATCCGGCTGGCGGGCCGCATCGCGGAGACGGAACGGGTCGGCGGAGGAGGAGTACAGGTGACGTACGCCCTCACGGTCGAACTCGAAGGCTCCGAGAAGCCCGCGTGCGTGGCGGAGTCGGTCCACCGCTACTACGCATGACGACCGCCCTCCCTCCCCTAAGCGAGAACGTGATGACGACTGCCTTCGACCCCATCGATCTGTGCGGCGTGTGGCTGTCCAACCGCATCGCGATGGCGCCCATGACCCGCAGCCGCGCCTACGGCCCCGGCGCGACGCCGACCCCGTCGACGGCCCGGTACTACGCACAGCGGGCGACGGCGGGGCTGATCATCACGGAGGGCTGTCACCCGTCGGTGGTGGGCCAGGGCTACATCAACACGCCCGGCCTGCACAGCGACGCCCAGATCGCGGCCTGGCGACCGGTGACGGACGCGGTCCACGCGGCGGGCGGACGGATCTTCGCCCAGCTCACCCACACCGGCCGGATCGGCCACCCCTGCATGCTGCCGCCCGGCCTGGCCCCGGTCGGCCCGTCGGCGGTCGCCGCCAGCGGCCAGGTCCTCACCACGGAGGGCCGCAAGGACTTCGTGACTCCCCTCGCCCTGGACGAGCAGGGCATCCACGCGACGATCGCCGACTACGCGCGGGCCGCCCGCAACGCCGTCGAGGCGGGCTTCGACGGCGTCGAGATCCACGGTGGCAACGGCTATCTGATCCACCAGTTCCTCTCCACCAACGCCAACCGGCGCATCGACGCCTGGGGCGGCTCGGTGACGGCCCGTATCCGCTTCGCGGTCGAGGTCGTGACGGCGGTCGCCGCCACGGTGGGCGCCGCCCGCACGGGCCTGCGCCTGTCCCCCGCGAACCCGTTCAACGACATCGCCGAGGACGCCCCCCACCTCACCTACCGGGCCCTGGTCGACGCGCTCGCCCCCATCGCCCCGGCCTACCTCCACCTGGTGGAACCCGCGGACGCCCGCGACCTCACCCTGGACCTCCGCAAGCGCTTCCCGGGCACCTTCATCCTCAACCCGTCCACCCCGGCCGACCGCTGCACCGGCCCGGAGGAACTCCACCTGGTCGAGGACGGCACGACGGACGTCCTCTCCCTCGGCGCCCTCTTCCTCGCCAACCCCGACCTCCCCCACCGCCTCGCGACCGGCGGCCCCTTCAACCCCCCGGACCGCGCCACGTTCTACGGCGGCGACGACCGCGGCTACACGGACTACCCGCCCCTCCTCTGACACCTCGACCACCCTGACCTGCGGAAACGACATCGTCGCCCGCGAAGGTCCTAGCTTGGGAGGGTGCACGAGGGCATAGTCACTCTGTTCCTCGGCGGGGACGTGATGCTCGGCCGGGGCGTCGATCAGATCCTCCCGCACCCCGGTGACCCGGCGCTTCGGGAGGCGTACATACGCGACGCCCGGACCTACGTCGAACTGGCCGAGGCGGCGAACGGACCGATCCCCCGGCCGGTCGGCTTCCGCTGGCCGTGGGGCGAGGCGCTGCCGGTCCTGGACGAGGCGGCGCCGGACGTGCGGCTGGTCAATCTGGAGACCTCCGTCACCGGTGACGGGGACTTCGCGCCCGGCAAGGGCGTCCACTACCGGATGAGCCCGGCCAATCTGCCGTGCCTGGACGCAGCCCGGCTGGACGTCTGCGCACTGGCCAACAACCATGTGCTCGACTTCGGCCCGCGCGGCCTCCACGAGACGCTCGACGTCCTGGCGGAGGCGGGGCCGCGGACGGCGGGGGCCGGCCGGGACGAGGTGCGTGCGAGGCGGCCGGCGATCGTACCCCTGGGTGCCGGCGGGCGGGTGCTGGTCTTCTCCTTCGGGATGCCGTCCAGCGGGATCCCGAAGGACTGGGCCTCCACCGGGCAGCGGGCCGGTGTCGACGTCGTCGCGGAGCCTTCGGCGGCCGCCGCGTCCGCGTTCGCCGACCGTCTGCGGCAGGTCAGACGGCAGGGGGACATCACGGTCGCCTCGGTCCACTGGGGCCCCAACTGGGGCTACGACGTCTCCCGTTCCGAGGTCCGCTTCGCCCACGCGCTCCTCGACGCGGGCGTGGACGTCGTGCACGGACACTCCTCGCACCACCCGCGCCCGCTGGAGGTGTACCGGGACAGGATCATCCTCTACGGCTGCGGCGACCTCGTCGACGACTACGAGGGCATCCGCGGCTACGAGAGCTACCGGGACGACCTGCGGGTGCTGTACCTGGTCTCGGTGGAGGCGGACACCGGCCGACTCGTCGACGCGCGGATGGTGCCGCTGCAGGCGCGCAGGATGCGGCTGGAACACACCTCGGCCGAGGACGCCGAATGGCTGCGCGCCGTCCTCGACAGGCACAGCCGAGCCTTCGGCACCCGCGTCGACGGCGGGCCCGACGGCACGCTCGCCCCGCGGCCCGTGCGACCGCATGATCATTGAGAACACGCCCCACGGGGCAGGGAGCGGGCCAGGGCGGAAAAGCGGAGTCGGGGGCCCCGACGCAGCACACGGACGGTGAGCCGGGGCCGGATGGCCCCAGTGGCACCTGTCCGACACCACACCGGCACCCACATCAGGCTTTCTTGGACGAGAATGGACGAAGCGACGACGTCGCCGGGTGATCGAAGGGTGTCGTTTCCGTCTCTCCCATGTGGCAGGTGCTTGTCCGCGGGCTCGCACCCCTCACACGAAATCCCAGGGCATCGCAGCCGACGCCCTCGGCGTCGGCTCGGGAACGGCCACCACCAGTAGGTCCTGGGGCGAGTTCGAGCAGGGAGACGCTGTGCGGGCGACCATGACTCTGGGGCGGATCGCGGGGGTCCGGATCGGGGTCCACTGGAGCGTGCTGCTCATCTTCGGCATCATCGCGTTCGGTCTCGCACAGGACCAGTTCCCCGGTGTGTATCCGGGCCATGCCCCGCTGGTGTACTGGGCGGCGGGCCTCGGGACCGCCGTGGTCTTCTTCGTGTCACTGCTCGCCCACGAACTGGCGCACGCGGTGGTGGCGCGGCGCAACGGGGTCGTCGTGGACGACATCGTGCTGTGGCTGCTGGGCGGTGTGGCCCGGCTGAAGTCGGAGGCGTCGAGCCCGGCGGCGGAACTGCGGATCGCGGGTGTGGGCCCACTGGTCAGTCTCCTGCTGGGCGGGCTCTTCGTCCTGGGAACGTGGCTGCTCGCCCTGGTGTCCGCGCCC
Organism: Streptomyces sp. NPDC004838; assembly: GCF_053600955.1. NCBI lineage: Bacteria > Bacillati > Actinomycetota > Actinomycetes > Kitasatosporales > Streptomycetaceae > Streptomyces > Streptomyces sp. NPDC004838. The sequence continues at coordinate 18,027 of NZ_JBSGAW010000025.1, read as the reverse complement.
GGACTCCTGGTCGCGGTCGCGGCCTGGCTCGCGGGCATCAACCTGCTGCTCGCCGTTTTCAACGCCCTTCCCGCCGCCCCGCTCGACGGCGGGCGGCTGCTGCGCGCCTTCCTGTGGTGGCGTACGGGAGACCGGCTACGGGCGACCGCCGGGGCCACCGCGGCGGGACGGGTCCTCGGCTGGCTGCTCATAGCGCTGGGACTTGTGGTGTTCATGAGAGGCGGCGGGCTCGGCGGGCTCTGGCTGACCCTGATCGGCTGGTTCCTCATCGCGGCCGCCACCGCTGAGGGACGCCAGGCGCGGGTGCGCGGTGCGCTCGCCGGAGTTCCGGTGCGTGACGCCATGACGAGGGATCCCCTGACGGTGCCCGCGGACCTGACGGTCGCGGATCTGCTGGCCGACCCGCGGTATCGGTACCGGCACTCCGCGTTTCCGGTGACCGGCGCGGACGGGGCACCGGTCGGGCTGGTGACGCTCGACGGCGCCAGGCAGGTGCCGCCTGCGCAGACCGGGACGGTGACGGTGGGTGAGGTGATGGTGCCGCTGTCGCGGACCACCGTCGCCGGTCCGGACGACTCACTGGCGGATCTCCTGCCCCGCGTGGAGCCCGGCGCCGAACACCACGTCCTGGTGATGGACCAGAGCGGAATCGTCGGAATCCTGTCGCTGTCGGACATCAACCGTATGGTGACCTGGCTGATGGGTGCCCCGAGGAGATGAGAAGTCGATCGCGACGGCCCCTGTCAACGGCCCTTCCACCCGAGCGTCGCCGCACTGATCGTCGGCCGTCGAAGCACGCCCTCCCGCGGCATCCGTGCCGTGCCGGTGCGAGTCGCAGACCGGGCGGCCCCCGGCGCATGATGGAGAGGGAAAGAGTCACATGGCCTTTCGAGTTCACATCCGCGGAGGTGAGCCTCATGACTCTGCCCGCACGACACCCGCACGGCCGCCTGCTGGAGCGGGCCTACCCGCCGATGGCCGCCGAGTTCGACGAACTCTTCGATCGGATGAGCCGGTTCCTGGAGTCCGCCGCACCGCCCTGGAGGGAGCCCATGGCCTGGGCGCCGTTGGCCGACCTGAGCGAGACCGACGCGGCGTACAAGGTCGAGTGCGAACTGCCCGGCATCAACCGCGAGGACATCGACGTCGAGGTCAGCGGACGGGAACTGCACATCACCGGAGAGCTGAAGGAACGCGAACCGGAAGGCGTCCTGCGCCGCGCCACGCGCCGCACCGGGCGATTCGAGTACCGGGCGCTGCTGCCCTCCGCCGTGAAGGCCGAGGACGTGCACGCCACCCTTGCCGACGGCATCCTCACCGTCGCCGTCCCCAAGGCTCAGGCGGTCAAGCCCCATCACATCGAGATCGAGGGTTGATCCACCACCTCTGAAAGCACGACGGGTGCGGACGCTCCGACCCTCCATCCGCACCCGCGCGACCACGAGGGTGGCCAGCGGGGGCACGAGGGTGGCTTGCAGGACCTGCCGTACGCCCCTGCACCGGCAGCCCCCACCGGGAGTACGGAGCGCATGCACACGGCGTAGCCATGTCCCCAGGGCGAGGAGGCCGGATCGTGTACTTCCTGGATCGTCGAGATGCCGGCCGACGGCTGGCGGCCCGGCTGCAGCAGTTCAAGGGTTCCGACATCGTGGTGCTGGGGCTGCCTCGCGGAGGCGTCCCGGTCGCCGCGGAGGTCGCCGAGGCGCTGGGCGCGCCGCTGGACATCTGCCTGGTACGCAAACTGGGTGTGCCGTTCCAGCCGGAGCTGGGCATGGGGGCCATCGGTGAAGGCGGCGTCCGCGTGATCAACGACGCGGTGGTGCGCGACGCGCGTGTCACCCCGCACGAGCTGGCCGCGGTCCAGGCACGCGAGCTGGAGGTGCTCGAAAGCCGCGCACGGCGCTACCGGGGCAGACGGGAACCGGCAGACCTGGCGGGCCGCACGGTCCTGATCGTCGACGACGGGGTCGCCACCGGTTCGACGGCGCGTGCGGCCTGTCAGATCGCCCGTGCTCGCGGGGCCGCACGGGTCGTACTGGCGGCTCCCGTGGCACCGCACGACTGGACCAAGCGACTGGGTGCGGACGCCGACGAACTGGTGTGCCCGCACACACCGTGGAGCTTCGATGCCATCGGGCAGTTCTACGCCGACTTCTCCCAGACCGACGACGACGAGGTCGTCGCCTGTCTGGAGGAGGCGCTCGCTCGCCCGGTGAGCGCCCGCCGGGCTCCGCCGGGGCAGGCCGCACCCGAGGACCGGGAGGCGGATGTGCGCGCGGGTCCGCTGGTGCTGCGGGGACAGCTGACGGTGCCCGAGGACGCGCTCGGGATCGTGGTGTTCGCGCACGGCAGCGGCAGCAGTCGGCACAGCCCGCGCAACCGGTCCGTCGCGGCCGGCCTGAACCGGGCCGGGCTGGGCACCCTGCTGTTCGACCTGCTCACCGAGGAAGAGGGGACGGACAGGGCCGCTGTCTTCGACACGGATCTCCTCGCCCGACGGCTCACGGACGCCACCGGCTGGCTGCGTGAGCAGCCCGAGGCTCAGGGTCTGGCCATCGGATACTTCGGCGCCAGCACCGGCGCTGCCGCCGCGCTCTGGGCAGCCGCCGACCCTGACACGCGGATCGCCGCGGTCGTCTCCCGCGGCGGCAGGCCCGACCTCGCCGGACCACGACTGGCGGCCGTGACCGCCCCCACCCTGCTCATCGTCGGCGGCCACGACCGACTCGTACTCGGTCTCAACCGCGACGCACAGTCCCGGCTGCGGTGCGAGAACGAACTCGCGGTCGTCCCAGGCGCCACCCACCTCTTCGAGGAACCCGGCACCCTGGAGCAGGTCACCAGCCTCGCCCGTGACTGGTTCACCGACCACATGGCCCCAGCGCACCACGGGGTGGCCCGATCCTGAACGCCGGAGGCCCCGGCCCCCGAACCGGGCTTCCCGCCTGGGCACGGCCCCCGCCGAGCGCCCCGAAGCCGCCCCCGCGCTCCCCCAACACCGCCAGCACGACCGCCGGATGACCGGCAACACCCAGACAAGGGACACGGCCCATCGCCCTCATGGGACGTCCCTGCTCTCCGACGTCGGCCCACTGGCTTCCCTCGCCGACGGACGTCTCGTCGCCACGTCCCCCACGACCGCCCGGCGGAGAAGCCGCCACCCCCCTCGGCCTGGCCTGCACCATCCTCGACGCAGCCGACGGCTATCTCCTCGCCCAGAACGCCACCAGCGCAGCCTGCCACCGAGAAAGACGCCACCCACACCGGCACAGAAGCTACAACCCTCAAAAACAACCCATAACACCCCTCACGATCACGAACCCGGACCGACACCTCAGCCTCGCCCCACCACCCCACGCTGATCCGCTACCCTGTGAGGGGCCTCCCTCACCGGCGGTCCCACCCTTGCCGCAGCGCGGGTGAATGCTCACGCAGAGCGTCCGCCAACGTCATACGCGAGGCCCCGCCTTCGTAGCTCAGGGGATAGAGCACCGCTCTCCTAAAGCGGGTGTCGCAGGTTCGAATCCTGCCGGGGGCACAACGCATCACCACTCCAACCTGGAGCTTCTCCCCGGGGAGGGGTCCTATTCGGCCTCGGACTTTCGTCCGAGGCCGTTTGCGTGAGCGGACAGGGAGCTGATCTCCCGAACGTCACCCGACGGATCGGCCCTGTTCGGTACGGACTCCAGGCCAGACTCCTCGGTATCGCGAACCTCCTCGTCGATCAAGTACTTCATCGGAGGCTAGTGCCGGATCTGGCGCGGTCGCCCACTTGCCCAACAATCGCGGCTCTGCCCGTGGGACCACGCGTCCCCCAGACACACCCCTCGCAGACCCGCGCGGCGTCCGTCGCGAGGGCAGCCCGTGCAGATGAGGGCCCGGAGGAAGTCAGGGCCGCACCGCACAGCGCATGGCATACTTAAAGTATGGCCACTCGGAAGATCACCATCACCGTGCCGGAAGAGCTGGTGGAATCGATCAAGGAACGCGTTGACGCGCGCGGGGTATCCGGCTACATCGCCGCCGCCGCCGCCCATCAGGACGCCATGGACCGATTGCGCGAGTTGGCCGAACGTCTCGAAGAAGAGCACGGCACCGTCACGGACGACGAGCAGCAAGCAGTGCTGGACCGTATCGCCGCCATCGACGGATGGCATGACGAGCGGCGAGCGGGTTTGGACGAGGTCGCGTGAGCCGCACCGCCCGAGCGAAGCTGCACCCGCCACGACAGCGCGTCTTCGTGTTCGACTCCGAGGCGCTCTCCAAGGCGGTTGAGGGCGATCGGGAGATGACCGCGCTGGTCAAGACGGCTCCGCGGCTGGACATCCCGATCGTCACCTCGGCGCTCACGACCTTGGAGGCGTGGGACCCTCGCGTAACGTCGAGACAGGCGCTGTGGAACTGGACGCTGTCCCGGATCCGCATCGTGCACACGGACGACCAGGTGATCACCATGGCGCGCGACATGCTGAAAGCAGCGGGCCTGCACGGGCACAAGTACGCCATCGACGCCGTTCTGGCGGCTGTGGCCGTGCGGGAAGCCGTGCGGGGAGTTCAGGCGACCGTCTTCACCTCCGACACCGACGACATGGATCGACTCCTCTCAGGACACTCCGTTCGAATTGAGAAGGTCTGACGACACTCCGCCCGTACCTCACTGCGACCACTCTCCGGCTTCCCTGAGCATCCCGGGCCCTCGTCGGACAGCAACCACTGGCACGTACTCAACCCACACTGGGACGGGAAGCACCGTGAACACACGAGAATCACGGAGGAGCGTTTCCCTGGTCAGGCACACTGTGGCTGGTATTTCCGCAGGCCACAGCCCCGCCCGAAAACCCCCTAAAGCGGGTGTCGCAGGTTCGAATCCTGCCGGGGGCACCAACGCAAAGACCCCGGACCGATCACGGCCCGGGACCTTTGACATCTACCTGACATCAACGACCAAGGTCATCGACGACCGCGCCGCCTTTGGCCTCCTGCGTAAACCGGTCCCGCTCCGCTCCTGAGGACTTCCGCCCAAGCCCCCCAAGGCACTGGTCACGGCCCAAAGGAGTGGGTCACTCGCCGCGGGAAGGACCCGGATGCTCCATACGGGAGAGCCAGGTCGTGAGCAGCGTTTCGAGTGACTCGGCCTCGGCGGGCGTCAGCAGATCCAGCAGGCGGCGTTCATTGCGCATGTGGTCGGTGAACGCCCGGTCGATCAGTTCACGTCCAGGTCCGGTCAGGGCGACGATCCGGCCGCGTTGGTCGTCGCCGGAACGGCGGCGGGTGACGAGTCCGGCCCGCTCCAGGCGGTCGATTCTCTTCGTCATCGCGCCCGTGGTGACCATGGTGTGCGCGGCGAGTTCACCGGGTGCCCGCTCGTGAGGATCCCCGGCGCGGCGCAGCGCGCACAGGACGTCGAACTCGCCCTCGCTGAGGCCGTAGTGGCCGTAGACGAGGCCGAGTTCCCCGGCGAGTCGGCCGGCCAGGCGGTGCAGCCGTCCGATCACTCCTTGCGGGGTGATGTCGACGTCGGGGCGCTCGCGCCGCCACTCCGCCTGGATGCGGGCGACGCGGTCCATGGGTTCACCGTGCTCCATGCACCCATAATAGCTTCCTGGGAAGTTATATTAGCTTCCATGGAAGCTAATATGCACTGGGCGGCACTGACCGCGGTCGCGCCGGTGGCCTGGGGAACCACCTACTTCGTCACACACGAGTTCCTGCCTGCCGACCGCCCGCTCTACGGGGCCGCCCTGCGGGCCCTGCCCGCCGGTCTGGCCCTACTCGCCCTGCGCGGACGGCGACCGCGCGGCGCGTGGTGGTGGCGGTCCGCGGTGCTCGGGCTGCTCAACATGAGCGTGTTCTTCGTCCTCGTCTACACCGCCTCCCAACTGCTTCCGACGAGCGTCGCCTCGACCGTCATGGCGGTGTCCCCGCTGACGATGATGCTCATCGCCTGGCCCCTGGTGTCCGAACGGCCCCGGCCCGGCCACCTGGCCTGCGCCGCGATCGGACTCGCCGGGGTCTGCCTCATGCTGCTCACGGGAACGGAGGGGGTGAACGTGCCAGGAGTCCTCGCCTCGGCCGCCGCCCTGCTGGTGTCGTCCTTCGGGCACATCCTGGCCAAACGGTGGAGCGCCGACACCGACGTTCTCGCCTCGACCGCCTGGCAGCTCACCGCCGGAGGCCTGTTCCTGCTCCCGGTCGCCGCAGCCCTGGAGGGCCCTCCGCCCGCGCTCTCCACGCCGACGCTCCTCGCGTTCGGCTACGTCACCCTTGTCGCCACCGCGCTGGCCTTCAGCGCCTGGTTCACCGGACTGCGGCACCTGCCGGCAGGAACCGTCGGACTGATCGGGCTGCTCAATCCCGTCACAGGCGTACTGCTCGGCACGGCCGCCGCCGGAGAGACGCTGACCGTGCAGCAACTGTGCGGACTGGTCCTGGTCTTGGCCGGAGTCTTCCTGGGCCAGACCAGGCGCGCGGGCCGACACGACAGCGCTCAGGCACCTCCCCACCCGGGAGCCGACGAGCGTCCCGCGGAGGCGCCCCGCACACGCAATCCCCTATGAGGATCAGATACGTGGGCGGGGCTCCGGCACAGACATAGGCGAGGGCGAGTGAAGTCCCGCGTCTCACCACGCCGCTGAGGACCGGCCGTCGAACAGTTCGCGGAAACCCTGGGCGACGATGCCTCGAAGCTGAGGCGCGGGGGCCGTCGTGCCGGGCCCGCGCCCTGATTCAGAGGCCGAACTCCTGCGGGGACACGCCGAGCGCCGCGCACGCTTCCCGCAGGACCTGCTCCTCTGCGGGAGCGATGTAGCCGTCCGCTCCGGCGACGACGAAACCGGTCTGCACGACCGCCTTGGCCTCCACCGGCTTCTTCGCCGCCTTGGCGATCTCCCGCAGCACCTCGGCCTTGCCCTGCTGGAAGTTGAACGTCAACTGGTCGACGTGCTTGTTGAACCGCTGCCGCAGCTGCTCGGGCGGGAAGTTCCGCAAGACGTCGTTCTGCAGGATCAGTGACTCCACATGCTGCCGCTCGGCCGGGTCGACCGACCCGTCAGCGGCGGCCACCAAGGCGCACATGGCCATGCTGGCGTCCCGGTACGAGCCGCTCTTCAGCTCGGTCTTGAGGGAGCCGAGCTGGGACTTGAGCAGGCCGACGAGCTGCGCCTTCGATCCCCCGCCGGTCCTGGCCCCCGGCTGTCCGTGGCCGCTGGAACTCCGCGCACCCTGTGCCTGCTGCAGACCCTTGGCCTGGTCCTTGATCCGGTCCCACATCGCCATCCGTGCCCCTCGGCTGCCCGTTCGTCCGTCCGCGCGCGTCCCGCACGTTCTCTGTGGTAACGCCTTCGCGCCCATCGAAGTTCCACGGCCGGCAGGGCTGGTGGGCCCTTCGGTCGCCGACGGCCGACGGCCGGCTGCCCCTTCTGTCGCCGGCCGGCGTGCGCGGTGGAGTCAGCGCCTCCGGTGCCGGTCGGGTCAGCGACTTCCGGCGGCGGTGCCAGTGCCGGTGGCCGGGGCGGTGGCGGACCGCCCGGTCCAGTCGCTGACCGCCTGGTTCACGGTGGAGAACCGCGCACCGTGCTCCTTGGCCCGGCGGATGATCCGTTCCAGGATGCGGATGCGCCCGGCGCGGCCGATGGACTGGGGGTGGAAGGTGTGGGTGTACACCCCGTGCGGAACCTCCTCCGCCATGAAGTCCAGATCGCCCAGCCAGCGGTTGGTCAGCCCTTCGACGTCGGTGGACGCGGGCATCAGCATCGGCGGAGCGAGGGCGAACTCCATGAAGGGGAAGTCGTCGAGGGTCCAGGAGACGGGGACCTCGACCAGATCCAGCTCTCGTCCGAACTCCACGGCCCGGTCACGGTGGATGACGTCGCCGGTACGGCAGCGGTACAGCTCGAAGTCGTGTCCCATCATGCTGCTGTCGTAGGTGAACCCGAAGTCGGTCAACAGCCGTGTGGAGTTCGGGGAGAGATCGAACGCGGGCGACCGGTAACCGGACGGGCGGACTCCGAGCACCCGGTCGAGGGCTTCGAGTCCGCGCTCCAACACCTCGGACTCGGCGGCTTCGTCCAGGCTGGTCGGCCCTTCGTGGGCGTAACCGTGGTGGCCGATCTCATGGCCCGCGTCGCGGATGCGCTTGCACACGTCCGGGTAGGTGTCGACGTCCAGGCCGGGGATGTACCAGGTGGACGTGACTCCTTCGCGCTCCAGCAGATCGAGGATGCGCGGGGTCGCGACGTTCGCCGCGAACTCGCCGCGTGAGACGTACGTCGGCGTGGACAGGCCCATGGTGCCCAGCCAGACGGAGATGGCGTCGAAGTCGAAGGTCAGGCATACGGTCGGCTTGGTCATGGCTGCTCGTCTCCTTGATCGGGATGGTGGGTGGCCGGTCGATCGGGATGGTCGGTGGGTGGCCGGGGCGGGCTCAGTGGGAGGGCCAGGCCCGGTAGCGCTCCGCGCGTCGGCGGCGGTCCGCGAAGGTCGTCGCGGCGCCCGTCTTCCGGTTCTCGGCGAGCCGCTGGAGATCGACGTCGGCGACGGCGACCGCGTCGACGTTGGCGGTGGTCTCGGCGAGCACCCCGTTGTCGGGCCAGCCCGCGTCGCACGGGCCCAGGACCGCGCTGCGCGCCCAGGCTCCGGGCCAGGGCCCGCGTGCGGGGCCGGCGACGCCGGAGTGCACGGTGTAGATCTGGTTCTCGATGGCGCGGGCGGCGGCGCAGTGACGGACGCGCCAGAAACCGGCCTCGGTGAGGGTGAGCGAGGGGACGAGGACGATCTGCGCACCCTGCTCGGTGAGTGACGCCGAGCATTCCGGGATCTCGGACTCGTAGCAGATGTTCACGCCGACGACGCCGAAGGGAAGTTCCACGACCGCCATGTCGTCTCCCTCGCCGATGTCGAGGGAGAATTCGAGCGGGAAGAGATGGGTTTTGGCGTGCTCGTGCAGCAGCGCTCCGTCCGGCCCGAAAAGAGGGGCGACATTGAGCAGCCCGCCGTCCCCGGTGCGGACCAGGTGCGAACCGGCGAGGATGTGCTGCCCGCGCTCCGCGGCCTCGCGGGCCATGAGTTCGCGGTAGCGGTCGGCGAACCGTACGGTCTCGACCAGGGGCTCCAGATCCACGGCGTCACGCCAGCCGGAAACGGCCGTCATGAGTTCGAAGGTGACCAGTTCGGGCAGCACGACGAGATCGGCGCCGGCCGCCTGGTCGAGCAGTTCCCGAAGGTGTGCGGCAAATTCCTCGAAATCCGCGACTTCACGGAACGCTGAAGTACAGCTGGCGATTCTGGGCATCGAGCCTCTCCTTGGAGTCCGGTCGGTGCCCGCATGCTGTCAGCGAAATCGTCCGGATTCGTCGGTCGGATGACCGACAAGGCGGCAAATCGGTCCGCGGTTACGATGGCCTGGTGAGCACGTATCCGCCTCGTTTGTCCGAGGTGATCGCCGTGGTTTCTCGCACGGGCGAGATCCGGGAGCGTCATCGCGGCGAAATCACCGTGCCCGCCGGCCTTTCCCGCTATCTGCGCACAGCGGCACGCATCGAACTGTCCGCACCCGTGCGTTTCGCCTGGGACACCGGTCCCGACCCGGCGGCCCTCCCCGGAGAGCCCGATGCGGACCGTCCCCGGATCCTGCGCGTCCGTATCGAACCCGCCGGGCGGCCGTCCGGCGGCTGCCATGTCGAGATCCGGCCGTTCTCACCGGAGGAACGTTCCGGACTCACCGGACGTGAACTACAGGTCCTGACCCTGATCGCCTGCGGACTGACGAACCCCGCCATCGCCGCCCGCCTGGCGGTCTCCCGGCGTACGGCCGCCACCCACGTCGAGCGGCTTCTGCACAAGCTGGGAGTCACCAGCCGCGCCGCGGCGACGGCGATCGCGCTGGACCGGGACCTGTTCACCCTCCCGGTACGGGGCGAGCTGGCGGGCTTCCCGACGATCGGCCCGCTGAGGCTGGAGGCGGCGGTACGCGACGCCTCCGGGAGCCCGTCCGCCCCCGCCCCTCCACGACGCCGAATCACGACCTCGCGCCCCTTGGTGATCGGCGCCGTCTACCCCTCCGCCGGGGACTGGTTCGGTGACGGCCGCCAGATGGAACAGGGCGCCAGACTCGCCGTGGACGAGATCAACGAACGCGGCGGTGTCGCCGGCCGCCGGATCGAGCACATTCCGCTCCGGGTCGACATCCAGGACGGCCGGGCGATACAGCACGCGATCGAACGGCTCGTCGGCGAGGACGTCGACGCGATCACCACCGGATACACGCTCCAGCGGTCCCGCGATTCGCTCAGTGCCCAGTTCCTCCCCGCGGCCTCGGCGGGCTCGCCGCTCCTGCACCATTCGACGTCGGCGAGCGCCGCCGATCTCATCGCCGACGAGTCCGGCACGTTCAGCAACGTCTTCCAGGTGTGCGGCCGGGAGAGCGTGTACGGCATCGGCTTCGTCCGTACGCTGACCGCATTGCGCGACTCCGGCGCGTGGCGCCCGGCTTCGAACCGCCTTCTGGTCTTCGACACCGACGACACCGATATGACGACGTTCACCCCGTCCGCGATGGCGGCGGCCGAGCGAGCCGGATGGCGGCCGGCCGTCGAACACATCAGCTCCTTCTCGCCGGACTGGACCACCGCCATCGGGAAGATCCGCGATCTGGACCCCGCCGCCGTCATGATCGCCCAATTCGCCACGGCCCAACTGGTGGCCTTCGTACGCGAATTCCGGCGCGATCCGTCGGACGCCCTGCTGTACGCCCTGTACTCGCCCTCGATTCCCCAATTCCTCGACCAGGCCGACGGCCGCGCCGAGGGGATGCTCTGGGCGACCGTCAGCGGGCTGTACGCCGATGCTTTCGGCCATGAATTCGAGCGACGGTTCCTTCAGCGCTTCGGGAGCACATCCGGATTCTCCAGCGCGGGAATTCGCTACGACATGATCCACCTGCTGGCCGCCGCGTGGTCGCAATGCGATTCACCGCATGACACCGAAGAGGTCAACCGCGTACTGCGCCGCATCGTCCATCGCGGGGTCAACGGCTCCTACCACTTCGGCTCCCGCGACCAGACCAACCTGGTCTACCCGGATCAGACGACCGACCCGTCCATCGCGCAGGCGCACCTCGTGTACCAGGTCCAGGACGGCAACCACCACATCATCTCCCCCGCGCCGTACGCCACCGCGCCCTTCCGCCCGACGGTCTGAGACCGGGGCCCGCCCGACGGTCTGAGACCGGAGTTCGTACCGCCGATGCCGCGACCCGGTCGCGGAGTGCGGGCACCGGCGACACCGACGCAGACGACGCCCCGTCCCGGTGCGCGCAAGCGTGGACCGCGTACCCGACGACGACAGGGCGCTGATCGCCGTACCCGTGGACAACACACGGTGCTCTCCGGATCCGTGGACGACGCACAGTGCTCGCCGTACCCGTGTGGTCGCAGGGCCGGGTATGAGGCGGCGGCTCCGCGATCCGGTTCTCGTTCCCGGTGATCAAACGCTGTCCAAATGCCCCGTTGGCTAGCGTCCGCGTTCGACCGATCAGCAAGGAAGGGACAGTTCATGGGCGTCATGAACCGGAAGGGGAGCGTTCTCGCCATCGCGGTGGCCGGGGCGTTGATAGCCACGGGGGTCACCCAGGCGGTGGCGACGCCACCCTCGGGGCCCGATCTGAGGGCGGACGTCAACCGCGACGGCCGGGTCGACGTGCGAGGCGACTCGGACACGGCCGGGGAGGACACCTGGACGACGGCGCGCGGGGCGATCCTGCTGCCCAACGTCGACGACGACACCAAGCGCTGTCCCTTCACGGACGCCAAAGGCAAGCCGTTGACGGATGCCGAGCTCGCGGCCTGCCACGACGCCTCGGACGACATCGTCAACGGCGCCCAGGACGCCCACGACCTGGCCCGACTGCGCAGCGTCCCGCGCCCGGGCACCCCGAAGGGTGCCACCGGCACCGTCAAGTCCGTGGGCCCGGGTGCGTCCAAGGCGCGGCTGTTCGTCAAGCGCGACGGCCGCTGGGTCCACCTGAAGCCCACCGACAAGCTGTCCCGGTCCGAACTGCGGGCCGGTGTGGAACTGGGCATCGAGGCCAAGGACGTACGCCGCAACGCCGCCGCCTGGGACGGACGGGTCACCATCCGCTTCACCGTCTCCCACAGCGGATCGTCCGCGTCCGACGACGTGACGATGCGCGTCGCCCCCGTCCTCACCCACCACCACCTCCAGCAGGTACAACAGGTGATGGTCAAGGAGCTGTCCGGCACCGACCGGTACGCCGAGGTCCAGCGCAAGTTCGTCAAGGATCTGGCCAAGCAGGTCAAGGCGGCCGGGATCGGCAAGCCCCTCAAGAAGTTCACCAAGGATGGGGTCGACGTGTGGGTGCAGGACTTCTTCGAGCCGGGCTACGCGACCATGCCGGGCCCGGACGGTAAGCCCCGGGCCATCCGGGTGATGATCCGCTCGGCGCAGCCGGGACGGGACTCGGGCCGGGAGCTGTACGAGAAGGTGCGCGGCCCCGGCGTGGGCGTCATGCAGGTCGACGGGGTGCGCGACATCGAGGGCGGGACGCTGGACTCCATGGGCAACCTGGAGACCATCCCTCCCCACACGCACAAAGGCAAGAACTACCCCGTGGGCCGGATCATCATGGGCCACCAGCCGGACATCGGCGACAAGCCCGCGAAGGCGATGAGTGACTTCCTCTCGGCCCAGGGAATGCAGTCACCGCTGCTCCTCGACACCTCATGGCTGCACGTGGGCCATGTCGACGAGTTCATCCAGTTCCTGCCCGCGAACACCCCGCGCGGCTGGCGGGTCGGAGTGGCCGACCCGCAGGCGGGCATGGAACTGCTGCGCAAGGCCCAGCGCGAAGGACACGGCGGCACCAAGATGTTCTCCGTGGGCGGCTCCGGAGACATCCCGGCCCCGAAGGAGACCATCGACGAGGTGCTGGCCTCCAGCAGGTTCGCGGCCGACAACAAGCTCGCCGCCGACCGCATCAAGGCGAACCTGGACATCATCAAGCGCGAGACGGGCATCACCGACTCCGAGATCGTCCGGGTACCCAGCCTGTACGCCAAGCTGGGCCTACTCGACGTGCCGAGCGGACCGAGGACCAACAGCCGCGGGCTCGTGCGGATGGGCCCGGATATGACAGGACCCATCAGCCGGCGCTACGAAGGGAAGAAGCAGTCCCAGGGACAGCGCCAGACACCGCCGATACCGAACCTCCCCTGGACTGCCTCCTACATCCCCGGGGCGGTCAACGGTGTCGTGCTGAGCCCGAAGCACTACCTCGCACCCAAGCAGTGGGGACCGGTGATCAACGGCAAGGACATCTTCACCCACGCCGTCACCACGGCCTACCGCAAGGCCGGATTCAAGACGATGTACATCGACAACTACTACAGCTACCACTGGAATTTCGGCGAGGTGCACTGCGGGACGAACACCCTGCGTGAGATGTCCGCCTGGTGGCCCGGCCGGCGGTGACGGTCGACCGCGCCGCCGTCCGCGCGCCCGGCCGCCGTCCCGTACACCGGGGCGGCGGCCGGGCTCCGCGACGTCAACAGCCGTACGCCGCCGGCAGCGTGACCCGTACGGTGAGGCCGCCCTCGGGCTTGGCCATCGCCGTGACCGTCCCCCCATGTGCGCGGACGACCGCCCGTACGATCGCGAGTCCGAGGCCGTGTCCGCGTTCGCTGCCGACACGCGGCTGAGCACGGTAGAACGGTTCGAAGAGCCGGTCCACGACATCCGGGTCCACCACGGGCCCGGTGTTGTCCACCTCCAGAACCACCCGCTCCCCCGCTTCCGCCACACGCACCCGCACCGTGCCGTCCGCCACGTTGTGCCGTACCGCGTTGTCCAGGAGGTTGCGCACCATCTGCCGCAGCAGCGCGAGGTTTCCCCGGACCTCGCCATCCCCTTCGGCCACCGCGGCCAGGCGCACACTCCCCCCTTCCCGCTCCCCGGCCTCCTCCTCGACGAGCCCGGCCAGGGTCACCGGTTCGGGGTCGTACTCCACCTGCTCGACGCCGGCCAGCCGCAGCAGTTCCTCGACGATCCGGATATTGCGCTCGTTGGTCTCCACCAGCATCGGGACCAGCTCCGCCAGTTCCTCCTTCGAGGCGTCGGCGGCGGCCATCTGCAGGATGGCCCGGGTCGTGGCCAGGGGGGTGAGCAGTTCGTGCGAGGCGTTGGCCGCGAACCTCTGGTGTGCGTCGAAGGACTCCTCAAGGCGGGCCAGCGTGGTGTCGAAGGTGTCGGCCAGTTCCTTCAACTCGTCCTGCGGACCCGCGGCGTTGATCCGGTACGACAGGACTCCCTCACCCGCCTTCGCGGCGGCCCGGTTGATCGCGTGCAGGGGGGCGAGCAGGCGCCGGGAGACCAGCCAGCCTCCGGCGAGCCCGACCGCCGTCACCAGCAGCACCCCGGTGACGGACACGGCGAGCACGGCGGACCAGACGTCCTCCTTGGTACGGATCAACCCGCTTTCGTCGAGCCCCCGGACATCCTCCAGGGCGTACGTCGGGTGCGTCTCGCCCACGTCCCCATCCCTCGGGGTGGGCCCCGGTATGGCCGTGGCGAGGTCGTACTCCGGCACGTAGCGGATACCGACATAGATGATCGCCACCATCAGCGCCGCGCACACCGCGAGCGCCGAGCCGAAGCCGAGAAAGAGGCGCAGATGGATACTGAGTCTGCGGGACCGCGCCCGCGCCCCCCGCCGGGCGGGCAGTCTCACTCGGTCCCCAGGTAGTAGCCCGCGCTGATCGCGGTGTGCACCAGCCGCGGTTCGCCGAGTTTCCTGCGCAGGGTGTGCACGACGAGGCGTACGGCGTTGGTGAGCGGGTCGGCGTGGGCGTCCCATGCCTTGTCGAGCAGGTACTCGGCGCTGAGCACCCCGCCGTCGGCACGCATCAGCAGCTCCAGTACCGCCAGTTCCTTCGGTGTGAGCCGGATCTCGGCGCCGCCGCGTGTGACCCGTCGCCGGTGGGTGTCGAAGGTGACGTCGGCGAAGGTGAGGACCGGGGAGTGGGCCATGGGACTGCGGCGGTACAACGCCCGCAGCCGGGCCACCAGTTCGGGGAAGTCGAAGGGCTTGGCCAGATAGTCGTCGGCCCCCAGACCAAGACCCTCCACCTTGTCGCCGAGGCGGCCCGCGGCCGTCAGCATCAGGATGCGGCAGTCGAGTCCCTCGGCGACGACGCGACGGCAGACCTCGTCGCCGTGCACACCCGGCAGGTCACGGTCGAGGACCACCGCGTCGTAGTCGTACACGGCGAGCCGCTCCAGCGCCTGCTCACCGTCGTGCACGACATCGACCGCTATGGCCTCACGGCGCAGGCCCATCGCCAGGACCCGCGCCATGTACTGCTCGTCCTCGACCACCAGTACGCGCACGCGCACCCGCCCTTTCCGGCCCGCTGTGAATTTCCGGACATCGCACGGCGCGCCCTCGCGGAGTTGCACCGTATTCCCGTCATTTCGTTCCGCCACGTATATCAGATGCCGTATGTGAACCGTGTATGAGAACCGGATCCTCGCCCCAGCCGGGGAAACGCGGCCAAAAGGCCGTACTGACTAGCGTCTTCGCCCATGAACTTCTTCAAACGGGCGTGGTGGCGCCTGACCGGCTACCTGGGGAAGACGGCGATGCTCGTCGGTGTCTTCTTCGTCATCTGCACCTTGGTCCTGTCCGGATTCCTGATCCAGTCCGCGGCGGCGCGGGCGGCCGAGGACGCCAAGCAGCGTGTGGGCGCCGTGGCGACCATGCGGTTGGACCCGGAGGCCCTGTCCCGTTCCGGGAAAATGGGGAGCGGGCCCGACGGCAACCAAGCGGGAGTAATCGGCCCCGCCGGCGATCTGCCCCGTGCCGTGGCCGACAAGATCTGCGAGTCGTCCGTGGTGGTGAGGTGCAACTACAAGACGGAAGCCGCCGCATTCCCCTCGGAGAGCACTACGAAGAACTACCGGCAGCCGGGCGCGGGCCCCATCGATGAAAACTCCGATTACTTCACGGTGGAAGGCATTCGTGACCAGGAAGGGGTCTCGGTATTCCGCAACGGCGACGCCAAGGTGACCGCCGGAAGCGGTATCCGCCCCAACAGCAAAGGCAACGCGGTCGTCATCGAGCAGCGGCTGGCGAAACTGAACGGCGTGAAGGTCGGCGACACGCTGCGCCTGAGGGCGAGCCCACCGCCGCTGCCCGGCGAGGAGCCCAAATACACGGTCCACAACTTCAAGATCATCGGGATCTTCAAGAGCGACGAACCCGCCCCCGGACCGAACATGCCCTCGGGCCTGCACGCCGCGAACCGTGTGTATGTCACCGCGGACGGTGCCACCAAGCTCCGCGTCAGCGGTGAGAGGGCCAACAAGGGCATCGTCAGCGAGGCGACCTTCACCTTGTCCAACCCGGCCGATCTGGCGCCCTTGAAGAAGGACGCCAAGGCCGCGGGCGCGGATCTGGAGATCTTCCCGCTGATCGTCAACGACAAGCAGTACCGGACCCTCGTCGGACCCATCACCAAGACCGCCGACTTCGCCACCGTCACCGTATGGCTCGTCGCCGTCGCCGGCACCGTCATCCTCGCGCTGATCGTCGCCTCCGCACTGCGCGAACGCCGCACCGAACTGGGCATCCTGCTCGCGCTCGGCGAGCGCAAGCCCCGGCTGCTCGGCCAGCACCTCACGGAAGTCGTCGCATGCGCCGTCCTCGCCGTGGGACTCGCCTCCGCGTGCAGCGGGTTCCTGTCGCAGGCCATCGGCGACCAACTCCTCGCCAGCGAAGTCTCCTCGGCCAAGGACGAGGCCAAGAACCAGCCATCAGGCGACAACGGAACCCTGCCCATGGGCGGTATGGCACCGGAGCCCGAGTCCGAGGTCGAACCGATCGACTCCATGTCCGTCCGGCTCGGCCCCTCCGACATCGCCAAGGTCGGCGCCACCGGACTCGGCATCGCGGCCCTGGCCACCCTCGTCCCCGGCAGCCGTGTGCTGCGCCTGCACCCCCGCGAGATCCTCACGAAGGGCGAGTGACATGAGCGCACCCCTCCTGGAACTGACCGACATCACTCGCACCTACCAGAGCGGCAACCGCCGACGCGTGGTCCTCAAATCCGTCTCCTACACCTTCGAAACGGGCCGGATGTACGCGGTCGTGGGCCCCTCCGGCTCCGGTAAGACGACCCTGCTCTCCCTGGCCAGCGGCCTGGACTCGCCCACCTCGGGCACCATCCGCTTCCAGGGCCAGGACGTCGCCGAGCTCGGTCTCGGCCGCTACCGCAACCGGCACGCGGCGACCGTATTCCAGTCCCTGAACCTGCTCACCTATCTGACCCCGACGCAGAACATCACCTCCGCCATGGAGATCACCGGAGTCAAGGGAAGCCGCAGAAAGCGGCGCGCCGCCGAACTGCTCACCCTGCTCGGTATCGAGGCGGCGGACCACAACCGGCGCACCCTCCAGCTCTCCGGCGGGCAGCAGCAGCGGGTGGCCATCGCCCGAGCCCTCGCCTGCGAGGTCGACATCCTCTTCGCCGACGAGCCGACCGGCAGTCTCGACCAGGAGACGGCCGGCGACATCATCGAGGTGTTCCGGAAACTGGCCCACGACGACGGCAAGTGCGTCATCGTCGTCACCCACTCCAAGGAGGTCGCGGACGCCGCGGACGAGGTGTTGCAGCTCAAGCGCGGCAGGCTGACCCGCCAGAGCTGACGATACGTCATCCTGCGGGTCCCGCCACCACCCCCGCAGGGCCAAGGCCACCGCGGACTGCCCTCGCCATCGCCCGTGCTCACAGCCACATGGCCAACTCGGGTGATCCTCTTCACCGCGGTGGCCGTCATCCTCACCGACTGGACCGAACGGCAGGACATGTTCGTGCGCGTCAAGAACCGGAAGGGGCTCGCCCTGGCCACAGCCGTGGCCGGGGCACTCATAGCCACCGGTGTCACCCAGGCGGTCCCCCGTGCCGCCGCCCCCCCGCGGGGGGGGCGGCCGCGGGGTGGAGGCGGAACACCCCCCCC